>NZ_CP110257.1:607857-911785 GCF_026013905.1 Schlegelella aquatica
GTCGGACGACTTGCGGCAGGCCATCACGCTGCGCGAGATCGAAGGCTTGAGCTATGAAGAGATCGCCGAGGTGATGAATTGTCCGATCGGGACGGTGCGTTCACGGATCTTCCGCGCCCGCGAGGCGATCGCCGAGCGGTTGCGTCCGCTGCTCGATACGCCGGATGGCAAGCGCTGGTGACGAAGGAGTGCTGAGATGTCGATGGATGGTGTGGATCGAGGGCTGAGCCGGCAGGCGCGCGAACGCCTGTCGGCGCTGGCCGACGGCGAAGCCGGAACCGAGGATCTCCAGCAGACCCTGGCCGCATGGCGGGACGACCCGGCCGCGCGCGCCGGCATCTGCGAGACTTGGCATCTGTATCACCTGATTGGCGACGTGATGCGCTCCGACGAATTGGCCGGCCGCGGGCGCGACGACGTCGTCTTCGTCGCCCGGCTGCGTGAGCGTCTGTCGGCGGAGCCGCCGATCGTCGCGCCCGCGCCCCTCACCGCGCCCGCCGAGGGGCACCCCTCGGAGGCGGACGAGGAGGCCCGCCGGGCGCTCGTCTGGCGTCGGCGCCGGCGGGCCTGGACCGCGCCGCTGGCGACGGCGGCCGGCGTGATGGCCGTGGTCGGCGTGCTCAGTGTGACGCGCACGCCCGAATTCGCACCCGCCGGTGGCGGCGCGGGCCTGACCCTGACCGGGGCCACGCCCGCGGCCCCGGCCGCCGTACAACCCGTGGCGCTGCAGGCGTCGGCGAGCCCGGCGCTGCCGGCTTCGCAAACGGTCGTGGTGCACACGCCAATCGCTCAGTCCCAGTTGGCCAACGGCGCGCTGGTGCGCGATGCCCGGCTCGACCAGTACCTTTCGGCGCACAAGCAGTTCGACGGCAGCTCGGCGCTCGGGGTGCCGTCGGGCTTCCTGCGCAGTGCCACCTACGAAGGCCCGAGCCGCTGACAGGGAGTGCGGATGCAGTGGCAACGCTGGTGGGCCCCGTTGGTGGCATGGACGTTCCTCGCTTTGGCCGGTGCCGCGGTGGCGGGGCAGACGATGGCCGCACCGCTGAGCCGGGCCGAGGTGCGCGAGTGGCTGCTGCGCATCCATGAGGCGGCCCGGCGCAACAACTTCCAGGGCACTTTCGTCGTGAGCGCGGGTGGGCAGGTGGCCAGCGCGCGCATCGTTCACTACTGCGAAGGCCCGAACCAGTTCGAGCGCATCGAGTCGCTCGACGGGCAGATGCGCAAGGTGTTTCGTCACAACGCCACGGTCATCACGTTGTGGCCCGCCTCGCGCACGGCGATGGTCGAGCATCGGGAGACCCTGACGACCTTCCCCGGGCTGCTGCAAAGCGACGGCGAACGCCTGACCGACCACTACGACGTGCACCGGCTGGGCGTGGAGCGGGTCGCGGGGCACGAGGCGGACGTGCTGCTCGTCAAGCCGAAGGACACGCTGCGGTACGGCTACCGCTTGTGGTCCGAACGCAAGACGGGGCTGCTGCTGCGCGCCGAGATGCTCGACGAGCAGGATCAGGTGCTCGAGTCGTCGGCCTTTTCCGATGTGGCCATCGGCGTCAAGCCTCAGCCGGAGGCGGTGCTGGGGCCGATGAAGCGGCTGGACGGCTACAAGGTGGCACGCCCGGAGATGGTCAAGACCTCCTTCGAGCAGGAAGGGTGGACGTTCCGCGCCAAGGTGCCCGGCTTCCGGCAGGTCAGCGTCGTGCGGCGCGGGTTGAAGCCGGGTGTGGCGCAGGAGGTCGAGGAGGCGGCCCCCGCTGCGGTGCTGCAGGCCATCTTCTCCGACGGACTGGCCCACGTCTCGTTGTTCGTGGAACCCTACGACGCGAAGCCGCATCGCAAGGAGATGCTGGTGAGCATGGGCGCCACGCAGACCCTGACGCAGCGCTACAAGGATTGGTGGATCACCGCGGTGGGCGAGGTGCCGCCCGCGGGGTTGCGTCTGTTCGTGCAAGGCCTCGAGCGGCGTCCGTGAGTGCGTCCCGCGGCCTTGAGTGGCCGCGCGGCGACGCGCGGCGTGTTCCCTGAGGTGAGCGATGACTGCAAGAACCCATACAACGCATGCAGTGACCCTGCGCTGGCAGCGCCTGGCCGTGACACTGCTCGCGGCCTTGGCGTGCCTGATCCTCTGGCCGCTGCCCGGACGGGCCCAGGCGGCCGCGGCGCTGCCCGATTTCACGGAACTGGTCGACCGCGTCGGGCCTTCGGTGGTCAACATTCGCACCACCGAGAAGGTGCGCCCCGGCCAGATGCCGGGCCCGCAGATGGACGAGGAGATGCAGGAGTTCTTCCGGCGCTTCTTCGGCATTCCGCTGCCCGGCCCGAGGCAGGATCCGCGCCGCGGGCCGCGCCAGGCGCCCGAGGAAGAGCAGCCGCGCGGACTGGGCTCGGGCTTCGTGCTGAGTGCGGACGGCTACATCATGACCAATGCGCACGTGGTGGACGGCGCCGACGAGGTGTACGTCACGCTGGCCGACAAGCGCGAGTTCAAGGCCAAGATCGTCGGGGCCGACAAGCGCACCGACGTGGCGGTGGTCAAGATCGACGCGAGTGGCCTGCAGCCCGTGCGCATCGGCGACGTCGGCAAGCTCAAGGTGGGCGAGTGGGTCGTGGCCATCGGCTCGCCGTTCGGCCTGGAGAACACCGTGACCGCCGGCATCGTGAGTGCCAAGGCGCGCGAGACGGGTGACTACCTGCCCTTCATCCAGACCGACGTCGCGATCAACCCGGGCAACTCCGGTGGCCCGCTGCTCAACATGCGCGGCGAGGTCGTCGGCATCAACTCGCAGATCTACAGCCGCTCGGGCGGCTTCATGGGCATCTCGTTCGCCATCCCCATCGACGAGGCGATGCGCGTCGCCGAACAGCTGCGCACCACGGGGCGCGTGATCCGGGGCCGCATCGGCGTGCAGATCGACCAGGTCACCCGCGAGGTCGCCGAGTCCATCGGGCTCGGCAAGGCGATGGGCGCGCTGGTTCGCAGCGTCGAGGAAGGCGGCCCGGCGGCGCGTGCCGGCATGGAGCCCGGTGACATCATCACGCGCTTCGACGGCAAGGCGATCGAGAAGGCCTCGGACCTGCCGCGCATCGTGGGCAACACCAAGCCCGGCAGCAAGGTGGAGGTGCAGGTCTTCCGCCGCGGGGCGACGCGCAACATGCACGTCACGGTGGCCGAGTTCGAGCCGGAGCGCAGCGCGCGTGCGGCGCCCACAGAGCCGCGCCCGAGCGGCCCTTCTGCGGGGGTGGCCGGCTCGCTGGGGCTGGTGGTGAGCGACCTCACCCCCGCGCAGCAGCGCGAACTGAACGTGCGCGGCGGCGTGCGTGTGGAGGCGGCCGAAGGGCCGGCCGCGCGCGCCGGGCTGCGCGAGGGCGATGTGATCCTTGCGGTGGCCAACACCGAGGTGAAGGACGCGCGACAGTTCGAGCAGCTGCTCTCACGCATGGACCGCACCAAACCGTTCAATGTCCTCTTCCGTCGAGGAGAGTGGGCGCAGTACGCAGTGATCCGCCCGCGCTGAGCGGGGGCGGCGGGGCTCGGACGCCGCGCGCCGTAAAGTGGACCCGGCAACCGACTAGGTTGTCGGGTTTTTTCGTCAGATGAGAGAAGCAGGGTCGCGGTGTGGACAAGTCGACCGACGCGAGATGTGTGTGCGCACTAACATTTCCGCCTGCCGGGCGGAGATTGGGTCGGGATTTCGATACAATCGAACCGGTACGCGCGCGTTTCTGGCTACGGTTTCGTTGTAGTTCCGGCCGCTTCCGGCTATCCCCAAATCGTCCACAAGCCCCTGTTGATAAGCTGTTCACAAAAAGCCTGTTGGCGACGTGCAACGTGGCCCCGGCGACACGTGGCGCGGCTTGGCGAAGAGGGGTTTTGGCTACAATGAAGGTCCAACAAAGCAGTTGCCATACCTTTTTGTTGGAAGGCGCGTCGCCGATTCGACGCGCCTTTTTTTTCACTGCGGCGGCCCCTCGAGGAGCGCGCGCGGTGCGCTCGGCGCGGCGTGAATGCACCTGTCGTCCCCATCCATGAACCACATCCGCAACTTCTCGATCATTGCCCACATCGACCACGGCAAGTCCACGCTCGCCGACCGTCTGATCCAGCGTTGCGGGGGCCTGAGCGACCGTGAGATGGAAGCGCAGGTGCTCGACTCGATGGACATCGAGCGCGAGCGCGGCATCACCATCAAGGCGCAGACGGCCGCGCTCACCTACACCGCGCGCGACGGCCAGACCTACAACCTCAACCTGATCGACACCCCGGGCCACGTGGACTTCTCCTACGAAGTCAGCCGGTCGCTCTCGGCCTGCGAGGGTGCGCTTCTCGTGGTCGACGCGAGCCAGGGGGTCGAGGCGCAGACGGTGGCCAACTGCTACACCGCGATCGAGTTGGGCGTCGAGGTGGTGCCCGTGCTCAACAAGATGGATCTGCCGCAGGCGGACCCGGACCGGGCCAAGGCGGAGATCGAGGACGTGATCGGCATCGATGCGACGGATGCGATCCCGTGCTCCGCGAAGACGGGCATGGGCATCGACGACATCCTCGAAGCCATCATCACCCGCATGCCGCCCCCGCGGGGCAACCCCGATGGCCCGCTGCGCGCCATGATCATCGACTCCTGGTTCGACAACTACGTCGGCGTCGTGATGCTGGTGCGGGTGGTCGACGGCGGTCTCAGGCGCGGCGACCGCATCAAGCTGATGGCCACGGGGGCGGCCTACACGGCCGAGCAACTGGGCATCTTCACCCCGAAGTCGGTGCCCCGCGACGTGCTGGCGGCGGGCGAGGTGGGGTTCGTCATCGCCGGCATCAAGGAGTTGCAGGCGGCCAAGGTGGGCGACACCATCACCCACGAGAAGAAGACGCCGAACTGCCTGGGGCCGGCAGCGGAGCCGCTGCCCGGCTTCAAGGAGATCCAGCCGCAGGTGTTCGCGGGGCTCTACCCGACCGAGGCGAGCGAGTACGACTCGCTGCGTGACGCGTTGGAAAAGCTCAAGCTCAACGACTCGTCGTTGCGCTTCGAGCCCGAAGTGTCGCAGGCGCTCGGGTTCGGCTTCCGCTGCGGCTTCCTGGGCCTCTTGCACATGGAGATCGTGCAGGAGCGGCTCGAGCGCGAGTTCGACCAGGACCTCATCACCACCGCGCCGAGCGTGGTGTACGAAGTCGAGTTGAACGACGGCACGGTGCTGCAGGTCGAGAACCCGTCGAAAATGCCCGACCAGGGGCGCATCCGCGAGATCCGCGAGCCGATCGTCACGGTGCACCTGTACATGCCGCAGGACTACGTCGGCCCGGTGATGACCCTGGCCAACCAGAAGCGCGGCGTGCAGCTCAACATGGCCTACCACGGCCGGCAGGTGATGCTCACCTACGACATGCCCCTGGCCGAGATCGTGTTGGACTTCTTCGACAAGCTCAAGTCCGTCTCGCGCGGCTACGCGTCGATGGACTACGAGTTCAAGGAGTACCGCGCGGCCGATGTCGTCAAGGTGGACATGCTCATCAACGGCGACAGGGTCGATGCACTGTCGATCATCGTGCACCGCACGCAGGCGCAGCACCGCGGGCGTGAGGTGGCGGCCAAGATGCGCGAGATCATCCCGCGCCAGATGTTCGATGTGGCCATCCAGGCGGCGATCGGCAGCAACATCATCGCCCGCGAAACGATCAAGGCGCTGCGCAAGAACGTGCTGGCAAAATGCTACGGGGGTGACATCACCCGCAAGCGCAAGTTGCTTGAAAAACAAAAAGCCGGCAAGAAGCGGATGAAGCAGATCGGCTCCGTCGAGGTGCCGCAGGAAGCCTTCCTGGCCATCCTTCAAGTCGACGATTGAAGTGCCGCGTTCGCTCGGCTGCGACCGGTCCTGACTTTACCTGTGGAGCCCGGATGGGACTGCTCACTGGAGCGTTGTACGCCTGCCTGATCTTTTACCTGGGCGGCTGGTATCTCGGAATGTGGCGCGGCAACTTCTCGTTGCTGCTGCTGATCCTCACGGTGGTGACGTTGGCCTACTGGCTGGCCGAGCGTTTCCACTTCCGTCCGGCCCGCGAGCGCGCCGCCGAGCGGCTGGCCCAACAGGCGCAGGCGCGCCGGGCGGAACTGGCTCGCCAGGGCATCCAGCAGGTCGACGGTGACGTCGAGGCGGCACGGCGGCAGGTGCTGGCCCAGCCATGGTGGCTCGACTGGACGGCGGGGCTGTTTCCCGTCATCTGCGCGGTGTTCCTGCTGCGCTCGTTCCTGTTCGAGCCGTTCAAGATCCCTTCCGGCTCGATGGTGCCCACGCTCCTGGTGGGTGACCTCATCCTCGTCAACAAGTACCACTACGGCATTCGCCTGCCGGTGGCCAACACCAAGATCGTCGAGAACCACACGCCCGAGCGTGGTGACGTGATCGTCTTCCGCTACCCGAAGGACACCTCCATCGACTACATCAAGCGGGTGGTGGGCGTGCCGGGTGATGAGGTGGCCTATCTGAACAAGCGGCTCTTCATCAACGGAAAGCCGGTGCCGACGCAGCCGTTGGGCGAGTACTACGACGAGGACAGCCGTCGTTACGCACAGATGTTCAGCGAGCAGTTGGGCGCGGTGGAGCACCGGGTGCTCACGCAGAAGGAGGCGCCGCCCTTCGTGATGGCGGCCGACGAGTACCCGCATCGCGACCAGTGCCGCTACACCGCCGAGGGTGTGGCTTGCAAGGTGCCGGCCGGCCACTACTTCGTGATGGGCGACAACCGCGACAACTCGCAAGATTCGCGCTACTGGGGCTTCGTGCCCGACGAGAACATCGTCGGAAAAGCCTTTTTCATTTGGATGAATTTGGGTAACCTCGGCCGGATCGGTTCGTTCAAGTGAGCACCCTTTCCGTATTTCGCAGGAGCTGTCCGATGATCCCACGCCTGGCGCGGCATCAGCGCGGCATCACGCTCATCGGCCTGTTGTTCTGGGCCATCGTCATCTCGTTCCTGGGTCTGATCGCGATGCGCGTTTTCCCGACGCTCAACGAGTACTGGACGATCCAGCGCACGGTGCGCAAGGTGGCGCATGAAGGCGGCACCACGGTGCCCGAGATCCGCGCGGCCTTCGAGCGGCAGAAGCAGATCGAGTACTCCATCACCTCGATCTCGGGCAAGGATCTGGACGTGACGAAGGTCAACGACCAGATCGTCGTGAGCTTCGCCTACGACAAGGAGATCGAGCTGTTCGGCCCGGTCTACCTGCTGATCAAGTACTCCGGCAGTTCCCGTTGAGCCGCCTTCCGGCTTGCGGGGCGGCCCGACGCCCGTGACCCACGCCCTGGACGACCTGCAGCAGCGCCTCGGACATCGCTTCGGCGACCCGGCCCTGCTGCATACCGCGCTCACGCACCGCAGTTTCGGGGCCGATCACAACGAGCGGCTGGAGTTTCTCGGGGACGCGGTGCTCGGGCTGGCGATGTCCGCCCTGCTGTACCAGCGCTTCGCGGCGTCCGACGAAGGCGACCTCTCGCGCGTGCGGGCACGCCTGGTTCGCCAGGACAGCCTGCACCAGGTCGCCTTGCAACTCGAACTGCCCCGCTGCCTGCGCCTCGGCGAAGGCGAGGCCCGCAGCGGCGGCGCGCAGCGCGCCTCGATCCTCGCCGACGCACTGGAGGCCCTGGTCGGCGCGGTGTACCTCGACGCGGGCTTTCCGGCCGCGCTGGCCGTCGTGCAACGCCTGTTCGCCCAAGCGCTCGCCGCCTCGGACTTGCAAGCCGCCGCGAAGGACCCGAAGACCGAACTGCAGGAATGGCTGCAGGGGCGGCGCATGGCCTTGCCCGTCTATGCCATCGTCGAGACGCGGGGGCACGCGCACCAGCAGGTGTTCGTCGTCCGCTGCAGCGTCGACGCGCTGGGCGTGTCGGCGCAAGGAGAGGGCAGCTCGCGCCGCGCCGCCGAGCAGGAGGCCGCCCGCGCCGTCCTCGCTACACTGAAGTCTGGCGGGCGATAAGACGCCCGCGCATCCGGTGGCCCGTCCACCGCCTCACCCGTGAACCAAGAACCCGTGACCCCTTCCGAGTCCCCGGACTCCACCGTCTCCGCGGCCGAGATCGCTCCCGAGGCGCAGCGCTGCGGCCTCGTCGCCATCGTCGGTCGCCCCAACGTGGGCAAGTCCACGCTGCTCAATGCGCTGGTGGGCCAGAAGGTCAGCATCACCTCGCGCAAGGCGCAGACGACGCGCCACCGCATCACCGGCATCCGCACCGAAGGCGACAGCCAGTATGTGTTCGTGGACACGCCCGGTTTCCAGACGCGCCACAGCAATGCGCTCAACCGCACGCTCAACCGCACGGTGCTGGCCACGGTGAGCGACGTGGACGTCGTGCTCTTCGTCGTCGAGGCCGGCCGCTTCGGCCTGGACGATGCGAAGGCGCTGGCGGTGATCCCGTCGCAGATCCCCACGCTGCTCGTGGCCAACAAGCTCGACAAGGTGGTGCGGCGCGCCGAACTGGCGCCGTGGCTCAAGAGCATGCAGGAGCGGCATCCCTTCGCGGAGTTCGTGCCCATGTCCGCCAAGCGGCCGGACGACGTGAAGAAGCTGCTCGGCATCGTTCGGCCCTACCTGCCACAGCAGCCGTGGTGGTACGACCCGCAGGCGCTGACCGACCGCAGCGAGCGGTTCCTGGCGGCCGAGATCGTGCGCGAGAAGCTCTTCCGGCTGACCGGCGACGAGCTGCCGTACACCTCCACGGTCGTGATCGACCAGTTCGAGGAGGAGCCGATGCAAGCGGCGAGCGCAGCCGCGGCCAAGGACGGTGCCGCGCCCCGACGCCCCGCACTGAAGAGTCGCCTGTGTCGCATCGCGGCCACCATCGTCGTGGAGCGCGAGGCGCACAAGGCAATCGTGATCGGCGAGGGCGGAGAGCGGATCAAGCGCATCGGCACCGAGGCGCGCCTGGAGCTGGAGAAGCTGCTCGACGCCAAGGTCTTCCTCGAGCTGTGGGTCAAGGTGCGCTCGGGCTGGGCCGACGACGAGGAGCGCCTGCGCAGCTACGGGTACGAATGAGGCCCGGCTGCCCAGGGAGCGCGTTGCCGTGACCTCCGCCCGCTCGCGCACCCCGGTGCAACGCATCACCGGCGAGCCGGCTTACGTGCTGCACCGGTACGACTGGAGCGAGTCCAGCCTGATCCTCGACGTCTTCACGCGTCACCACGGGCGTGTCGCGCTGGTGGCCAAAGGGGCCAAGCGGCCCTATTCGCAGTTGCGCTCGGCGCTGCTGCCCTTCCAGCGCCTGGCCGTGGCCTTCAGCGTGCGCGAGGAGGAGGGCGGCGAGGTCCACACCCTCAAGGCGGCCGAGTGGGCGGGCGGCGCAGCCATGCTCACCGGGGCGGCCTTGCTGACCGGCTTCTATCTCAATGAGCTGCTGATGAAGCTGCTGGCGCGGGCCGATCCGCATCCGCGGCTCTTCGATGCCTACGCGGCCACGCTGCCGAGTCTGCGAGGGCCGGAGCGCGAGGTGCAGCGTGCGCTGCGCGCCTTCGAGCTGCTGCTCCTGCGCGAGCTGGGTGTCTTGCCCGAGCTGGACGTGGTGACGCTCACCCAGGCCTCGGTGAGCGATGAGACGGTGTACCGAGTGCATGGCGACGCAGGCGTGATGGAGGCGCCGGCCGGCGAGCCCGGCGTGCCGGGCCGTGTGCTGAGGTCGCTGGAGCGAGCCCTCCAAGCGTGGCCGGTCACGGGTGGCCCCGCCGACGTGCAGCAGGCGTGTGAGGCCGCCCTGCCCGAGCTCAAGGCGGCCCTGCGGCCGCTGCTTCACTATCATCTGGGCACGTCGGTGCTGCGCACCCGCCAACTCCTCATCGAACTGCTGCCGCCATGATCTTCGCCGGCCCCTCGGACGCGCCCTTGCTGGGCGTGAACATCGACCACGTCGCCACGCTGCGCAATGCGCGCGGGGGGCGCCACCCCGATCCCGTCGCCGCAGCCTGCCTGGCCGTCGAGGCCGGGGCCGACATCATCACTTTCCACCTGCGTGAAGACCGCCGGCACATCCGCGACGAGGACGTCGAGCGCCTGAAGGAGGCGATCGCGGTGCCGCTCAACTTCGAGGCGGCCGTCACCGACGAGATGCTCGGCATCATCGAGCGGGTGCGGCCGCAACATGTGTGCCTGGTGCCCGAGCGGCGCCAGGAAGTGACCACCGAAGGCGGGCTGGACGTGGCCGGCCAGTTCGACCGTGTGCGCGAGGCCTGCCAACGCCTTGCGCAGGCGGGGTGCCGTGTGTCCCTCTTCATCGGGGCGGAGCCGGCGCAGATCGAGGCCGCCGCGGGCACCGGCGCGCCGTGCGTGGAACTGCACACGGGCGCCTATGCGAACGCCTGGTGGGACGGCGATGCTGCGGGGATGCAGCGCGAACTGGACCGCTTGCGCGAGGGCTTGCGGCGCGCGCGCGCCCTGGGCCTGCGCACCCATGCGGGCCATGGGCTCGCGCTTTCGGACGATGCAGGCCCTCAGGCCCGCCCCAGCAGCACGGCCGCGGTCGCTGCCTTGCCGGAGGTGGCCGAGTTGCACATCGGGCACGCGCTCATCGGGCGGGCGGTGTTCGTCGGACTGCGCCAGGCGATCGCGGACTTCAAGGCCGAGGCGGTGCGAGCCCGGCGGGCGGCGGCATGATCTACGGCATCGGCACCGACCTGTGCGACGTGCGCCGCATCGAGGCAGCCTGGCGCAGGCATGGCGAGCGTTTCGCGCGCCGGGTGCTGGGACCTCACGAGCTGGAAGTCTTCCACGCCCGCATGAGCCGGGTCGAAGCGCGCGGCCTGCGGTACCTGGCGACGCGCTTTTCGGCCAAGGAGGCGTTCTCCAAGGCGATCGGGCTGGGCATGCGCATGCCGATGACCTGGCGCGACTGCGAGGTCGTCAAGGCCCCGAGCGGCAAGCCCGAGATTCGGCTGCACGGCGAACTGAAGGCCTGGTTCGAAGCGCGCTCGCTGCGCGCGCATGTGAGCGTGACGGACGAGACCGACATGGCGGCGAGCTTCGTGGTGGTGGAGACCACACCCACGGCCGATGCCTGAGCGCTGCAGACAGCACGCCTTGCCGACACCCGATCGCATGCACGACCGACTGCCTGACCGACGACACGAGATGAACAACACCCACTCCATCCACGCCCCCGTGGTGCTCGACATCGCCGGCACCCGTCTGAACGATGACGACCGGCGCCGACTGGAACACCCGCTGACGGGCGGGCTGATCCTGTTCGCCCGCAACTGGGAAGACCGCCGGCAACTTACCGAACTGACGGCCGAGATCAAGTCGATCCGGCCCGATGTGCTGATATGCGTGGATCACGAAGGCGGGCGCGTGCAGCGCTTCCGCACCGACGGCTTCACCCACCTGCCGCCGATGCGCACGCTCGGCGAGTTGTGGATGCGCGATGCGCTGCTGGCCACCGACGCGGCCACCGCCTGCGGCTATGTGCTGGCGAGCGAGCTGCGCGCGTGCGGCGTGGACTTGAGCTTCACCCCTGTGCTCGACCTGGACCACGGGCCGAGCGGCGTGATCGGAGACCGCGCCTTCCACCGCGACGCGCGCGTGGTGACGATGCTCGCCAAGAGCGTGATGCACGGACTGCTGTTGGCCGGCATGCAATCGTGCGGCAAGCACTTCCCCGGCCACGGTTACGTGGCCGCCGATTCGCACGTGGACGTGCCGGTCGACCGCCGCTCGCTCAAGGCGATCCTCGAAGACGACGCCAAGCCCTACGAATGGCTCAGCACCTCGCTGCCCGCCGTGATGCCGGCGCACGTGATCTACCCGAAGGTGGACAAGCAGCCGGCGGGCTTCTCCGAGCGCTGGCTGCAAGACATCCTGCGCGGGCGGCTGGGCTTCACGGGTGCGATCTTCAGCGACGATCTCAGCATGCAAGGCGCGAGCGTGGCGGGCACCCCGGTGGAGGCGGCGCTCGCCGCGCTGAACGCCGGGTGCGACCTGGTTTTGCTGTGCAACCAGTCGCTCGACGGGGGGCGCCCGGTGGACGAGTTGCTGGACGGTCTGTGGGACGCGTTGCAGCAGGGCCGCTGGCAGGCCTGTGCGCGAAGCGAGGCCCGGCGCCTGGACCTGCTGCCGCAGACGGCGCCCCGTCCGTGGGACGAGTTGATGCACCACGCCCCGTACTTGCAGGCGCTGTCACGGCTGCCGTGAGGGCCGGCACGGCGGGCGGGGGCCGCCGCCAAGACGCGACATGTCTCGTGCCCGAGCTTCACACGGTGCGTCTCCCATCGGCCACTCGGTAAAGTGGAACCAAAAGCCCCGCCGAGGCGGGGCTTTCTGTTCGATGACGCGGACGAGGCCGCGGGCTGTCAGACGGGGGTCGATTCGCGCGCTGCAGCCGGCACGCCGGCGCCGTCGATCGGCAGCTTGAAGTCCGCAAGGTCCAGGCGCGTTTCGACCAGCACCAGCGGCCCGTTGTCGATCTGCACCGCGGGCTTGCGTTCTCGGGGCACGCGCGCCGGGGCCGGCTGACGGGCGATCGCCTCCTGGGCCGCGCGTACCTTGTCGGCGTCGGAGTTGACCCATTCCAGGCCGGCTGCCTGTGCCAGGGCTCGCAGTTCGTCCAAGGGCAGCACGTAAGACTCGGCGGCCGTCACGGCGGGGCCCGCCTCGACCTGGGCCGGCGCGGGGGCCGCTGAGACAGGCTCGGCCAGGGGCTCGGGGGCCGCGCCGGTCGCAGCCTCGGTGGCAACTCCGGTGGGCTCGACGGCCGCTGCCAGCGCCGGGGCCGCGGCGGCGGTTTCGGCGGCCGCGGGCGCGCCCGCGGCCGCCTGCTCTTCAGCCGCAGCCTCCGGGGTTGCCGCGGCTTCGCCTTCCCGGCGCTCGCGGCGGAAACGGTCGCGCGAACGGCGCCGGCGGCCTTCGCCTTCGCCGGGCTCGCGCGGCACGTCGTCGGCCGGCGTTTCGGCGGCGGCCGCTGCGGCGGCCTCGGGCTCCACCTCACTGACGGCCGGGCTCACGGCTTCGGCTTCCAGCGGGCTCAGCTCCTCGCCGGTATCGGCCAGCGCGCCCTCGGCGCCCGCAGCGCGCTCGCCGCGGCGGCCGCGGCCCCCGCGGCGGCGACGGCGTCCGCCCCCTTCGCGGGGCCCCGCGCCTTCACCGCCGGCTTCGGCGCCGGCAGGCTGCGGAACGGTGTCGGCGAACTCCTGTGCCGGCTTAGCGGCCTGCGCGGGCGGCGGCATGACGGCCGCGGGCGCCTCCTGCTCGACACGCTCGGGACGCGGACCCCGGCGCTCGCGCTCGGGACGTTGGCGGCCTTCCTGAGCGCTCGGCTCGGCGCGAGGCTCGCGCTCCCGGCGCGCCTCCGCGGCCTCGGCTTCGGCGCGCTCGGGTTTGGGCCGGCGGTCCTGGCGCTCGGCGCGCTCGCCGCGCTCCTGGCCGGTCCGACCTTCGGCGCGCGTGCCTTCGCGGCGACCCTCCCGGCCTTCCTTGGTGCCCTCGCGGCCTTCGGGCCGGCCTCCTTCACCCCGGCCTTCGCGGCCGCCGCGGCGTTCGCGCTCGCCACGACGGCGGGACTCTCCCGGCTCCTTCGCTGCGGGCGCGGGAGCTGGTGCGGAGGGGGGCTCGGTCACCGGGGCGGGCGCAGGGGCCCCGCCGAAGAGCTTCTTGAGCCACCCGAGGAAGCCGCCGGCGGCCGGCGCGGCCACCGGGGCGGGGGCGGGCACCGGCGCAGGCGTGGGCGCCGCCGCAGCCTCTTCCTTCGGTTGCGGCACCGGCGCGGGCTGTTCGGGCAGCAGGCCCTTGATCACGGGCTCCTGCTTGGACTTGGCCTTCTCGCGCCGCGTGATGCCGACCTCGTCCTCCGGCTCGTCGATCATCGTGTAGCTGGCCTGCAGGTTCTCCAGCCGCGGGTCGTCGTGGCGCAGGCGCTCGAGCTTGTAGTTGGGCGTCTCCAGGTGCTTGTTGGGCACCAGCAGCACGGTCACGCGCTGCTTGAGCTCGATCTTGGTGATCTCGGTGCGCTTTTCGTTGAGGAGGAACGAGGTGACCTCGACCGGCACCTGCACATGCACGGCGGCGGTGTTCTCCTTCATGGCCTCCTCCTGCACCATGCGCAGGATTTGCAGCGCGGAGGACTCGGTGTCGCGGATGTGGCCGGTGCCGTTGCAGCGCGGGCAGGTGATGTGGCTGCCTTCGGAGAGGGCGGGGCGCAGGCGCTGGCGCGACAGCTCCAAGAGGCCGAACTTGGAGATGGAGGACAGTTGCACGCGCGCGCGGTCCTGGCGCAGCGCGTCGCGCAGGCGCTGCTCGACCTCGCGGCGGTTTTTGGAGTCCTCCATGTCGATGAAGTCCACCACGATCAGGCCACCCAGGTCGCGCAGGCGCATCTGGCGGGCGATTTCGTCGGCCGCTTCGAGGTTGGTGCGCAGGGCGGTTTCCTCGATGTCGCCGCCGCGCGTAGCGCGCGCCGAGTTCACGTCGATGGCGACGAGCGCTTCGGTGTGGTCGATGACGATGGCGCCGCCCGAGGGCAGCTGCACGGTGCGCGAGTAGGCCGACTCGATCTGGTGCTCGATCTGGAAGCGCGAGAACAGCGGCGCGTCGTCACGGTAGCGCTTGACCCGATTCGACATGTCGGGCATGACGTGCAGCATGAACTGCTTGGCCTGCTCGTAGATGTCGTCGGTGTCGATGAGGATCTCGCCGATGTCCGGCGTGAAGTAGTCGCGGATCGCGCGGATGACGAGCGACGACTCCTGGTAGATCAGGAAGGCGCCCTTGCCCTCGCGGGCAGCCTCGTCGATGGCGGTCCACAGCTTGAGCAGGTAGTTGAGGTCCCACTGCAGCTCAGCGACGCTGCGGCCGATGCCCGCGGTGCGAGCGATCAGGCTCATGCCCTTGGGGTACTCGAGCTGGTCGAGCGCTTCCTTGAGCTCCTCGCGGTCCTCGCCCTCGATGCGGCGCGAGACGCCGCCGCCGCGCGGGTTGTTGGGCATCAGCACCAGGTAGCGGCCGGCCAGCGAGATGAAGGTGGTCAGCGCCGCGCCCTTGTTGCCGCGCTCCTCCTTCTCGACCTGCACCAGCAGTTCCTGGCCCTCGCGGATGACGTCGGAGATGCGCGCGTTGCGCACGTCCACGCCTTCCTTGAAGTAGCTGCGGGCGATCTCCTTGAAGGGCAGGAAGCCGTGGCGCTCCTCGCCGTAGTCGACGAAACACGCCTCGAGCGAGGGCTCGACGCGCGTGACGACCGCCTTGTAGATGTTGCCCTTGCGTTGCTCGCGGCCTTCGATCTCGGTCTCGAAGTCCAACAGCTTCTGGCCATCGACGATGGCCAGGCGACGCTCTTCCTGCTGCGTCGCGTTGATCAGCATGCGTTTCATTTGCGCTCCTCGTGCCCGGCGAAAGCGCCGCGGCACCATCACATGCCGCCCCGACGACAGGTCCGGGGCGACTCACCGATGCACGAGAAACGAGAAAAAACCGGAAGGAATCGCCCTGGACTGCAGGAGAACCGCCAAGAGCGGTCAGGCGTGCAGCGTTGGCGCGTGTGCCCTGGCGTGCGCGCCCTGTTCCACGAGGGCGGCCCCCGAGTCCCCGACACCCGAGGCCCTCGCGGGCAATCCGGCTCCCTGGCCCGAACGTGCGGGGCCGCACGGCGCGAGCCGACGCGGCCGCCGAGCAGGCGGTGCAGGGAGTGGGGGGTGCAGGGTGGACGACATCCGTGGGGGAAGACGCGAGGACACGGGCAGCAGGTTCAAGGGCAGACGAAACCGCCCCAGGGGCGGCGCGAGAGCGGATCTCGCTTCGTCGTCGTGGCCTGCTGCCGGGAAACCTTGTTCTTGGGTTCTTTCGACGTTTGCTCTTCCGCCGAGCCGGCGCGACCGCGACTTCACCTTGGGAAGCCGCCCGCCACGCCGACGCGGCGTTGCATCACCTCAAGCATGCGACGCGCCACGTCGCTCATCGAGCCGCCTCGGGCCGCGTCTGCCTCCTGCGCCCGCTGCCGGCCGCGCAAGGCGCGCCGATGGGAGGCGGGTCGGGAGACGACAGGGCCGGGTGGCGGCGCCCGAAGCGAGCGCCGGCGCGTCACCGATACCCGTTTGCGTCGCAGTGTTGCCGCTCGCGCTCCGACATGCGTGGAGGGTGGCGGGTAAACTCTTGAAAATCAAACACTTACAACACAAACGTGGTGCAACGCATTATAGGAGGGAAAGCCTCCGCCCGGCGCAAGCCCGCGGAAAACCCTGCCCCGCGTGCCCCCGAGGCCCCGTCGGTGCGGCACCTGGTGGTCGATGAAGCCTCGGCCGGCCAGCGGCTGGACAACTTCCTGCTCAAAACGCTCAAGGGCGCCCCGAAGACGCTCGTCTACCGCATCGTGCGCAGCGGGGAAGTGCGGGTCAACCGGGGCCGGGCGAGCGCCGACCAGCGGCTCGCGATGGGCGACGAGGTGCGGGTGCCGCCGGTGCGGCTGGCGGCCCGGGAGGAGCCGGCGCCCGCGCCGGCCCGCGAGTTTCCCATCCTGTTCGAGGACGAGCACTTCCTCGCCGTGGACAAGCCGGCCGGCGTGGCGGTGCACGGCGGCAGCGGCGTGAGCTTCGGCGTGATCGAGCAGTTGCGCCGCGCGCGCCCCGAGGCCCGCTTCCTGGAACTGGTGCACCGGCTGGACAAGGAGACCTCCGGCGTTCTCTTGATCGCCAAGAAGCGCAGCGCGCTGACCGCGTTGCAGAACCAGTTCCGCGAGCGGGAGATGGGCAAGACCTACGCGGCCCTCGTGCTCGGCGCCTGGCCCGCCTCGCGCAAGGTGATCGACCTGCCGCTGCACAAGTACCTCACGGGCGAGGGCGAGCGTCGGGTGCGGGTGGTTGCTCCGGGCAGCGCCGAGGGGCGTCGCTCGATCACCCTGGTCAAGGTCGCACAGGCTTACCGCGGCTACACGTTGCTGGACGTCACGATCAAGACCGGGCGCACGCATCAGATCCGGGTGCATCTCACCCACGAGGGGCATCCCATCGTGGGGGACGAGAAGTACGGCGACTTCGCCCTCAACAAGGCGATGGCGCGGGGCGAGGCGGTGCCGGGCGTGCGCTTCGACCGGATGTTCCTGCACGCCAGAAGACTGCGCCTGGAGCACCCGGCCACCGGCGCGCCGCTCGAGCTCGAAGCCCCACTGCCTGCGTTGTGCCGGGAGTTGTTGGACCATCTGCCCTCATGAGATCCCGCCAGTTCGATTTGATCGTCTTTGATTGGGACGGCACGCTGTTCGATTCGACCGCGCTCATCGTGCGCTGCATCCAGGCGGCCTGTGCCGACCTGGAGGTGACGGTGCCCACCGACCGGCAGGCGGCGTACGTGATAGGCATGGGCCTGGAGGACGCCCTGGCCCATGCCGTGCCGGGCTTGCCGCGGGAGCGCTACCCCGAGCTGGCGCGCCGGTATCGCCATCACTACTTCGCCAGGCAGCACGAGCTGTCGCTCTTCGAGGGGGTGCTGCCGATGCTGGCCTCGCTCAAGCAGCGGCAGCACTGGTTGGGCGTGGCCACCGGCAAGTCGCGCCGGGGGCTGAACGAGGCGCTGGCGACAGCCCAGTTGCGCGGGGTGTTCGATGCCACCCGCACGGCCGACGAGACCGCGTCCAAGCCTCACCCGCTGATGCTGCAGGAGCTGATGGCCGAGCTCGGGGTGGAGCCCGATCGCACGCTGATGATCGGCGACACCACCCATGACCTGCAGCTCGCCCTCAACGCCGGCACGGCGAGTGTGGCGGTGAGCTACGGCGCGCACGAGCCCGAGACCTTCCATGTCCTGGAGCCGCGGTTCATCGCGCATTCGGTGGACGAATTGCACCGCTGGCTGGAGCAGCACGCATGACGAGCCCGCCCGCCGCGCACAACGCGCCGATGCCGGCCCACGAGGAGGGCATCGAGCTGTGCGACGGCTCTGCGCTCGAGGAGCGCGCAGCCGCAGTGCTCTTCGATGTGATGCTCTGGGACGAGCCGGTGCGCGCCTTCGCACTGCGATACGACGGTCGCCCCGTGGCGTACGTGAACCGCTGCGCGCACGTGCCGGCCGAGATGGATTGGCAGCCGGGGCAGTTCCTCGATGACAGCCGCGAGTGGATCATCTGCTCGATCCACGGCGCCCTCTACCAGCCGGCCGACGGGCTGTGCGTGGGCGGTCCGTGCAGGGGCTCGCGCCTCATTCCTGTCAGGGTCGAGGAGCGGGGCGACAAGGTATATTGGTATCCTTCCCGCGAGATCCGACCGCTGTTCGCCCCTTGCTCCTGAGAGGCGAGGACCCGCGTCCCGCCACCGCGAACGGCCCTCCAGTTCCAGCGATTTGACCATCATGAACGAGCACGATTCCCCTGTCTCGGCGCCTGCAGGGCCGCCCGAACCTCGCGCCGCCGTGGCCACTGCGGCGGCGGGCACACCGACTGCCGAGCAGGCGCTGCTGGCGCAGCTCGCGAAGGCCTACATCGACGAGCGCCGGCGCGAGCGCCGCTGGCGCATCTTCTTCCGCCTGGCCTGGCTGCTGCTGGCGGCCGCCCTGCTGGCGATGACGCTGTCGCAGCGGTTCGCTGCCACCGCACCCAGCGGCCCGCACACGGCGCTGGTCGACGTGCGCGGCGAGATCGCGGTGGAGGCGGAGGCCAGTGCCGAGAATCTGCTGTCGGCCTTGCGCTCGGCCTTCGAGGACCAGGGGGCGCAGGCGGTGGTGTTGCGCATCAACTCGCCGGGGGGCAGCCCCGTGCAGGCAGGCATCGTGCACGACGAGATCCGCCGCTTGAAGGCCAAGCACCAGAAGAGGGTGTATGCCGTGGTGGAGGAGGTGTGCGCCTCGGGTGCCTACTACATCGCCGCAGCCGCCGACGAGATCTACGTGGACAAGGCGTCCATCGTGGGCTCCATCGGTGTGCTGATGGACGGCTTCGGGTTCGCCGGGCTGATGCAAAAACTGGGCGTGGAGCGCAGGCTCCTGGCCGCGGGCGAGCACAAGGGTTTCCTCGATCCCTTCTCTCCGATGGACGAGGAGGAGAAGGCCTATGCGCAGGAGATGCTGGAGCAGATCCATGCGCAGTTCATCAACGTCGTGCGCGAGGGCCGCGGCAAGCGCCTGAAAGAGACGCCCAACACCTTCTCCGGCCTGTTCTGGACCGGCGAGCAGGCGGTGGTGATGGGTTTGGCCGACGACTTCGGCTCGCTCGACTACGTGGCGCGCGAGGTGGTGAAGGCCGAGGAAGTGATCGACTACACACCGCGGGAGAACGTCGCGGAGCGGCTGGCCAAGCGCTTCGGCGCGGCCGTCGGCGAGGGCGCCGTCAAGGCCCTGCGCGCGCTGCCGAGCTTGCGCTAGCGCGGCCCGGCAGTGGGGTTGGGGGGGCCGGCGCCGGGCCGGCTCTGGGCCGGTCTTGCGTTGCATCAAAACCCCGGTGGCCGCGAGTGGCGACCATCGCGGCCACTGTCCATTCCTGTACCTTTCTATGTCGCCGCTTCCATTCGACCTGACCCACCTCGATGCCGCGCTGGCCGCGCGCCTGGCCGAAAGCGGGCTGGCTCCGTTGCGCCTCAAGGGTCGCACGCTGCTGCCCATCGTCCAAGGCGGCATGGGCGTGGGCGTGTCTGCGCACCGACTGGCGGGCAGCGTCGCGGCGCTGGGTGGGGTGGGCACGCTGTCTTCGGTCGATCTGCGCCGACACCACCCGGACTTGATGGAACGCACGCGCGGCCTCAATGCGGGCGAGGCGGCCAAGGAGGCGATCAACGCCGCGAACCTCGAAGCGCTGGAGCGCGAGGTCCGCGCGGCGCGCGAGTTGTCGCAGGGCCGCGGGCTGCTCGCCATGAACGTGATGCGCGCGGTGAGCGAATACGCGGCCTACGTGCGCCGCTCGCTCGAGTGCGGCATCGACGCGGTCGTCGTGGGCGCCGGGTTGCCGCTGGATCTGCCCGATCTTGCGCAAGACCATCCTGAGGCGCTGCTGATCCCTATCCTGTCCGATGCACGCGGCGTGCAACTGGTCGTCAAGAAGTGGGAGCGCAAGAAGCGCCTGCCGGACGCCATCGTGATCGAGCATCCCCGCTTGGCGGGTGGGCACCTGGGCGCCGCGCGCATTGCCGACCTCGACGACCCTCGCTTCGACTTCGAGCGCGTGCTGCCCGAATCGCTCGCGTTCTTGCGCTCAGCCGGCATCGAGAAGGAGATTCCGCTGATTGCGGCCGGCGGCATTCGCAGCTTCGAGGACATCCGGCGCTTGCAGTCGCTGGGCGCGGCCGGCGTGCAACTGGGCACCCCGTTTGCAGTGACCGAGGAAGGCGATGCGCACCCGGAATTCAAGCGGGTGCTGGCCGAGGCGAAGGATGAGGACATTGTCGAGTTCACGAGCGTGGCCGGCCTGCCGGCCCGGGCGGTGGCTACCCCATGGCTGAAGGCCTATCTGAAGATCGAGTCGAAGTTGCAGGCGGTGGCCCATGTGAAGGCGCGCTGCACCAAGGCCTTCGATTGCCTGGCGCAGTGCGGCCTGCGCGACGGTTTGGCCGGCTGGGGGCAGTTCTGCATCGACAACCAGCTCGCCGCGGCACTGCGAGGCGACATCAAGAAGGGGCTCTTCTTCCGGGGTGCGGGCGGTCTGCCGTTCGGCTCGCAGATCCGCAGCGTCCGGGAATTGATCGAGCGCTTGCTCACCGCCTCTGCCAGCCCCGCAGCGGCTGCGGCCTGAGGAGGTCCTCGTGAAGACCATTCCCGTGCGACCGGCACCGGCCGCCGCGCCGAAGGAGCCAGCGGTGGCTCCGGGGGCCGGGCCGGGCGGTCGCGCGCGCGAGCCGTGGCGCTTCTCGTGGCTGCTGGCCGCTCCGCACCGGCTGGGCTTCTTCGCGGGTGCGGTCTTGATGTCGGTGGTCTCGCTGTGGTGGACGGTCGTGCTCGTCTCGCGCCTGATGCCGGGCCTCGCACCTGCGTGGGCCATCTCGCCCAGCCTGGCCCATGCGGTGGGGATGAGCTTCAGTTTCATGCCGATGTTCTTCATCGGCTTTCTCTACACGGCCGGGCCCAAGTGGCTCGGGCTCGGCCCGGTGGAGGCACGCACGCTCCAGGCGCCGGTGTGGGCGGCCCTGGCGGGGTGGGCGGCGTTTCTTGTCGGTGCCCATGCGTGGGCGCCTCTGGCGGCGGCCGGAGTGGCCTGCGTGGCCGCGGCCTGGTCGGCGCTCAGCCTTCGCTTCGTGGGGTTGGTGCGACGCAGTGAGGCGATTGACCGGCTGCACGCGAAGGTGATCGCGACCGCCTGCGTCGTGGGGGCGCTGGCGCAATGGGCGGTGGCGATCGGCATCGCCATGGAGGCCTGGACCGCCGTGTACGCTGCACTGGCAGTGGGGTTGTGGTGGTTTCTTGCGCCCGTCTATGCGGCCGTGCTGCACCGGATGATCCCGTTCTTCACCGCCAGCGCGCTGCCGATGCTCGACGCATGGCGACCGATGTGGCTGCTGTGGACGTGGCTGGCGCTGCTCGTGGCCCAGGTGCCGTTGGCGATGGGCTTGGCAGCCGGTGCGACGCCCTTCCTGGTGCTGGCCCTCGACGGGGGCGGCGCGGCCCTGCTCCTGTGGCTCGCGGTGCGCTGGGGCCTGGTGCAAAGCCTGAAGATCCGGCTGCTGGCGATGTTGCACCTCGGGTTCGTCTGGCTCGGCGTGGCGCTCGCCATGCAGGCGGCTTCCATCGCGGTCGCGTGGTGGTCTCGGGGGACGGTCGACCTCGGTCTGGCCCCGCTGCACGCGGTGACGATGGGCTTCCTCGGCTCGACGCTGATTGCGATGGTCACGCGCGTGTCCAGCGGGCACGGCGGACGCCCCCTCGCGGCCGACGACTACGTGTGGCGGCTGTACTGGGTGCTGCAGGTCGCGGTGCTGCTGCGCATGGCCAGCGCCTGGTGGCTCGGCGCCTCGATGGAGCTCGTGGCGCTGGCGGCACTGGTGTGGACGGCAGTCGTCGTGGCGTGGAGCGCCCGCTACATCAGCTGGTACGGTCGGCCGCGCGCGGACGGCAAGCCCGGCTGAATTTCTCGCGCAGGGGGTTGACCGGCCGCAACCGGTCCCGCTCGGGCCGGGGATAGAGTGCGCGGCCATGCAGACCTCTTCCACCGGGGGCGCGGCCGCGCCCACCTTGCGCAAGCCCCATCTGGTGTGCCCGGCCGGCTCGCTGCGGGCCCTGCAAGTGGCCGTCGACGCCGGGGCCGATGCCGTCTACATGGGACTGAAGGACGCGACCAATGCGCGCAACTTCGCGGGCCTGAACTTCGACGAGCGCCAGGCGCGCGAGGGCATCGCCTATGCGCATGCACGAGGGCGCCAGGTGTTCCTCGCGCTCAACACGTTCGCCGACGCTCGCGAGCCCGAGCGGTGGTTTCGAGCCGTGGACATCGCGGCCGACTTGGGCGCTGACGCTCTCATCTGTGCCGACGTGAGCGTGCTGGCCTACGCGCACCGCACGCACCCCACGCTGCGCCTGCATCTGTCGGTGCAAGCCTCGGCCACCACGTACGAGGCCATCGAGTTCTACCGCGAGCGCTACGGCATCCAGCGCGCGGTGCTGCCGCGCGTGCTCACGCTCTCGCAAGTGGGCCACGTGTGTCGGCACACGCAGGCAGAGATCGAGGTGTTCGGGTTCGGCAGCCTGTGCGTGATGGTCGAAGGGCGATGCGCGCTGTCTTCCTACGCCACGGGGCAGTCTCCCAACACCGCGGGCGTGTGTTCGCCGCCCTCGGCCGTGCGCTGGGAAGACACACCGCAAGGCGTCAACGCGCGCCTCAACGAGGTGCTGATCGATCGCTACGCGCCCGACGAGCCGCGCGGCTACCCGACGCTGTGCAAGGGGCGGTTCGACGTCGAGGGCGTGCGCGACTACGCGCTCGAAGAGCCCACGAGCCTCAACAGCATGGAAGCGCTGCCGCAACTGATGGAGATGGGCGTGGCGGCGATCAAGATCGAGGGCCGCCAGCGCAGCCCGGCCTATGTGGAGCAGGTCACGCGTGTGTGGCGTCAGGCGATCGATCGCTGCGCCGAGCAGCCCGGGCGCTTTCGCATCGACCCGGCGTGGACCGGCACGCTCGCGCGCCACGCCGAAGGACAGCAGCACACGCTGGGCGCCTACAACCGGCCGTGGCGATGACGCGCGCCGACACAAACTCATCAGGAACGCTGAGATGGAACGCTTTGCCCTGACCGTCGGTCCGGTGCAGTACTACTGGGATCGGCGCACGCTCACGCAGTTCTATGCGAGCGTGGCGGACACGCCGGCCGACACGGTCGTGCTCGGCGAAGTGGTGTGCTCGCGCCGACACGAGATGAAGTTGGACGACTGGCTCGCACTGGCGCGCGACCTGGCCGCGGCCGGCAAGGAGGTGGTGCTGGCCTCGCAAGTGCTGTTGGAGTCGGAAGCCGACTTGCGCGCGGTGCGGCGCCTGGTCGAGCAGCGCGACTTCCTCGTGGAAGCGGGCGATGCTTCGGCCCTGCGCCTGTTGCAAGGGCGCCCGTTCGTGGCCGGCCCGCACATCAACATCTACAGCCGGCCGGCGCTGATGGAACACGCAAGCCTTGGCGCCGTGCGATGGGTGGCACCGGTGGAGCTCTCGATCGACGCGGTCGGCCTCGTCAACCCGCCCGGGGCGCGCGTTCCCTGTGCCGCGGGCGCCGAGGTCGAGACCGAAGTGTGGGCCTTCGGACGAATGCCGCTGTCCTTCTCGGCACGCTGCTTCACAGCGCGCCACTTCCACCTGCAAAAGGACGAGTGCGGCTTCCGGTGCGCCGAGTACCCGGACGGTCTGCCGATGTCCAGCTCGGAGGGGCAGCCCTTCCTGACGCTGAACGGCACGCAGACGCAGTCGGCGGCCGTTCAGTGTCTGATCGGCGAGCGCGAGGCGCTGCGGCGTGCCGGTGTGAGACGGGTGCGGCTGGCGCCCTGTGCGCACGACTTCGAGCGCGTCGTCGAGTGCTTCGACGCGGTGTACAACCAAGGGGCATGTCCGCACGAGGCGCGGGGCTTGCTCGAATCACTGCGATTGCCTGGCGCTCTCGTGAACGGCTACGCGCACCGCAGGCCCGGGCTGGAGGAGGTGGCGGCATGAGCGCGCCGTTTGCAACCCGGGCGTGGGTGGAGAAGTCGATGCTTCCGCGCGTGCGGGCGGTGGTTTCGCGCCTGCCGGTGGAGCCTCCGAGCTGGCTGCTGGCGCAGGCCCTCAATCGCCTGCTCGCCCCGCGCCTGCCGGAGGACGCGCGCGAGGCGCTGGGCGAGCGGGCGGTCGAAGTGCGGGTGACGGACCTCGGTGTCGTCTTCAGGCTGTGGCTGCATGGCGGCCGTTTCGCGCCCGCCCCGCGCGCGCTGCCCGTGACGCTGCGCGTGGCCGCCGATGCGCCCACCTACCTGCGCCTCTTGCGCGGCGAGGAAGACGCCGACCGTCTGTTCTTCGAGCGCCGGCTCGTGATGGAGGGGGACACCGAGTACGGGCTGTGGCTGAAGAACACGCTCGACGCGCTCGGCCCGCTGCTGACCTGGCCTTCTCGCTGAGGCGCGGCGCCCGGCCCCGCGAAGCGGGGCCGGCCCAGGCCGTGGCCGCTTGCGCATGTTCGCGCCCCGTTCTATACCTGAGGGCCGGGGCTCTGACCCACCGCAAACGTCATCCGGGCCCCGGCGCTACGCTCTGCGCCACTGTCACCACCGGGCACGACCGACCATGACTCTCGACACCGCTTCCGCGCGCACCGTGGCCTCCCTGCCGGCACAGCCGATCAGCGAGGAGGTCCTGCTCGAAAAGTACGCCAAGGGCGAAGAACGCAGCGTCGACGACGTGCGCCAGCGGGTGGCGCGTGCGCTGGCGTCGGTGGAGGCGCCCGAGCGGCGCGCGCTGTGGGAAGAGCGCTTCCTCGAGGCGCAGCGCGCGGGCTTCGTGCCCGCCGGGCGCATCAACTCGGCGGCGGGCACCGAGTTGACGGCCACGCTGATCAACTGTTTCGTGCAGCCGGTCGGCGATTCGATCTCGCATGAGGACGAGGGCCACCCGGGCATCTACACCGCCCTCACCGAGGCCGCGGAGACGATGCGACGCGGCGGCGGCGTGGGCTACGACTTTTCGCGCATCCGGCCCCGGGGCGCCTGGGTCGGCAGCACGCAGTCCAACGCGTCCGGGCCGGTGAGCTACATGCGCGTGTTCGATCGCTCCTGCGAGACGGTGGAATCGGCCGGCAGCCGGCGCGGTGCGCAGATGGGGGTGCTGCGTTGCGACCACCCGGACATCGAGGAGTTCATCCACGCCAAGGACCAGGGCGACCTGCGCAACTTCAACATCTCGGTGGGGGTCACCGATGCGTTCATGAAGGCGGTGGTGGACGACGGCGAGGTCGAGCTCGTGCACCGGGCCGAGCCGGGGCCGGGCTGGAAGGCCCAGGGCGCTTACCGGCGGGCCGACGGGCTGTGGGTGTATCGCAAGGTGCGCGCCCGCGAGCTGTGGGACCAGATCATGCACTCCACCTACGACCATGCCGAGCCGGGGGTGCTGTTCATCGATCGCATCAACCAGGACAACAACCTCAGCTACTGCGAGACGATCGCGGCCACGAACCCGTGCGGCGAGCAGCCTTTGCCGCCTTACGGCTGCTGTTGCCTCGGGTCGATCGACCTCACGCGATTCGTCGTCGACCCCTTCGGCCGCGCGCCGCGCTTCGACGAGGCTCGCTTCGTGCAAGTGGTGTCGGTGGCGGTGCGCATGCTCGACAACGTGCTGGACGTGACCTTCTGGCCGTTGCCGCAGCAGCAGCGCGAGGCGATGAACAAGCGCCGCGTCGGACTCGGGTTCACAGGCCTCGGCGATGCGCTGGTGATGCTGGGCCTGCGCTACGACACGCCCGAAGCGCGGCAGCAGGCCGCGCACATCGCCACCGTCATGCGCGACGCCGCCTATGCGGCCTCCGTCGAGCTGGCCCAGGAGCGCGGCAGCTTCCCGCTCTTCAACGCGGACCTCTACCTGAGCCGCGGCACCTTCGCCTCGCGGCTGCCGGCGGCGTTGAAGGAGCGCATCCGCACGCACGGCATCCGCAACTCGCACCTGCTGTCGATCGCCCCCACCGGCACCATCAGCCTCGCGTTCGCGGACAACGCGAGCAACGGCATCGAGCCGCCGTTCAGCTGGACCTACACGCGCAAGAAGCGCATGCCCGACGGCACCTTCAAGGAGTACGCGGTCGAGGACCACGCCTGGCGGTTGTACCGCCATCTGCATGGCGAGGACGCGCCCCTGACCTCGGCATTCGTCACCGCCCTCGAGATGAGCGCCCAGGCGCACCAGGAGATGGTGGCGGCCGTCGCGCCGCTCATCGACACTGCGATCTCCAAGACGGTCAACGTGCCGGAGGACTACCCCTACGACGATTTCAAGGACTTGTACCTGCAGGCCTGGAAGTCGGGGCTGAAGGGCTTGGCCACTTACCGGCCGAACAAGGTGCTGGGCTCGGTGCTGAGCGTGGAGAGCCCCGCGCAGCCCAAGCCCCTGGAGGCGCACGACCCGAATCGGCGCCTTGCGTTGGAGCGCCTGCCGGCGCCGGTGCTGGCCTCGCTGCGCTGGCCCGGACGGCCGGATCTGCCCGCGGGCAACCCGGCCTGGAGCTACATGATCCGCCATCCCTTCGGCGAGTTCGCGCTCTTCGTGGGCGAACTGCCGGTCGACGACGAAGCGCGGCCGGGCGCCGCGGTGCGACACCTGCCGTTCGAGGTGTGGGTCAACGGGGCCGAGCAACCGCGCGGCCTCGGGGCGCTGGCCAAGACGCTGTCGATGGATCTGCGCGCCAACGACCGGGCCTGGCTCAAGCTCAAGCTCGATGCGCTGGCCACGGTGGCCGAGGAACGCGCCTTCGAGATGCCGTTCCCGCCGCACGGCGAGTTGCGGCGGTTTCCCGGCGTGGTGGCAGCCACGGCCGCGGTGATCCGCTGGCGCTGCGAACAGTTGGGCGTCTGGAGCGGGCCGGACGGCCCCACGCCGGTGCTCGACGCGATGTTCAGCCGCGAGGAGCCGCGCACCGGTACGTCGGGCACGCTCGCGTGGGCGGTGGACGTGGAGAACCCTGCGACGGGCGAGGCCTTCACGCTCACGCTCAAGGAGATCACGCTGCCCTCGCCCGAGGGCGGCAGCACCACGCGGCCGTGTGCGATGGGCCTGTCGGGCAACTACCCGCGGGCCCTGGACGGGCTGGCCCGGCTGTTGTCGCTCGACATGCGGGTGATCGACCCGGCCTGGATCGGCATGAAGCTGCGCAAGCTGCTCAACTACGCCGAGCCGCTCGGCCACTTCATGGCCTTCGTACCGGGGCTGCCGCAGGGCCAGCAGCGGCAGCAGACCTGGCCCTCGACGGTGGCCTACCTCGCACGCCTGATCATCCACCGCTATGCGATGCTGGGCGTGCTCGACGAGGAGGGCTACCCGGTGCAGGAGATGGGCATCCTGCAGCCGCCCGCGCAGGCCGCGTCCGGCCAGGCGGTGGCCGATGTGCCGATGGCCGGCAGCCGGTGCCCGGAGTGCGGCAACATGACCGTCATCCACAAGGACGGGTGCGACTTCTGTACCGCGTGCGGCTACACGGGGGCTTGCGGCTGACGTCTGGCGGCGTGCCCGCCACCGTGCAGCTCGCCGCGGGGCGCGAGCCCAGGGCGGCGGGGCACGCAGTCGCCGGACTGTCCCCCGGCGCCGGCCGGTGGCCGTCGCCTCCTCCTTGATGTCCGGCGCCTGCGCGCCGCACCGCCCTGGGCTGGCACTGTCGTGTCGACGGGGCCGCTCAAGTTCCGGCCATCACGGCCATCACAGCCATGCGCCGCGGATGCAGCGCCAAGCACACGGGCTGCCACTCGGCTCGCAGGCGGTGCAGCCCGCGCAGGCTGAACTGCCGCAACGCCCGACTCCTACGGGCAGGGCTCGCGTGTGGCGTCCGGCAGGCTGGCCAGGCGGGCGTACCCGAGCCGCTCGGCCTCGGCCACGCGGTCTGCGGGCACGTCGAAGATGCCGATGCGCCCGTCGCTCAGGCCGCACATCGCCGCACGCACGCGGCCGTCGCGCCCGCAGGCGATGGCGAGCACGGGCACGCCCGCCTGCCGCAAGGGCTCGGCGAGCTGGGCCGGCGTCTGGCCGCCGCCCTCGCATTGCTTCGAGCCCAGGCCTTTGTAGACGCTGACGGGGGCAGCCGAAGGCGCCGCGCAGGCGGCCAGGGCGAGGAGGGGGGCCAGTGCAAGAACAGGGGTCCGCATGCCGACCATTGTCACGTCGCCGGCCGAGCCCCGCAACCGCCTCCGCACCGTTCCCCGGGGCCGTCCCCCGGGCACCGGGCCCTCGGTTGTCCCGGATGGACGGGGCGGACCGAGGGGCTAGCATGAGCCGAATGAGCGTCACTTCCGTGTTCGACCCCGAGGCGGTCTCCAGCGAGTTGCCGCGCGATGCGCGCAGCGTCTTCGAACTGGCCGCCCGTTCGATGTTTCAGCTGTTCGCCGAGACGGCCGAGGGGATGATGCTGGTGGACCGCCACGGCCGCGTGGTGTGGATCAGCGAGGGCTACAAGCAGTTCCTGCCCGCGCTGGGGTTTCAGCACGAGTCGGACTTCGTCGGCCATGCGGTCGACGAGGTGGTGCCCAACACCCTGATGCGCGAGGTGCTGCGCACCGGGCGTCCCATTCTGGTGGACCTGCTCACCAACAAGGCCGGCACCTTCCTCGTCAGCCGCATCCCGCTGCGTGACGAAGCCGGTGTGGTCATCGGGGCGCTCGGCCTGGTGCTGATGGCCCACCCCGAAAGCACCATGCAGCCGCTGATGAAGAAGTTCTCGCGGCTGCAGCAGGAGCTCGACGACGCGCGCAAGCAGCTGGCCGAGCACCGGCGCCCGAAGTACACCTTCGCGAGCTACATCGGCTCGAGCCCGCAGGCGCTGGAGGTCAAGCGCCAGGCCCGGCGCGTGGCGCAGACGGACAGCACCGTCCTGCTGCTCGGCGAGACGGGCACGGGCAAGGAGTTGCTCGCCCATGCCATTCATGCGGCCTCCTCCCGCGCGGGGCGACCGTTCATCGGCGTGAACATCGCGGCCGTGCCCGACACGCTGCTGGAAGCCGAGTTCTTCGGTGTGGCTCCGGGCGCCTACACCGGGGCCGATCGCAAGGGCCGCGACGGCAAGTTCAAGCTGGCCGATGGCGGTACCCTGTTTCTGGACGAGATCGGCGACATGCCCTTGCCGTTGCAGGCCAAGCTGCTGCGCGCCTTGCAGGAGCAGGAGATCGAGCCGCTGGGCTCCAATCACGTCATCCGGGTGGACGTGCGCGTGATCGCGGCCACGAGCCGCGACCTCCCGCGGCTGGTGGCCGAGGGCAAGTTCCGCGAGGACCTCTACTACCGACTCAACGTCGTGCCCCTTCGCCTGCCGGCGCTGCGAGACCGACTGGCCGACCTGGAGGCGCTGGTGGAGGCCCTGGAGGACGATATCGCCCGTCGCACGGGGATGCCGCATCGCGAGATCACGGCCGAGGCCTACGCGCTGCTGCGGTCGCATCCCTGGCGCGGCAACATTCGCGAGCTGCGCAACGTGCTGGAGCAGGTCATCATGATGACCGACGACCTGCGCCTGGAGGCGCGGCACTTCCGCCGTGCCCTGCGCGCGGGCGGTGTGCAAGCGGGTGCCCCGATCGAGGCACCGGGCACTGTGCAGCCCGAGCTGCACGGGAGCGGCGCAAGGGGTGCTGCCCAGCCGGAGGACCGAGAGATCGAGCCCGCGGTATCGACGGCGGCGGGGCCGGCCGGCAGCGAACTCCAGCCGCTGCCGCAAGCGATCGCGGAGCTGGAGCGGCGCTCGATCACCGCCGCGCTGCGCAAGACGGGAGGCAACAAGCTGGCCGCCGCGCGCTTGCTCGGGATTTCACGCGCGACGCTGTACGAGAAGCTCGCGGCCCACGGTCTGCGCGGCTGAGGGCACCGCACGAGACGGCCGCCCCTCGGCCACTCCCTTCACCGGTGCAACGACGCAGCCCGGCGCTCCTGCGCCGGCGTGAGCTCCGGCTGCTCGAGCGAGCTGGGCGCGTCGAGGTGCGCCCCTTCGTGCACGCCCACGCCGAGGCGGTCGACCAGCTCGCCGCCGAGCCAGCCCGTCACCACCGCCAGGGCGGCCCCTGCGAACGAGAACAGCATCGCCACGATCTCCGGCCCGGCCGGCGGCGCGGGGCGCAGCAGCCAACTCGCGAGGAAGAGCAGTGAGACGATCAGATTGCCCACGCCGTGCAGTGCGCCGATGCGCTTGGCCCGCGTGCCGCGGGGAATCTTCGTCCAATCGAGCGCGCCGAACGGAGCCGCCACCACGGCACCGATCAAGCCGGCGGCAATGAGCCAATAGGCGACGATGGCCATCTCGGGCATCCGGGACGCGAGGTAGACGACGTCGAAGATCACGGCGGTCGCCAGCAGCCCGAGCGGGAAGATCACCAACTGCTGGTGCACCGGGTGACCCATGAATTTGACGCGACTTTCCATTCCAGCCTCCTTGCATGGCCCAAACCAGCCCCGCCGCTGCGGCGGGGCCTGTGACAGCCGAGCAAACGCCGAGCCGGCGCACCGCGGCCCGATCTTCTGCGCAGCCCGGCCCTCCCGCTCCGACCCCGGCCCGCAAGGCCGTGCCGGGCCGCGCGTCCGCGTGTCCGATGAATGAACAGTTGTCCGGCTTCCGGACAGATCTTCCGGGTAAACGCTGTGGGTGTCCCGGACAGCGGAAAGAAGGGTCGAGGCCGCGGGCGCCGGGGCTCTTGCCGGAATCTCCAAGGCTTTCAAGTACTTGGGCCGAGTCCCGGGTCGTGGCATGGGCCTTGCAGTCTGTGCGCCGTCGCTCTGGCAGTTCGCCAGCGCGGCGCGGGACAGGCGGCTCGAGGAGCCCGCCGCACACCTAGGAGACCTGCATGCACGCGCCTTACGCTCGCCGCGCCTTCCTCGGCCTCGTGGCCGCCACCGCCTCTGTTCTGGCCGCCGGGGCCTTCGCCCAGTCCGCCAAGGAAATCCGCATTGCGCACGTCTATAGCAAGACCGGGCCGCTGGAGGCCTACGGCAAGCAGACGCAGACCGGCCTGATGATGGGCTTGGAGTACGCCACCGGCGGCACGATGACCGTGGCGGGCAAGAAGATCGTCGTGATCGAGAAGGACGACCAGGGCAAGCCCGACGTGGGCAAGAGCCTGCTCGCCGCCGCGTACGGCGACGACAAGGCCGACATCGCCGTGGGCCCGACCTCCTCGGGCGTGGCGCTGGCGATGCTGCCGGTGGCCGAGGAGTACAAGAAGATCCTGCTGGTCGAGCCCGCGGTCGCCGACTCCATCACCGGCGAGAAGTGGAACAAGTACATCTTCCGCACCGGCCGCAACAGTTCGCAGGATGCGATCTCCAACGCGGTGGCCCTCGACAAGGAAGGCACGGTGATCGCCACGCTGGCGCAGGACTACGCCTTCGGCCGCGACGGCGTGGCGGCCTTCAAGCAGGCGCTCAAGAAGGCCAAACTGGTGCACGAGGAGTACCTGCCCACCAACACGACCGACTTCACCGCCGGGGCGCAGCGCCTGATCGACGCGCTGAAGGACAAGCCGGGCCGCAAGGTCATCTTCATCATCTGGGCGGGCGCCGGCAATCCGTTCAAGATCGCCGACCTCGATTTGAAGCGCCACGGCATCGAGATCGCCACCGGCGGCAACATCCTGCCCGCCATGGCGGCCTACAAGAACTTCCCCGGCATGGAAGGCGCCACCTACTACTACTTCGGCATCCCGAAGAACCCGGTCAACGAGTGGCTGGTCGCCAACCACTACAAGAAGTTCCAAACCCCGCCGGACTTCTTCACCGCAGGCGGCATGAGCGCGGGCATCGCCATCGTCGAGGCGCTCAAGAAGACCAACGGCGACACCAACACCAACAAGCTGATCAAGACGATGGAAGGCATGCGCTTCCAGACCCCCAAGGGCGAGATGACCTTCCGCCCCGAGGACCACCAGGCCATGCAGTCGATGTACCACTTCAAGATCAAGGTGGACCCCGCCTTCCCCTGGGGCGTGCCCGAGCTCGTGCGCGAGATCAAGCCCGAGGAGATGCAGGTGCCCATCCGCAACAAGCGCTGACACCCGCCGTGGAACCGGTGCTCCAGACCCACGACCTCACCGTGCGCTTCGGCGGGCACGTGGCGGTCGATCGCGTGAGCGCGGCCTTTCATGCGGGCACGCTCACGGCCATCGTCGGGCCCAACGGCGCGGGCAAGACGACGTACTTCAACCTCATCTCCGGGCAGCTCAAGGCGACAAGCGGCTCCGTGCACCTGGAGGGGGAAGACGTCACCGCCTTGCCCGCGCCGTTGCGCACCCGGCGCGGCCTGGGCCGCGCCTTCCAGCTCACGCAGTTGTTCCCACGTCTGTCGGTGCTCGAGAACGTGCGCCTGGCGGTGCAGTCGCGCCACGGCGGCGCGATGAAGCTGCTGTCGGTGTGGCTGGACCAGCGCGAGCTGATCGACGAGGCGATGCAGGTGCTGCAGGCCGTGCGCCTGGCCGACAAAGCCGAACTGCCCGCGGCCGGCCTGCCGCACGGCGACCAGCGCAAGCTGGAGGTGGCCCTGATGATGGCGCTGGACCCGAAGGTCTACATGTTCGACGAACCGACGGCGGGCATGAGCGTGGACGAAGTGCCGGTGATCCTGGACTTGATCCGGGCGCTGAAAGAGCGGCGCGACAAGACCATCTTGCTGGTCGAGCACAAGATGGACGTGGTGCGCGAGCTGGCCGACCGCATCCTCGTGCTGCACCAGGGCCAGTTGCTCGCCGACGGGCCGCCCGCCGAGGTGATGAGCCTGCCCGTGGTGCAAAGCGCCTACCTGGGCCTCGAAGTGTCGGCAGCCGACGCACCGATCGAGGAGGCCGCATGAGCACGCTGCGCGACGAACCGCTCCTGTGCCTGGAGGGCGTGCACACGCACATCGGCCAGTACCACATCCTGCACGGCGTGGACTTCGAGGTGCCGCGCGGGCAGGTGACCATGCTGCTGGGGCGCAACGGTGCGGGCAAGACGACCACGCTGCGCACGATCATGGGCTTGTGGCCTGCGCGCGAGGGCCGCATCCGCTTCGACGGCCAGCCGATCGGCGGCAAGGGCGCGACGCTGCCCACACCGGAGATCGCACGGCGCGGCATCGCCTACGTGCCCGAGAGCATGGGCATCTTCGGCGACCTCTCGGTCAAGGAGAACCTGCTGCTCGCGGCACGCCAGGCGCGCACGGTGGACGACATCGACACCACCCGCCTGGAGTGGATCTTCACGCTCTTTCCGGCGCTCAAGAAGTTCTGGCTCCACCCGGCGGGCAAGCTCTCGGGCGGGCAGAAGCAGATGCTGTCGGTGGCGCGCGCCATCGTCGAGCCGCGGCAGTTGCTGCTGATCGACGAACCCAGCAAAGGGCTCGCACCCGCGATCATCCAGAACATGATCGGTGCCTTCCGCGAGCTCAAGCGCACGCAGACGACGATCCTGCTCGTGGAACAGAACTTCACGATGGCCAAGGCGCTGGGCGACACCGTGGCCGTGATGGACGACGGCCGCGTCGTGCACCGCGGCCCGATGGCCGAGCTGGCCGAGGACGAAGCGCTGCAGCACCGCCTGCTCGGTCTGTCGCTCGCCGCCCACCAATGAAGGAGGCCCGATGAGTGCCGCCACCGCCACCCCCGCGGCCCCGGCCGCGTCCGCCCCGGTGCCCAAGAGCCGGTTCGACTACGTCCCCCTCGCGCTCGTGGCGGGGCTCATGCTGGCGGCCTTGCCGCTGGTCGGCTCCGCTCCCACGTGGCTCACGCTCACCATCGCGGGGCTCGCGATGGGCATGATCGTCTTCATCATCGCCTCGGGGCTGACGCTGGTCTTCGGCCTGATGGACGTGCTCAACTTCGGCCACGGCGTGTTCATCGCGCTCGGGGCCTTCGTTGCCACCAGCGTGCTGGCCGGCATGTCGGACTGGACGGGCTCGGCCTCGCTGGCCGCCAACCTGGCGGCCGTCTTTCTCGCCATGCTGGTGGCCATGTCGGTGACCGGCGCCGTCGGCTACGCCTTCGAGCGCGTCGTCGTGCGGCCCGTCTACGGCCAGCACTTGAAGCAGATCCTCATCACCATGGGCGGGATGATCATCGGTGAGGAACTCATCAAGGTGATCTGGGGCCCGCAGCAGATCCCGTTGCCGCTGCCCGAGGCGCTGCGCGGCTCGGTGCTGCTCGGCGAAGCGGCGGTCGAGAAGTACCGCCTCGTCGCCGTGGTGATCGGCGCGGTCGTCCTGCTGGGCATGCTGTACCTGCTCAACCGCACCAAGATCGGCCTCCTGATCCGCGCCGGTGTGCAAGACCTCGAGATGGTCGAAAGCCTCGGCTACCGCATCCGGCGGCTGTTCGTCGGTGTGTTCGTCGCGGGCTCCGCGCTCGCCGGCCTGGGCGGCGTCATGTGGGGCCTGTACCAGCAGATGGTCACGCCGCAGATGGGCGCACAGATCAACGTGCTGCTCTTCATCGTGATCATCATCGGCGGCCTGGGCTCGACCTTCGGTTGCTTCGTCGGGGCGCTGCTCGTCGGGCTCATGGCCAACTACACCGGCTTCCTCGCGCCCAAGGTGGCGCTCTTTTCCAACATCGGGCTCATGGTGGCCGTGCTGCTGTGGCGCCCGAACGGGCTCTACCCGGTGGCCGCACGCTGACGGGAGGCCTCATGCTGCAACGACTGCTCTCTCACGACCTGCCGCGAAGCCGGTGGCTCGCGGCGGCCCTGGTGCTCGTGGTGCTCGCGCTGTGGCTGGTGCCGTTCGCCCTGCCAGGCAGCAAGTCGCTCAATGTCGCCGCGAAGATCCTGATCTTCATCGTGCTGGTGGCCAGCTACGACCTCTTGCTCGGCTACACCGGCATCGTCAGCTTCGCGCACACGATGTTCTTCGGCATCGGGGCTTACGGCGTGGCGATCGCTTCGACTCGGCTGGGCGAGGGTTGGACGCCGCTGGCGGTCGGCGTGGGGCTGGCGCTCCTTTTGTCGCTGGCGCTGTCGCTGGCGATCGGCCTGTTTAGCCTGAGGGTGCGGGCGCTGTTCTTTGCGATGATCACCTTGGCCGTCGCCTCGGCGTTCCAGACGCTCGCCTCGCAGCTGTCGGAGTTCACCGGCGGCGAGGACGGCCTCACCTTCCGTGTGCCCGAGGTCCTGAGTCCGAGCTTCGAGCCCTTCGAAGAGGAAGTGTTCGGCGTACTGATCGACGGACGCATCATCAGCTACTACGGGCTCTTCGTGATCGCGGTGGCTCTGGTGCTGTTGATGCTGCGCATCGTCAACTCGCCGTTCGGCCGCGTGCTGCAGGCCATCCGGGAGAACGACTTCCGCGCCGAGGCGATCGGCTACCGCACGGTCGTCTACCGCACGGTGGGCAACGTGCTCGCCGCGCTCTTCGCCACGCTGGCCGGCGCGATGCTCGCCGTCTGGCTGCGCTACAACGGGCCGGACACCTCGCTCAGCTTCGAGATCATGCTCGACATCCTGCTCATCGTCGTCATCGGCGGCATGGGCACCATCTACGGCGCGGTCATCGGCAGCGTCCTTTTCGTCGTCGCGCAGAACTACCTGCAGGACTTGATGCGCTTGGGCGCCGCGGCCGTGGAAGGCGTGCCAGTGCTCTCGCAACTCGTCTCGCCCGACCGCTGGCTGCTGTGGCTGGGCGTGCTGTTCGTGTTGTGCGTCTATCACTTTCCCACCGGCATCGTCGGCAAGCTGCGCGAAGCCCGCGCCCGCCGCACTTGAAGGGGCTTCGGTCATGAGCTTCACCTCACACTACGTCGATTGCGAAGGCCGCGAGATCCACTACACCGACTGGGGCCCGCGCGAGGCGCCCGTGGTGGTGGCGTGGCACGGGCTGGCGCGCACCTGCAGGGACATGGACGACCTGGCGGAGCACCTCTCACCGCGTTATCGCGTCATCTGTCCCGACACCCTCGGCCGCGGGCTCTCGCAGTGGAGTCCCGACCCGGTCAACGAGTACCGGCTGTCCTTCTACGTGCGGCTGGCCACTTCGCTGCTCGACCAACTGGGCATCCAGCGGTGCTCGTGGGTCGGCACGTCCATGGGCGGAGCGATCGGCACGCTGGCGGCGGCCACGTCGCTGCGGGGGCGCATCCAGCGCCTGGTGCTCAACGACAACGGCCCCAAGCTGGCCGACGCCGCGTTGGAGCGCATCCGCGCCTATGCCGGCCAGCCGCCCGCGTTCCAGCGCGTGAGCGAGCTGGAACAGTTCCTGCGCACGGTGTACAAGCCGTACGGCTGGCTGTCGGACGCGCAGTGGCGCCGCATGGCCGAGACCTCGGTGCGCCGCCTGCCCGACGGGCGCATCACCACGCACTACGACCCCGCGATGGTGGGGCAGTTCGTGCATCACCCGACCGACTACGACCTCTGGCAGGCCTATGACAGCCTCGACATCCCGGTGTTGTGCCTGCGCGGCGAGGATTCGGACCTGCTCTTGCCCGAGACGACCGAGGAGATGCGCGTGCGCGGCCCCCGCGCGGTGGTGGTGACGATCCCCGGCTGCGGCCACGCCCCCGCGCTCAACGTGCCCGAACAGTTCGAGCTGGTGGAGCGGTTCCTGGCGGCGGGTTGAGGGCAGGCGCGGGCCACGGCCCCCGGATGCCGGCCGCGGTGGCGCCGCCGGGTGGGGCCCTCAGCGCCTGAACTTCCCGTTCTCGTCGATGATGGACAGATCGGCGTAGCCCAGACCGCTGTGGTCGGTGGGGCTGAAGCTCACCTCCAAGCCGCCGATGTCCACCTTGCGCAAGCTCTCCAGCGCCTGGATCAGCTTGGCGGGGGTGGGGTTGGGTCCGGCTCGGCGCAGCCCTTCCACCAGCACCTTGGCGGCGGCGTAGCCTTCGAGCATCGCTGGCGTGACCTCGGCGATGCCCTGCGCCCGGGCGAGGTCGGCCGCCTCCTTCACGATGGGCGCCGCGAGCGACCGCTCGGAGGGAAACACCTGCGTCACGATGGTGCCTCGGGCGTGTTCGCCCATCTGCTTGATGAAGCCGCCCGAAGCGTTGTTCGACAGCGTGACGATCTGGGCGCGGGAGCCCGCGGCCCGGATTGCGCGGGTGCCGTCGGAGACCGCGGCGGCCGAGCCGATGAAGATCACGGCCTGGGCCTCGTGCTGCTTGGTGGCCGCCGCGAGCTTGGCGATGTCGGGGTTGGCGCGGTCGAACTTCTCGTGGAAGAGCGGCTTGAGCTGCGTGCGCTCGAAACCTCGCAGGGCGCCGGTGGCCGCGTCGGTCCCGAAGGAGTCGTCCACCTGCAAGATCCCGATGCGGGTGAGGCCGATGCTCGCCAGGTGCTGCACGGCCTTCTCGGCTTCGCGCTGGTAGGGGGCGCGCACGTTGAAGATGTAGGGGTGGACGGGCTGATGCAGCAGCATGGCGCCCGTGCTCGGGGCGACCAGCGGGATCTGGTACTCCTTGAGCAGCGGCATGAGCGCTTGCGAGTGCGGCGTGCCGCGGTTCAGGAAGAGGGCGATGACGCCTTGCTCGACGATCAGTTTGCGGCCCAGTTCGGCGGTGAGCTTGGGGTCGAACTTGTCGTCCACCGACACGAGCTCGACCTTCTGCCCGTGCACGCCGCCGCGTGCATTGACCGCGTCGAGGTACAGCCGCGCGCCCTCGGTGTTCTCCTTGACGCCGGCGGCCACCGGCCCGGTGAAGCCGGAGGGTTGTCCGACGCGGATCTGCGCCGCCGCGGGGGCGACGGACAGGAGCAGTGCGCATGCCAGCGCAAGGCCGGCAGCCACGCGACGGGGCGCGGACGCAAGGGGTGTCATGGCGATGGTTCCTCCTCGTGTGATGGAGCGGCAAGTGTGTGACGCCATGCCGCGTGTCTGTTGTGGAAAACCACAATCCGCCGTGCAACGCGTCACGCTGCGCGCCCGCCCGGCGGCTCACCGCCACGAGGGGCTTGCGCGCCCCGGACAGCGCGCCGACAGGAGGGCTCCCTAGAATCCTTGCCCACCTCACGAAGGACGCTTCTCCATGACCAGTGGTGTCATCCGCATCCGCGGCGCCCGCCAGCACAACCTGAAGAACCTGGACCTCGACATCGGCACGGGCGAGCTGACGGTGGTCACCGGCCCCTCGGGCTCGGGCAAGTCCAGCCTCGTCTTCGACACCCTCTATGCCGAAGGCCAGCGGCGTTACGTGGAGACGTTCAGCGCCTATGCACGCCAGTTCCTCGACCGCATGGACCGCCCCGCGGTGGACCATGTGGAAGGCGTGCCGCCCGCGATCGCGATCGACCAGACGAACCCGGTGCGGACCTCGCGCTCGACGGTGGGCACGATGACCGAGCTCAACGACCACTTGAAGCTCCTGTTCGCCCGCGCGGCCCGCTTGTTCGATCGCCAGACGGCGCGCCCGGTGAGGGAAGACACGCCCGAGTCCATCTATGCGGAGCTGGCCGAGCGCACCCGCGCGATGGTCGCGGGCGGGGCGCCGGCCGCGGGGTCCGCACCCGATGCGAGTGCGCGCCCGAGCGACGCGGGCCCGCGCGGGCCGAGGCTGGTGGTGACCTTCCCCGTCGAACTGCCCGCCGACACCACGCGCGAGGAGATCGAGCAATGGCTGTCGGCCAGCGGCTTCACCCGCGTGCATGCGGAGCGGGAAGTGGCCTCGCCCAGCGGTCCGCGCAAGGTGCTGGACGTCGTCGCCGACCGCTTCAGGCTGGAAGGCACGGAGAAGGTGCGCGTCATCGAGGCGCTGGAGGTGGCGCTCAAGCGAGGCGGGCGCGTCAACGTGTACGTGCAGCCCGAGGGCGGCGAGGAGCAGCTCTGGCGCTTCTCCTCCGGCCTGCACAGCCCCGACAGCGACTTGCGCTACGCCCAGCCGGTGCCGGCGATGTTCTCGTTCAACTCGGCCATCGGGGCCTGCGACACCTGTCGCGGCTTCGGCCGTGTGATCGGCGTCGATTGGGGCCTGGTGATTCCCGATCATCGCAAGACGCTGCGCGCCGGCGCGATCAAGCCCTTGCAGACCCCGGCCTGGAAGGAGTGCCAGGACGACCTGCTCGAGTACGCCGGCGAGGCCGGCATCCCGCGCGACACCGCGTGGAGCCAGCTCACCCAGGCGCAGCGCGACTGGGTCATCCACGGCTCGCCGCACTGGAAGGGCGACTGGAACCGCCAGTGGTACGGCATCAAGCGGTTCTTCGAGTACCTGGAGAGCAAGGCCTACAAGATGCACATCCGGGTGCTCTTGTCCAAGTACCGCAGCTACACGCCCTGCGAGGCGTGCGGCGGGGCACGCCTCAAGCTGGAGTCGCTGCTGTGGCGCCTGGGCACCAAGGAAGACGCGGACGAGGTGCTGGCGCCGGCCCAGCGCTTCATGCCCGTGGGCGTGGGCTGGACGCGCGAGCAACTGGAGGCGCTGCCGGGCCTGTCGCTGCACGATCTCATGCTGCTGCCCATCGAGCGGCTGAGACGCTTCTTCGATCGTCTGCACGTGGGCGAGGCGCTGACCGGCGCAGCGCGCGACGGCGCGCGCTCCGCGGACCCGCTCGCGCTGTTGCTCGACGAGATCCGCACACGGCTCAAATACCTTTGCGACGTGGGCCTGGGCTACCTCACGCTGGACCGCCAGAGCCGCACGCTCTCGGGCGGCGAGGTGCAGCGTATCAACCTCACCACGGCGCTCGGCACCTCGCTCGTCAACACGCTGTTCGTGCTCGACGAGCCCAGCATCGGTCTGCATCCGCGCGACATGAACCGCATCGTGCAGGCCATGCACCGCCTGCGCGACGCGGGCAACACGCTGGTGGTGGTGGAGCACGACCCGGCGGTGATGGTCGCGGCCGACCGCGTGCTCGACATGGGCCCGGGCCCCGGCCGCGAGGGCGGCCGCATCGTCTTCGATGGCACGCCCGAGGAGTTGCGCCGTGCCGACACGCTGACCGGTGCCTACCTCGGCGGGCGCAAGCGCATCGGCATCGGCATCCGCCGTGCGGTGAGCGAGAGCACTCCCAGGCTCATCCTGCAAGGCGCGCGCGAGCACAACCTGAAGAACGTCACGGTCGAGTTCCCGCTGCAGCGGCTGGTGTGCGTCACGGGCGTCAGCGGCTCGGGCAAGTCCACGTTGATGCAGGACGTGCTCTACCCGGCGCTCGCGCGTCACTTCGGCAAAGCGACCGAGGCCCCCGGCGAGCACGATGCGCTGCTCAATGCCGAGTGGCTGGAAGACGCGGTCTTCGTCGACCAGTCCCCCATCGGCAAGACCGCGCGTTCCAACCCGGCGAGTTATGTCGGCGCCTTCGACGAGATCCGCAAACTCTTCGCCGATGCGCCGTTGGCCCAGCAGAGGGGCTATGGCGCCGGCATGTTCAGCTTCAACGCGGGCGACGGCCGCTGCCCGACCTGTGGCGGCTCGGGCTTCGAGCACGTCGAGATGCAGTTCCTCTCCGACGTCTACCTGCGCTGCCCCGACTGCGACGGCAAGCGCTACCGCCCCGAGGTGCTGGAGGTGCACCTCGAGCGCGCGCTGCCGGACGGCAGCTGGCGAGCGCTGAGCGTCGCCGACGTGCTGGACCTCACCGTGGCCGAGGCGGCCCAGCTCTTCCGCGACGATCGCGAGGTGCTGCGTGCGCTGCAGCCGCTGGTCGACGTGGGCCTGGAGTACCTGACGCTCGGCCAGCCGGTGCCGACCCTCTCCGGCGGCGAGGCGCAGCGGCTCAAGCTCGCCGGCTTTCTTGCCGAGGCGGCGAAGAACGCCGCGGCGAGCCGTCAGGGCCTGGCCCGCAAGGGCACGCTGTTCCTGTTCGACGAGCCGACGACCGGCCTGCACTTCGACGACATCGCCAAGCTGATGCGCGCGTTGCGCAAGCTGCTGGAGGCCGGGCATTCGCTCATCGTCATCGAGCACAACCTCGACGTGATCCGCGCGGCCGACTGGATCGTCGACCTCGGCCCCGAGGGCGGCGAGGCGGGCGGCGAGGTGGTGTGTGTCGGCACACCCGAGGACGTGCGTGCCCATCCCACCTCGCACACTGCACAGGCGCTGCGCGAGTACGAGACGATGATGGGCGCGGCACCTCGCGCGCAGGAGCCCCGCCCCACCGGGCTCGACGCCGCGCAGGAAGGCACCTACCTCGGCACCGCGCACACGGCGGCCCGCCGCGCGGCGCAGGCGGCCGAGGAGGTCATCCGCATCGTCAATGCGCGCGAGCACAACCTCAAGTCGATGAACGTCGACATCCCGCGCGGCAAGTTCAGCGTCGTCACCGGTGTGTCGGGCTCGGGCAAGTCCACGCTCGCGTTCGACATCCTGTTCAACGAGGGGCAGCGGCGCTACCTGGAGTCGCTCAACGCCTACGCGCGCAGCATCGTGCAGCCGGCGGGCCGCCCCGAGGTGGATGCCGTCTACGGCATTCCGCCCACGGTGGCCATCGAGCAGCGCCTCTCGCGCGGCGGGCGCAAGAGCACGGTGGCGACCACGACCGAGGTCTATCACTTCCTGCGCCTGCTCTACGTGAAACTGGGCGTGCAGCACTGCGTGCACGACGGCGCCGAGGTGCGCCCGCAGACGCCCGAGTCGATCGCCGCGCAGATCCTGCGCGACCACAAGGGCCAGCATGTGGGCTTTCTCGCGCCGTTGGTCGTGAACCGCAAGGGCCTCTACACCGACCTGGCCAAGTGGGCCAAGGGCCGCGGCCACACGCACCTGCGCGTGGACGGCCATTTCGTGCCGGTCGACCCCTGGCCCAAGCTGGACCGCTTCAAGGAGCACACCCTCGAGCTGCCGGTGGGCGACCTCGTCGTCACCGCTGAGGCGGAGGCCGAGCTGCGCGCGCTGCTCGCTCGTACGCTCGAGCTGGGCAAGGGCGTGATGCACCTGCTGGCCCCGCTGGACGGCCTGCGCGCTGCCATGATCGCGGGCACGTCCACGGACGGCATCGGCACGCTCAAGGTGTTCTCGACCAAGCGCGCCTGCCCGGTGTGCGGCACGAGCTACCCGGAGTTGGACCCGCGCATGTTCTCGTACAACTCCAAGCACGGCTGGTGCCCCGACTGCGTCGGCACCGGCGCGCGGCTCACGCGCGAGCAACGCAAGGCGTACGACGACATGCAGCGCGGCGACGAGCGCGGCCGCGAGCAGACCTTCGCCGAGCCGGAGGTGGAGGACGTGAGCGACCAACCCTGCGAGACCTGCCACGGCGCGCGGCTCAATCCGGTGTCGCTGGCGATCCGCTTGCGCGGCGAGTCGATCGCGCAGGTGGCCGCCCGCTGCGTCAGCGAAGCGCGCGTCTGGGTGGACGGCCTGAGGTTCGAGGGGCGCGAGGCGGCGATCGCGCGCGATGTGGTCAGCGAGATCCGCAGCCGGCTCGCCTTCCTCGAGGAAGTGGGCCTGGGCTACCTCACGCTCGACCGCGCCGCGCCCACCCTGTCCGGCGGCGAGGCGCAACGCATCCGCCTGGCCGCGCAGCTCGGCTCCAACCTGCAGGGCGTGTGCTACGTGCTCGACGAACCCACCATCGGCCTGCACCCCCGCGACAACCGCATCCTGCTGGACGCACTGCACAAGCTCGGCGCGCAGGGCAACACGCTGGTGGTCGTGGAGCACGACGAGGACACCATCCGCCGCGCCGACCACATCATCGACATCGGCCCCGGTGCCGGCCGCCGCGGCGGGCGCCTGATCGCCCAGGGCGGCTTGGAGGAGGTCGCGCGCCATCCGCAGTCGCTGACCGGGCGCTTCCTCGCACGGCCGTTGCAGCACCCGGTGCATGCGCGCCGTCCGGTGGAGGCGTCCACCCCCCGGCTCGCGGTGCGCGGCGCCCATCTGCACAACCTGCAGCAGGTGGACGTGGAGGTGCCGCTGCGCCGCCTCGTGGCGGTGACGGGCGTGAGCGGCTCGGGCAAGTCCACCCTGGCGCGCGACGTGTTGCTCGCCAACGTGCAGGCCATCGTCGCCCACCGCGGCAAAGGCCTGCCCGCCTGGACGGGCTGCGCGGGTATCGAGGGCTGGGAGCAGGTGGACCGCGTGCTGGAGGTGGACCAGACGCCGATCGGCAAGACGCCGCGCTCCTGCCCGGCGACTTACGTCGGCTTCTGGGACACGATCCGCAAGCTCTTCGCCGAGACGCTGGAGGCCAAGGCGCGCGGCTACGGCCCGGCGCGCTTTTCGTTCAACACCGGCGACGGCCGTTGCCCCGCCTGCGAGGGGCAGGGCATGCGCACCATCGAGATGAGCTTCCTGCCCGATGTGAAGCTGCCGTGCGACGTCTGCCACGGCCAGCGCTTCAACCCCGAGACGCTGGCCGTCACCTGGCGCGGCAAGAGCATCGGCGAGGTGCTGAACATGGAGGTGGACGAGGCGGTCGAGTTCTTCGCCTCCATGCCCCAGGTGTCGCATCCGCTCAAGCTGCTGCAGGACGTGGGCTTGGGCTACCTGACGCTGGGCCAACCTTCGCCGACGCTTTCCGGCGGCGAGGCGCAGCGCATCAAGCTGGTGACCGAGCTCAGCAAGGTGCGCGACCTCGGTGGCGGCCGCCTCGCCGTGGGCGACCCGCCCCCCGGGGGGGACCGCCCCGCGGGGACGGCCCGGCGCGGGCTGCTGCCCCATACGCTGTACGTGCTGGACGAGCCCACCGTGGGCCTGCACATGGCCGACGTCGAGAAACTGATCCGCGTGCTGCACCGCCTCGTCGACGGGGGCCACAGCGTCGTCGTGATCGAGCACGACCTGGACCTGATCGCCGAAGCGGATTGGGTCATCGACCTGGGGCCTGAAGGCGGCGTGGGAGGCGGCCGTGTGGTGGCCCAGGGCACGCCCGAGCAGGTGGTGGCAGCCGGCACACACACCGGCCGCGCGCTGCAACCGGTGCTCGCCCGCGGCGGCAGGAGCCCCACCCCGGCGCCGGCCGAGACGGTGGGCTGAGCGCCGGCGCGGCCGGTCCTCATATCGTTGCCCCCGGGGCGTACGCCCGACCCCCCACGGGGGTGTCGGCCCGGCTCCGGGCGGCCGGGCGCCGGGCCTCATGTCTTTGCCCCCGGGGCGTACGCCCCACCCCCCGCGGGGGTGTCGGCCCGGCTCCGGGCGGCCGAGCGCCGGGCCTCAGTCGCCCAGCCCGGTACGCCCGGTGAGGCTCGCCACCACCGCCACCAGCTCCGAGGGGTCCACCGGTTTGGCGACGTGCGTCTGGAAGCCCGCCATGAGCGCGCGCCGGCGGTCTTCGCTGCGCGCGAGGGCGGTGAGCGCCGCCGCCGGCACGGTCGCATAGGGCCGGCCGGAGGAGCGCACCTTGCGCATGAAGCTGTAGCCGTCCTCGCCAGGCATCCCGATGTCGCTGACGATCAGGTGCACGGCGGGCTCCTCGTCCAGCACCGCGAGCGCCTCGGCACAGCCCGCCGCCTCCCGCACCGCGGCGCCTTCGTCCTCCAGCACGCGGCGCAACAGCTCCCGCGCGTCCGGCTCGTCGTCCACCACCAGCACCGTCAGGCCCTTGAGCAGGTCGCCTTCGCCGCATGCAGGCATGAGCGCGCCGAAGCCCGAGACGTGCGCCTCCGCGGGGTGGATCGCCGTCAGCGGCAGGGTGATGGTGAAGGTGGCGCCCCGGCCCTCGCCTTCGCTGTAGGCGTGCACGTGGCCGCCATGCATCTCGGTCAGGTGCCGCACGATCGCGAGCCCCAGCCCCAAGCCGCCCTTCGAGCGCGTCGTCGAAGCATCGAACTGCCGGAAGCGGTCGAACACATGCGGCAGGAACTCGGGCGGGATGCCCTGGCCCGTGTCGCTCACCGCCAACTCCACGTGGCTGCCCACCTTGCGGTAGGTCACCGTGATGCGTCCACCCTTGGGGGTGAACTTGATCGCGTTGGTGAGGAGGTTCCACACCACCTGCTGCAGCCGGGCCGGGTCGCCCTGGATCACGCCGGCCGAGCCGAACACGGTGGACAACCGCAGCGCCTTGGCCTCCAGCGCCGGGCGCACCGTGTCGATCGCGTCCTCGATCACGCGCACCATGTCGAGCGGCTGCACGTCGAGCCGCAACTTGCCCGAGAGGATGCGGCTCATGTCGAGCAGCTCGTCGATCATCTGCGCCTGCAGCCGTGCATTGCGGTCGATCGTGTCGATCGCCTGGCGCATCTGCTCGGGCGACTTCACGCCCCGCCGCAAGACCGCGGCCCATCCGACGATGGCCGACAGGGGCGTGCGCAGTTCGTGGCTCAAGGTCGCGACGAACTCGTCCTTCATGCGGGCGGCCCGCTCCGCCTCGGAGCGCGCGGCGCGTTCGGCCGCGAGCAGCGCCTCGCGCTCCTGGGCGAGGCGCTTCTGGTCCTCGATTTCGGTGCAGGTGCCGTACCACTGCACGATGCGGCCGGTCGCGTCACGGTGCGGCACCGCCCGGCCCATGAACCAGCGGTACTGTCCGTCCGCACCGCGCAAGCGGTACTCGAGGTCGAACAGCGTGCCCGCGGCCAGGCACTCCCGCCAGCGGCGGAACGTCGCCTCGTGGTCGTCCGGATGCAGGTACTCGGCCCACGAGAGCAGCACAGTGCCCGGCGCCGGCCGCGGCATGCCCGTGTACTCGAACCAGCGCTCGTTGAGGTAGGTGCATCCCCCTTCGGCACGGCTCGTCCACACGATGTGGGGCATCGCGTCGGCCAGCAGGCGAAAGCGCTGTTCGCTCGCTGCCATGCGGGCCGTGTCGGCCGCCGCGCCGCGTACGCCGTGTTGCCGCAGGCCCCGCACGACGGCCGCCTGCAAGCGGGCCTCGTCGTGGCGCGCGATGCAGTCGTCGGCCCCGCACGCCACACGGCTGAGCCCTTCGGGCACCTGGCAGGCCTCGTCGGCCAGCAAGACGAGCGCGGTCGCAGGGTGGTCCTGCGCCCACTGCCGGCAGAACGACTCGTCCGCCATCGGCAGCGGCACGAGCGCCACCGCCACGGGCCGCGCCCGCAGGCGCTCGAGCAGTTCGTCCGCACCGCGCACCCACGCCACCGGCGCGCCTGCCGTCCAAGCGGCACAGCGCTCGGGGAGTTCGTCGCCCGCCTCCGCCCAGACGAGCACCGCCGGCGCCTGCTCGGGCACGAGCGCAGGCGCGGCAGTAGGGTGCCACGGCGCTGCAGGCCGCGGCAGCCCCGCATCCGAGTCGGCGGGGACGAAGGCGGAAGGGTCGGGCGTGGTGGCCATGGCAGCAAGTACGGCGCGCTCGCAGGAAGCTCCTCGCCCACCACGGCGCCCCGTGCGGCGGCTGTGCGCCGCGACGGGGCTGCCGTGGCATGCGACGGCGACGACCCTCCTGTTCCTCGGTCGTGATCGTAGCGCCCCGCGCGGGGCGCCGCACGCCAGGTCACCGGCCGTTTCAACCGCTCCCCGACGCCGCGAGGGCAGCGGCCAGCGCCGCGCGCCGCTGCGCCGCCTGCTCGCGGATGGCGCCCACCAGCCGCTGCAGTGCCGGCCGGGGCGCCGCGTCCGTGCGCAGCAGCAGCCCGACCGGCTCGTCGGTGGCGCCGGGCGGCCAGGGCAAGCGGGTCAGCCGGCCATCCTGCAGGGCCGGCTCCGCGGCGCCGAGCGGGGTGAGCCACACCGCCCCCGCGCGCACCGCCAGCTCGGTGCCGAGCGACGCCGACAGGGTTTCCACCTGCCGGGCCGCTGGGCCGACGCCCAGCCGCGCCAGCAGGCTGTCGGCCGAGTGCCGGATGAGCGTGCCAGGCAGCGGCAGCGCCAACAGGTGCACACCCAGGTCACCGGGCGGTGCGGTGCCCCGTCGCAGCAGCGGGTGCCCCGGTCGGACCACGGCCACCAGCGGCTCGGCATAGAGGTGCTCGAAGCTCAGCCCCACCATCTGGTCGGGCTCGGCCAGGCGGCCGATCGCCGCATCGAGCCCGCCGGCCCGAAGCCGTTCGAGCAACGTGGGGTTGCGGTCCGTCAGCACCTGCAGGCGCGGCCCGCCCGACGCGGGGTGCGGCCTCCCGGGCGCCGCCGCCTCTGCGAGTGCCTGCACCACCGCGGGCACGAACGAGGGGGCCAAGGTGGGCAGGGCGCCCAGCACCAGGTGCTCGTGCTCCGCCGCGCCGCCCACGCTTTGCAAGGCCTCCGCCAGCCCGGCCACGACCGCGCTCGCATGCGGCCACAGCGCGCGCGCCGCGGCCGTCGGCTCGGCGCCCCGGCGCCCGCGCTCGAACAGCCGCACCCCCAGGATGTCCTCCAGCTCGGCGAGCGTCTTGGTCACGGCCGGCTGCGAGACGGCCAGCGCCTGTGCGGCTCCTCGCAGGTTGCCGCTGCGGGCGACGGCCAGGAAGCAGTGCAGGTGGCGCAGCTGCACGCGCTGCAGGGCGGTGTTCATTCGATAACTATAGGGCAAGGAAAGTCTGATGAAAGTTCAATTTACATAACGATTGTTGATGCATAGAGTCGTGTGCAAGGAGGCCCGACCCGGGGCCGACACCCGAGGAGACCTGCCATGTGCGACCTGCCGCCGCTCAGTCCGCGCGACTGGAGCAGCCATCCGCCCTACGTCTATCCGGACTACAAGTCCACCGCGTTGCGCGGGCCCACCCGGCCGCTCATCCCGCTGAGGGAGAACCTGCGCCAGCTGCGCGCGCCGGTGTACGGCCATGATGCGATCGGCCCGCTCGACCACGACCTCACCCGCAACGCTGCGAAGAACGGCGAGCCGCTCGGCGAGCGCATCATCGTCACCGGGCGTGTGCTCGACGAGCGCGGCCGCCCGGTGCGCGGGGCGCTGGTGGAGGTGTGGCAGGCCAACGCCGCCGGCCGCTACATCCACAAGGTGGACCAGCACGACGCGCCGCTCGACCCCAACTTCCTCGGCGCGGGACGGTGCCTCACCGATGACGAGGGCCGCTATCGGTTCCTGACCATCAAGCCCGGCGCCTATCCCTGGGGCAACCACCCCAACGCCTGGCGGCCCAACCACATCCACTTCTCGCTGTTCGGCGAGTACTTCGCCAGCCGCCTGGTCACGCAGATGTACTTCCCGGGCGACCCGCTGCTGGCCCACGACCCGATCTTCCAGGGCACGCCGGCCGGTGCGCGCGATCGGCTGATCTCGCGCTTCACGCTGGACGTGACCGAGCCGGGTTTCGCGCTGGGCTACGAGTTCGACATCGTCCTGCGCGGCCCGAACGAAACGCCGATGGAGGCCCCGCGATGAGCCAGCGACTGCCCCAGACCCCTTCGCAGACCGTCGGCCCGTACTTCGCCTACGGGCTCACGCCGCGCCAGTACGGCTACGACCACGGCAGCGCCTACACGCCGGTGCTCGCCGAGCCGCATGCCGAGGGCGAGCACATCCGTATCGTCGGCCAGGTGCTCGATGGCGAGGGCCAGCCGATCAGCGACGCGATGATCGAGATCGCGCAGCTCGACGCGCGCGGCCGCGAGGTGACCAGCGCCGAGGAGGCTCGCAAGCAGGGCTTCACCGGCTTCGGCCGCTGCGGCACCGGCACCGATCCGCAATGGAGGTTCTGCTTCCACACCGTCAAGCCCGGCGCGGGCGGGGCGGGGGACGCGCCGCACGTGGAGGTGATCGTCTTCATGCGCGGCATGCTCTCGCACGCCTTCACGCGCATCTACTTCGAGGACGAGGCCGAGGCCAACGCCGAGGACCGCGTGCTCGCCAGCGTGCCCGCGGACCGGCGCTCGACCCTCATCGCCCGCCGGGAGCACACGCCCGCCGGCCCCGTGTACCGGTTCGACATCCGCATGCAGGGCCCGCAGGAGACGGTGTTCTTCGACCTGTGAGGCGCCCGCCCCGGCCGAGCGGCCGGGGCCGCGGGCGGTAGCGCCTAGAATCGGCACATGGCCGACGCTTCCGCCAGCATCAACCTGACCAACCAGTTCCTCATCGCCATGCCCGGCATGGCCGACGACACGTTCGCCGGTGCCGTCGTCTACCTGTGCGAGCACACCGAAAAGGGTGCGCTGGGCCTGGTGATCAACAAGCCCATCGACATCAAGCTGCGCAACCTCTTCGAGAAGGTGGACCTCACGCTCGACCGCGAGGACCTGGCCGAGCAGCCGGTGTACTTCGGCGGGCCGGTGCAGACCGAGCGCGGTTTCGTGCTGCACGAGCCGGTGGGCGGCCATTACAACTCCTCGCTGGCGATCCCCGGCGGGCTCGAGATGACGACCAGCAAGGACGTGCTCGAGGCGCTGGCCAACGGCGCGGGCCCCAAGAAGGTGCTGGTGACGCTCGGCTACAGCGGCTGGGCGCCGGGCCAGCTCGAGGACGAGCTCTCGCGCAACGGCTGGCTCACCGTGCAGGCCGAGCCGAGCATCATCTTCGACACCCCGGCCCACGAGCGTTACGACCGGGCCTTGGCGCTGCTGGGCATCGACCCGCGCATGCTGTCGCAGGAGGCGGGTCACGCCTGAAGGCGCGGGCCCGCGACCACGAAGGACCTGGATCGGTCAGACGGGACACGCGATGCCCTCGACCTGCCTCGCATTCGATTTCGGCACCCGGCGCGTCGGCGTGGCGGTGGGCAACACCGTCTTGCGGCTGGCCCAGCCGCTGCCGTCGATCGCGGTACAGGGCGATGCCCGTTTTGCCGCCATCGGGCGGCTGATCGCCGAGTGGCGGCCCGACCGGCTCGTCGTCGGCGTGCCGTTCCATCCCGACGGCGCCCCGCACGAGAACACCTTGCGCGCGCGCCGCTTCGCCCGCCAGCTGCACGGCCGCTACGGCCTGCCGGTGGACGAGGTCGACGAGCGCTACACCACCACCGAGGCTCTTTCGCTCGGCGCGCGCGATGCGGACGCCGGCGCGGCCTGCCTCATCCTCGAACAGTACTTTCGCGAACGGACGATGCCATGACGACCCTGCATCTGGACGCCGAAGCGCTCTATCAGGACCTGCAACAGGGCGTGCGCCACCTGTTGCGCCACGACACGGCGCTGGTGGGCATCTGGTCCGGCGGCGCCTGGCTGGCGGAGCGGCTGCACCGCGATCTGGGGCTGCCCGGGCGGCACGGCGTCATCACCAGCGCCTTGCACCGCGACGACTTCGGCTCGCGCGGCCTGGCCGGCGGGGCCGACCACACCCAGCTGCCCTTCGAGGTCGAGGGGCGGCACATCCTGCTCATCGACGACGTGCTCTACACCGGCCGCACCACGCGCGCCGTGCTCAACGAGCTGTTCGACTTCGGTCGGCCCGCGAGCGTGCGACTGGCCGTGCTGGTCGACCGCGGCGGGCGCGAACTGCCCATCGAGCCCGCGTATTCCGCAGCCCGCGTCTCGCTGCCCGCGACGCAGCGCCTGTCGCTGGCGCGGGACGACGAAGGCCGGTTCAGCTTCCGCATCGAAACGCTCGCCTTGTGAACATCCCGGCCTCGGCCGCAGGGACCGGGGCTTTCCATGCCACGCCCATCGCCCCCGCCCCCATGCTCTACAAGCGCAACCCCCAGCTGAACAAGAACGGCGAGCTGATCCATCTGTTGTCCATCGAGGGTCTGCCGCGCGACATCATCCACCACATCCTCGACACCGCGGGCACGTTCCTCAGCGTCAACGACCGCGAGGTGAAGAAGGTGCCGCTGCTGCGCGGCAAGAGCGTGTTCAACCTCTTCTTCGAGAATTCCACGCGTACGCGCACCACCTTCGAGATCGCCGCCAAGCGCCTGTCGGCCGACGTCATCAACCTCGACATCGCCCGCTCGTCCACCGCCAAGGGCGAGAGCCTGCTCGACACCATCGCCAACCTGTCGGCCATGCACGCCGACATGTTCGTCGTGCGCCACAGCGAGTCCGGCGCACCGTACCTGATCGCCCAGCACTGCGCGCCGCACGTGCATGTGGTCAACGCCGGCGACGGCCGCCACGCGCACCCGACGCAAGGCCTGCTCGACATGTACACCATCCGCCACTACAAGGGCGACTTCACCAACCTCACGGTGGCCATCGTCGGCGACATCGTCCACTCGCGCGTGGCGCGCTCGGACATCCATGCCCTCACCACCCTGGGCGTGCCCGAGGTGCGCGTCGTCGGCCCCAAGACGCTCGTGCCCGGCGACCTGAAGGAGATGGGTGTGCGCGTGTGCCACGACCTCAAGGAGGGCCTGCGCGGGGCCGACGTGGTCATCATGCTGCGACTGCAAAACGAGCGCATGAGCGGGGCCATGCTGCCCAGCGCCGGCGAGTTCTTCAAGACCTTCGGCCTCACGCCCGACAAGCTCGCGCTCGCCAAGCCCGATGCCATCGTGATGCACCCGGGCCCCATCAACCGCGGCGTCGAGATCGACTCGGCCGTCGCCGACGGCCGGCAAAGCGTCATCCTGCCGCAGGTGACCTTCGGCATCGCCGTGCGCATGGCCGTGATGTCCATCATCGCCGGCAACGAAGCCTGAACGAGCGCGCTCCCGAGACGACCCCATGAAGATCCTGATCCGTAACGCCCGGCTGGTAGACCCGGCCAGCGGCACCGACCGCCGCGCAGACCTCGCCATCGCCGCCGGCCGCATCGTCGCGCTCGGCAGCGTGAGCGGCGACTTCCATCCCAACCGCACCATCGATGCCGAAGGCCTCGTGGTGGCGCCCGGCCTGGTGGACCTCGCGGCGCGCCTGCGCGAGCCGGGGCACGAGCACGAGGGCATGCTCGAAAGCGAGATGGCCGCCGCCGTCGCGGGCGGCGTGACCAGCCTCGTGTGCCCGCCGGACACCGATCCGCCCCTGGACGAGCCGGGCCTCGTGGAGATGCTCAAGTTCCGCGCGCGCAGCCTCAACCTGTCGCGTCTGTACCCGCTGGGCGCGCTCACGCGCGGGCTGAAGGGCGAGGTGCTGACCGAGATGGCCGAGCTCACGGAGGCGGGCTGCGTGGGCTTTTCGCAGGCCGAAGTCGCGGTCGAGAACACGCAGGTGCTGATGCGGGCGATGCAGTACGCCGCGACCTTCGGCTACACCGTGTGGCTGCGGCCGCAGGACGCGCACCTGGGCAAGGGCGTGGCCGCCAGCGGTGCCGTCGCCACCCGCCTGGGCCTGTCCGGCGTGCCGGTCATCGCCGAGACGGTCGCGCTGCACACCATCTTCGAGCTGATGCGCGCCACGGGCGCGCGCGTGCACGTGTGCCGGCTCTCCAGCGCTGCCGGCGTCGAGCTGGTGCGCGCCGCCAAGCGCGAGGGCCTGCCGCTGACCTGCGACGTCAGCATCAACCAGCTCCACCTCACCGACGTCGACATCGGCTACTTCAATGCGGACATGCGGCTCAATCCGCCGCTGCGCCAGCAGCGCGACCGCGAGGCGATCCGCGCCGCATTGGCCGACGGCACCATCGACGCCCTGGTGAGCGACCACACCCCCGTCGACGACGACGCCAAGACGCTGCCCTTCGGGGAGGCCGAGCCGGGCGCCACCGGCCTCGAGCTGCTGCTCAGCCTGGCGCTCAAGTGGGGCGAGGAGAGCGGGGCGGGTCTGCTGCGCGCGCTCGCCGTCCTCACCCACGAGCCCATGCGCGTGCTGGGCGAATCGCTCGGCTCGCTGGCCACCAGCACCGGCCGTCTCGTCGAAGGCGGCTGGGCCGATCTGTGCATCTTCGATCCGACGGCGCGCTGGACGGTGCAGCCGCAGGTGCTGCGCAGCCAGGGGCGTCACACCCCCTTCACCGGCTACGAACTGCCCGGGCAGGTGCGCTACACGCTGGTGGCGGGGCAGGTCGCGTACGAGGCCGCCGAAGCGCGCTGAAGCGATGGGGATGCGCTCGGGACTGCGCGGTCTCTGGCGTCTCGCCCGCGTGCTCGGGTGGGTGCTGCGGGGCCTCGCCATCGTGCTGTGCCGGTTTCCGGGGCTCGATGCGGCCGGCCGACGCGCCGAGGTCCAGCGCTGGTCGGCGCGGGTGCTGCAAAGTCTCGGCATCGCGCTTCGCGTCGAGGGCCGGCTGCGCACCGGTGCCAAGCTCCTGGTGGCGAACCACATCTCGTGGCTCGACATCGTCGCGATCAATGCCGTGCATCCTTCGCGCTTCGTCTCGAAGGCGCAGGTGCGCCACTGGCCGCTCTTGAACCGCCTGGTCGACGCCGCCGACACCCTCTACCTGGAGCGCGAGCGGCGCCGCGATGCGCTGCGCGTGGTGCACCAGGTCGCCGAGGCGCTGAAAGCCGGAGACACCGTCGCCGTCTTTCCCGAGGGCACCACCAGCGACGGCACCACGCTGTTGCCCTTTCATGCCAACTTGCTCCAGGCGGCCATCGCCACACAGACGCCGGTGCAACCGGTGGCGCTGCGCTATGCCGATCGCCACCACCCGGTGAGTCCGGCGGCCGCCTACGTGGGCGACACCACGCTCCTCGCGTCGGTGTGGCGGGTGGCGTGCGCGAATGGGCTCGAGGTAAGCGTCGCGGTGCTGCCGGCGCGCGGCGCGCGCCACATGGACCGGCGGGCCCTCGCCCGCCTGGTGCGCGCGGACATCGCCGGCGCACTGCAGATGCCGGCGCTGGAGCACGGGCCCGCCGAGGAGGCGCTGGCCGGCCCTTGAGTCAGGCGTCGCCCGGGGTCAGGCCTTGCCCTGGCTCGCGACGGCGGCAGCGGCCTTCTTCGCCGCTTCCTCGTCGCCGAGGTAGTAATGGCGGATCGGCTTCAGGTTCTCATCCAGCTCGTAGACGAGCGGAATGCCGTTCGGGATGTTCAGGCCGACGATGTCGCTGTCGGAGATGTCGTCCAGGTACTTCACGAGCGCACGGATGCTGTTGCCGTGCGCCGAGACGAGGATGCGCTTGCCCGCCTTGATGGCCGGCGCCATCGACTCGTTCCAGAACGGCAGGACCCGCGCGACGGTGTCCTTCAGGCACTCGGTGAGCGGAATCTGCTCCGGCGCGAGCTTGGCGTAGCGCACGTCGTTGCGCTGGCCCCGGGGGTCGTCGGGGTCGAGCGCAGGCGGCGGCACGTCGTAGCTGCGGCGCCAGATCAGCACCTGCTCGTCGCCGTACTGGCGCGCCATGTCGGCCTTGTTGAGGCCCTGCAGCGCGCCGTAGTGGCGCTCGTTGAGCCGCCACGAATGCACCACGGGCAGCCACGTGCGGTCCATCTGGTCGAGGCAGTGCCACAACGTCCAGATGGCGCGCTTGAGCACCGAGGTGTAGCACACGTCGAACTCGAACCCTTCGGCCTTGAGCAGGCGGCCGGCCTCCTTGGCCTGCTCCACGCCGGTCGGCGTGAGATCGACGTCCGTCCAGCCGGTGAAGCGGTTTTCGAGGTTCCACGTCGATTCGCCGTGGCGCAACAGCACGAGCTTGTACATGTGCGTGTGACTCCGAGCAAGGCGCAAAGCCTGCAATTCTATAATCCGCGCCCGTCATCACCTCCGGTCGTCGGCCCCGGCCGCCGGCGCAACAACCGTGAAGTTCTTTCTCGACAACTGGTTCCTGTTCCTCGTCGCATTCGTCTCGGGCGGCATGTTGCTGTGGCCTCTGGTGTCGCGTTCCGCCCAAGGGCGGGGCGTCTCGCCCACCCAGGCGGTGCTGCTCATCAACCGCGACAAGGCGGTGGTGGTCGACGTGAGCGAGCCGCACGAGTATGCGCAGGGTCACGTCAAAGGGGCGCGCAACATCCCGTTCGGTCAGCTCGAATCGAGCAAGGATCTGCCCTCCAACAAAGCCCTGCCGATCATCCTGGTTTGCCCGCGAGGCGTGCGCGCCGCCCGCGCCGCCGCTACCCTGCGCAAGCTCGGCTACGAGAACGCGGTGTCGCTGGCAGGCGGGCTCCACGCCTGGCGCGAAGCCCATCTCCCGGTGGAGAAATCCTCGGCCTGAGCGCGGCCGCCGGCCGCCCCCAAGGAGAAGGAACGCATGCAACCGGTCAAGATGTACACCACCCAGGTGTGCCCCTACTGCCAACGAGCCAAGATGCTGCTCAAGCAGCGCGGGGTCATCGAGATCGAGGAGATCCGCGTCGACCTCGACCCGGCCCAGCGGGAGCGCATGATCGAGATCACGGGGCGGCGCACGGTGCCGCAGATCTTCATCGGTGAGACGCACGTGGGCGGTTGCGACGACCTCATCGCCCTCGATCAGCGTGGCGGCCTGACCCCGCTCCTGCAAGGCGCCTGAAGGGCGGCCCGGGCGGCGGCATGCGGCCGCGGTCCCTCACCTCGCGCCCACAAATCGTTTCCGGGTTGCTTCGCGCGGCTCGGCCATAATGCAACTGCGGCCCGCACCGCCTTCCGGTGACGGGCCTCGTCGTTTCAAGGAATGCATTCCATCATGGCCGACCAAGACCAAAACCCCGTTTTCCAGATCCAGCGCATCTACACCAAGGACCTGTCGCTGGAGCAGCCCAATTCCCCGCAGATCCTGCTGGAGCAGGAGCAGCCGCACGTCGACATCAACCTCGGCGTGGAAGTGCAGCCGGTGGTCGAAGGCATCTTCGAGGTCGCCGTGACGGCGACGGTGCACACCAAGCTGAAGGACAAGACGCTCTTCCTGGTCGAGGCGAAGCAGGCGGGCATCTTCGAGATCCGCAACATCCCGCAGGACCAGATGAACCCGATCATCGGCATCGCGTGCCCGCAGATCATCTACCCGTATCTGCGCGCCGTGGTGGCCGACGTGATCACCCGCGCCGGCTTCCCGCCGGTGCACTTGGCCGAGGTGAACTTCCAGGCCATGTACGAGGCCCAGCAGCAACAGCAGCAGGGCGGCAACGGCGGCTCGGGCATCATCACCAGCGCCTGAGAAGGCGGCTGAGCGTCGACCCATGAACATCACCGTTCTGGGCGCCGGCGCCTGGGGCACGGCGCTCGCGCTTCATAGCGCCATGCGCCGCCCCACCTTGCTGTGGGCGCGCGACGCGGCACAGGCCGCGGCGATGCGCGAGCGGCGCCGCAACGAGAAGTACCTGCCCGAGATCGAGCTGCCGGCCGCGCTGGACGTGACGTCGGACTTCGCGCGGGCGCTGGCCCATGCGAGCGAAGGCCTCTTCGTCATCGCCACGCCGATGGCGGCGCTGCGCGAGATGCTGGGCCGGCTGCCCGAGGACGCGCGCGTGTGGTGGCTGTGCAAGGGCTTCGAGAAGGGGACGGGTCGGCTCGGGCATGAGGTGGCCCGCGAAGTGCGTCCTCTGGCACGGGTGGGTGTGCTCTCGGGCCCCAGCTTCGCGCTCGAGGTGGCGCGCGGCCAGCCCACGGCCGTGGTGGCCGCCAGCACCGACGCCTCGCTGCGCGACTCGGCTGTGGAGGCCTTCCACGGGCAGGCGCTGCGGGTCTACACCTCCACCGACCCGATCGGCGTGGAGGTGGGCGGCGCGGTCAAGAACGTCCTCGCCATCGCCACCGGCATCGCAGACGGCATGTCCTTGGGGCTGAACGCCCGGGCGGCGCTCATCACGCGCGGCCTGGCCGAGATGTCGCGGCTGGGAGTGGCCCTCGGGGCCCGCACCGAAACCTTCATGGGCCTGTCCGGGCTCGGCGATCTCGTGCTCACCGCCACCGGCGACCTCTCCCGCAATCGGCAGGTGGGTCTGCGCCTGGCGCGCGGGCAGACGCTGGCCGACATCCTGCGCGAACTGGGTCACGTCGCCGAAGGCGTCTACAGCGCGGCGACGGTGCTCGAGCGCGCCCGTGCCGCGGGCGTCGAGATGCCGATCACCTCGGCGGTGGTGGACGTGATCGAAGGCCGGCTCGCTCCCCGGCAGGCCCTCGAGCGGCTGATGTCGCGCGATGCGCGAGCCGAAGGGTGAGCGGGGAGTGTGAGCGGCCGTGCCGATGGCCCGGAACGGCCCGTTTTCTCGAGGGGTGAGGAGGGGTGAGATGAAGCGTCGCTGCTGTCTGCAAGCCTTGGCGGCCGCCGGCATCGCGCCGTGGGCCTCGGCCTCGGCGCAGGGCTGGCCCGAGCGGCCGATCCGGCTGGTGGTGCCGTTCCCGCCCGGCAGTTCGCCTGACCTCATCGCCCGCACGGTGGCCGAGCCGCTGGCCGCGGCCCTCGGGCAGGCGGTCGTGGTCGAGAACCGACCCGGCGCGGGCGGCAACATCGGCACCGCCCAGGTCGCCCGGGCGCAGCCCGACGGGCACACCTTCGTCTTCACGATTCAGGGGCCGCTCGTCACCGCGCCGATGCTCAGCCGCTCGCTCGGCTACGACCCGCAGCGCGACCTGGTGCCGGTCACCCTGGTCGCCACCAGCCCCAACGTGCTCGTCGTCTCGCCCGCATTGGGCGCGAACACGCTCGCGGAGTTCGTGCGCTACGCCAAGGCGCGCCCGGGGCAGCTCAACTACGGCTCGGTGGGCAACGGCAGCGCCTCGCATCTGGCGATGGAGCTGTTCAAGACGCGCGCCGGAGTGGACCTGGTCCACGTGCCGTACCAAGGCTTCCCACAAGTCGTCAACGCCATGCTGGCCGGGCAGGTCCAGGCCTCGTTCATGGTGCCCGCCATCGCGATGGGGCAGGTGCGCGCCGGGAAGCTCGAGGCGCTGGGTGTCACGACCTTGGGCCGCACCAGCGCCTTGCCGGAGTTGCCCACGCTGGCCGAGCAGGGCTATGCGGGCTTCGAAGCGATTTCCTGGCAGGCGGTGCTGGCGCCCGCGGGCACGCCGCCGGGTGTGGTCGAGCGCATGAGCCGCGAGCTGGTGCGCATCATCCGCAGTGACGAGGTGCGCTCCCGGATGCTTGCCCAGTACTTCACCGCCGCCGGCACCGCACCGCAGGCGCTCGCGCTGCTGATGAAGTCCGAACGCGACCGCTGGGCGCGGGTCATCCGGGCGGCGGGCGTGCAGCCGGAATGAGTCCGCAGCGGGCGGCCGCTTTCAGCTGCCGCCCGCGTACCCGTTCTGTCTCCAGGCTTCGAAGACGGCCACCGCGACGGCATTCGACAGGTTGAGGCTGCGCTGACCCGGCCGCATGGGCAGCCGCACCCGCTGCGCCGCCGGAAAGCGCTCCCGCAACTCGGGCGCCAAGCCGCGCGTCTCGCAGCCGAACACCAGCCAGTCGCCGGGCTGCCATCGCACTTCCGCGAAGGGGCGGCTTCCGTGCGTCGTGAAGGCGAACAGGCGCTGCGGATCCGGCGCCTCGGCCTCGAGCAACGCCTGCCAGGACGCGTGTCGTTTGACGTCCGCATACTCGTGGTAGTCCAGCCCGGCGCGGCGCATCAGCCGGTCCTCCATCGAGAATCCCAGCGGTTCGACCAGGTGCAGCTCGCAGCCGGTGTTGGCGGCCAGCCGGATCACGTTGCCCGTGTTCGGCGGGATCTCGGGTTCGACAAGGACGATGCGGAACATGGGCGCGATTATTCCCGCCTGCGCGTCACTCCCGGGGCGTGCGTGTCACCACCCAGGCCTCGACGCTGCGCGCCCCGGCGTCGAGCACGGTGAAGGCCAGTTCTCCCACGGTGGCGCCGGTCGTCATGACGTCGTCGACGATCGCCACGCGACGCCCCTGCAGCCAGGCGCGCCGATCGGCCCGCACCGCGAAGGCCCCTCTCACGTTGGCCGCGCGGGCGGCGAGGTCCAGGCCCACTTGGGGTGGCGTCTCGCGCAGCCGCACCAGCGTGCGGGCCTGCGCGGGCACCCCCAGGCGCCGGGCCACACACCGCGCGATCTCCCAAGCCTGGTTGTAGCCGCGCTGGGCCAGCCGTTCGGCTGAGAGCGGTGCGGCGAGCACCACGTCCACCGGTGGCTGCGCGCCATGGCATGCGTGCACGGCCTCGCTCAAGTGTTTCGCGAGGGTGGGGGCGAGGGCCACGTCCTGGTGGAACTTGAGCCGGGCGACGAGCGTGTCCCACGGAAAGACATGATCGAACGCCACGACGGTGCGAGCGAGCGGCAGCGGCATCGCCGCGCACGAGGGGCAGCGCGCTCCTTCGCTCAGGATCACCAGCCCGCAGCGCACGCACCGCGGCCTCGGCCGGGCATAGCGCGCCAGGCACGCGCGGCATACGGGCGCGTCTTGCCAGGTGCGGCAGACGAGGCACTGCCCCGGGCACCCGGCATGGAGAGAAGTCGCGAGCTTGCGAAGCAGTCGTGGCCCCATCGGTCGATCGGCGGTCAATATACTGCCCGCCATGTCCGATCCCGCGCCCCGCCTGTTCGATCCACGCGCCACCGAGGCCTGGCTGCGACGTGCGCCGGTGGAGGCGGCGCCCTGGCTGCACCAGGAGGTGGCACGCCGCATGGCCGAGCGCCTTGCGCTCGTGCGTCGCACGCCGACCACCGTGATCGACTGGTGGGCGAGCTTGAGCGGCTCGGCGGAGTTGTTGCGCTCGACGTATCCGCAGGCACGTCTCGTCCCGGTCGAAGCGCCAGCGCGGCTGGCGCGCCTGGCGCAGGCACCTGCCCCGGCGGGGCCCTGGTGGTCGCCTGCGCGATGGCGTCGGCCCGCGGCGGCGCAGCCGGTGGAAGAGGGCGCGGCAGTCACGCTCGGTGCCGAATTGCTGTGGGCCAACATGGTGCTGCATTGGGCGGCCGACCCGCCCGCGATGCTGCAGCAGTGGCATCGTGCCCTCGCCGTGGACGGCTTCGTGATGTTTTCGTGTCTGGGGCCCGACACCGTGCGCGAGTTGCGCACGCTCTACAGCCGTGCGGGTTGGGGCCCGGCAGGCGCGGAGTTCGTGGACATGCACGACATCGGCGACATGCTGGTGCACGCCGGCTTCGACGACCCGGTGATGGACATGGAGCGCTTGCGCCTGAGTTGGGACGACGCCTGCCGCTGCCTGGCCGAGCTGCGCACGCTCGGGCGCAACACCCATCCTCGGCGTGCCGCGGGGCTTCGCACGGCGCGGTGGCTGCGTGCGCTCGAAGCTGCGCTGACACCGGCCGAAGGGCCGACCGTGCTGACCTTCGAGATCGTCTACGGCCACGCCTTCAAAGGGCTGCCCCGGGCGCGAGCCGGTGGCGAAACGACGTCCGTCTCGCTGCAGGACATGCGCTCGATGATGCGGGCGCGAAACGCGCGCCGCTCCTGAGCAGCCCGCAGCTTGGCAAGCGAGGTCCACGCGCGCGGCCCTCGATGCCTGCGCGCGAAGGTGCGGCGCGAAGGTGCGGCACGTAGTGCGGCGCGAAGGTGCGCATAGCGCGCAGAGCACCGCCGTTGCGTGCGATGTGCCCGTATGGTGGAACAGATTCGCACCTGCGTGTTCTGATGTTCGTCAAACTCGGTTGTGACCGGAATTTGCGCTAGGCTAAAATTTCTCGGTTTGGTTGGGTAGCTTCCGCAGTCGCATTCGGCTCCGGTGTGGCCCGACCCGGGTGACTGGAGCAGTACGAATGTCGGCCGCCGCCCCATCCTGTGTGTCGTCGATGGCGACCGGGCCTTCCGAAGAAGGCGCGGCACGATCGGGCGGTGCCGGGTGCGCGCAGTGGGTGCTCAAGCGGAACTGCTCCGTCACGCCTCGCCAGCTGGCTGGTTTCTATGCCTCGCTGTGCGTGGTGTCGCTCGGCATCGCCACCTACTTCTGGGCGCAGGGCGCCGTGTTGGTGATGCCTTTCGCCGGGGTCGAGCTGTTGGGCGTCGGGTGGGCCTTGCTGGTCTACGCGCGCCATGCGACCGATCGTGAGTGCGTCGTCCTTTCGGAGGGGCGGCTGTCGGTGGAGCGCTGGGAGGCCGGTCGGGTCGACCGGGTCGAGTTCGCCGCTCAGTGGGTGCGCGTCGACGCCCCTCATGCGGACGGGCTGCTGGAACTGCGGGGCGAGGGCAAGTCGGTGGAGATCGGGCGGCACGTGCTGGCCCATCAGCGCGCGGCCCTGGCCCACGAATTGCGCGCCGCGCTGGCCCGTGTCCGCATCTGACGCGGCACGGCGGGAGCGTCGGTGATCGAGTTTGAAACTGAAGTGACCACGATGAAGACGATGAAAGCTCTTTGGCACAAAGTGGGGCAGGCGGGCCTCGGCTTGTGTGCGGCTTTGGCCACCACCGGTGCGCTGGCCGTCAACGACCTGCCCGGCGGCCCGGCGGTTCGTCAGGTCAACATGCACCCCCCGGTCACCCGCATCGCCGACGAGCAGCAGTTCCTGCACAACATGATGCTGTGGATCTGCGGCGTCATCTTCGTCGTCGTCTTCAGCGTGATGTTCTACTCGATCATCAAGCACCGGAAGTCCAAGGGGGCCAAGCCCGCCAACTTCCACGAGAGCGTGAAGGTCGAGATCGCCTGGACGGTCGTGCCCTTCCTGATCGTGATCGGCATGGCGCTGCCCGCGACCAAGGCCGTCGTCGCGATGAAGGACACCACCAACGCCGACCTCACCATCAAGGCCACGGGCTACCAGTGGAAGTGGGGCTACGACTACCTGAAGGGCGAGGGTGAAGGCATCTCCTTCGTCTCCACGCTCGATGCGACCCACCGCGAGGCCTCCGACGCCGGCAAGCCCGTCGGCGACGACTACCTGCTGAAGGTGGACAACCCGCTGGTCGTGCCGGTGGACAAGAAGATCCGCATCGTCACCACCGCGAACGATGTGATCCACGCCTGGATGGTCCCGGCCTTCGGCGTCAAGCAGGACGCCATCCCCGGCTTCGTGCGCGACACCTGGTTCCGCGCCGAGAAGGTGGGCGACTACTACGGCCAGTGCGCCGAGCTGTGCGGCAAGGAGCACGCCTACATGCCGATCCACGTGAAGGTGGTCTCTCAGGAGGACTACGCCAAGTGGGTCGAGTCCAAGAAGAAGGAGATGGCCGCCAAGGCCGACGACCCGAACAAGGTCTGGCCGCTCGAGGAGCTGGTGGCCCGCGGCGAGAAGGTCTATGCCGCCAACTGCGCCGCCTGCCACAAGGCCGACGGCACGGGCGCGGGCCCCATCAAGGCGCTGGCCGGCTCGCCGATCGTGCTGTCGCAAGACAAGGCCAAGCAGATCGACATCGTCCTGCACGGCGCGGCCGGCGGCGCCATGCCCGCGTGGAAGCAGCTCTCGGACACCGAGATCGCCGCCGTCATCACCTACACGAAGAACGCGTGGTCGAACAAGACCGGCCAGATCGTCCAGCCGGCCGAGATCGTCGCCGCCCGCAAGTAACGCAAGCAGTTTGGAAAGGATCGACATGAGCGCAGTCCTCGAGCCTCACGGTCACGTCGCGGGCGGGCATGCCCACGACCATGCCCACGACCACCCGCACGGCTGGCGCCGCTGGCTGTTTGCGACCAACCACAAGGACATCGGCACGCTGTACCTGCTGTTCAGCTTTGCGATGCTGATGGTCGGTGGCGTGCTGGCCCTGCTGATCCGCGCCGAGCTGTTCCAGCCCGGTTTGCAGATCGTGAACCCGCAGCTGTTCAACCAGTTCACCACGATGCACGGCCTCATCATGGTGTTCGGCGCGATCATGCCGGCCTTCGTCGGCTTCGCGAACTGGATGATTCCGCTGCAGATCGGCGCCTCGGACATGGCCTTCGCGCGGATGAACAACTTCAGCTTCTGGCTGATGATCCCCGCGGCGATCATCCTCGTGGCGTCGTTCTTCATGCCGGGCGGCGCTCCTGCCGCCGGCTGGACGCTCTATGCGCCGCTGACGCTGCAGATGGGCCCCTCGATGGACGCTGCGATCTTCGCGATGCACATCCTGGGCGCCTCGTCCATCATGGGCTCGATCAACATCATCGTGACCATCCTCAACATGCGCGCGCCGGGCATGACGCTGATGAAGATGCCGATGTTCGCGTGGACGTGGCTCATCACGGCGTACCTGCTGATCGCGGTGATCCCCGTGCTGGCCGGCGCGATCACGATGACGCTGACGGACCGCCACTTCGGCACCAGCTTCTTCAATCCGGCCGGCGGCGGTGACCCGATCATGTACCAGCACATCTTCTGGTTCTTCGGGCACCCCGAGGTCTACATCATGATCCTGCCGGCCTTCGGCATCATCAGCCAGATCGTGCCGGCCTTCGCCCGCAAGCGCCTGTTCGGCTACACCTCGATGGTGTACGCCACCGCCTCCATCGCGATCCTGTCGTTCATCGTGTGGGCACACCACATGTTCACGACCGGCATGCCGGTGACGGGCCAGCTCTTCTTCATGTACGCGACGATGCTCATCGCCGTGCCGACCGGCGTGAAGATCTTCAACTGGGTCGCCACTATGTGGAAGGGCTCGATGACCTTCGAGACCCCGATGCTGTTCGCCGTGGGCTTCATCTTCGTGTTCACGATGGGCGGCTTCACGGGCTTGATCCTGTCGATGGCCCCGATCGACATCCAGCTGCAGGACACCTACTACGTCGTGGCCCACTTCCACTACGTGCTGGTGGCCGGCTCGCTGTATGCCCTGTTCGCCGGCTTCTACTACTGGGGTCCGAAGTGGACGGGCGTCATGTACAACGAGGCTCGCGGCAAGTTCCATTTCTGGGGCTCGCTCATCACCTTCAACGTCACGTTCTTCCCGATGCACTTCCTGGGTCTGGCCGGCATGCCGCGTCGCTACGCCGACTACCCCATGCAGTTCGCCGACTTCAACCTCGTCGCTTCGATCGGCGCGTTCGGCTTCGGTCTGATGCAGGTGTACTTCTTCCTGTTCATCGTGCTGCCGATGATGCGCGGCCAGGGCGCCAAGGCCCCGCAGCGTCCGTGGGAAGGCGCTGAAGGCCTCGAGTGGGAAGTGCCGTCTCCGGCTCCTTTCCACACCTTCGAAACGCCGCCCAAGCTCAACGCCAGCGCGACCAAGGTGATCGGCTGATCCTTCCAGGCACGAGCGAGACGACCATGCAACCCGACGACAAGCACAAGCAGAATCTGCGGCTGGGCCTGATCCTGGCGACGATCGCGCTGGCGTTCTTCGTCGGGTTCATCGTGCGCATCGCGTTCTTCGGCCACTGAGGACGTCACGCAGACCATGAGCCACGCCCGCATCCGCAGCGACAACCGCCGCATGGTCGGCAAGCTGCTTGTCATCGCGCTGGCGATGTTCGGCTTCGGCTATGCGCTGGTGCCGATGTACCGAGCGATCTGCGACGCGCTGGGCATCAACGTGCTGTCGGTGGCCGAGCGCCAGCAGCCGGGCATGGCAGCGGGCAAGCCGGTCAACACGCAGGTGGACACCAGCCGCCTCATCACGGTGGAGTTCGACGCCAATGCGCGCGGCCCCTGGGAGTTCAAGCCGGCGGTGCGCTCGTTGCAGGTGCATCCGGGCGAGATGGCCACGGTGATGTACGAGTTCCGCAACGTGCAAAGCCGCGCGATGGCCGCACAGGCCATTCCCAGCTACGCGCCCAAGCAGGCGACGGCCCACTTCAACAAGCTCGAGTGCTTCTGTTTCACCGAACACACGCTGGCACCGGGCGAGAGCAAAGCGTGGCCGGTGGTGTTCGTCATCGATCCCAAGCTGCCGAAGGACGTCACCACCATCACGCTCTCGTACACCTTCTTCGAGGTCGGCGGCAAGGTGCCGCAGGCACCCGCAGGCGGTGCGGTGAAGGCCACGTCGGCTGCGATGGCGTGGGAGCCTCGCACATGACCCGCGACGACCTGCACCACCCGCCGGGCGCCGACCTGAAAGCGGCGGTGCGCCGCAAGGGCTCGTTCTGGCAGACCATGAAAGCCGTCGCCTGGTCGTTCTTCGGGGTTCGCAAGTCCTCCGAGTACGACAAGGACGTGAGCCAGCTCAACCCTGTGCACGTGATCGTGGCCGGCATCATCGGCGCCGTGGTGTTCGTGGTCCTGCTGGTCTTGCTCGTGCGCTGGGTCATTTCCAGCGGCGTGGCTGCATGAGTGGGGGATCGCCAGGCTCCGCACAGACGTCTCGCGCATCAAGACACACAAGAAGTCAGGTTCATTAGGAGAAAACATGTCGGCAACGACGCATCACGGCTCGACGCCTTACTACTTCGTGCCCGGACCGTCCCGGCACCCGGTCATGGCCGCGATCGGCCTGTTCTTCGTGATCCTCGGCGCCGGCCAGTGGGTCAACGGCCACGCCTGGGGCGCGTACTCGCTGCTGTTCGGCCTGATCTGGTCGGGCGTGATCCTGTTCCAGTGGTTCCGTGACGCCATCCGCGAAAGCGAGGGCGGCCTCTACAGCGACCGCGTCGACGTCTCCTACCGCTGGAGCATGAGTTGGTTCATCTTCTCGGAGGTGATGTTCTTCGGCGCGTTCTTCGGCGCGCTGTTCTGGGCCCGCGCGTTCACGCTGCCGATGCTGGGCGACCTCGATCACCAGATCCTGTGGCCCGATTTTCGCGCCATCTGGCCGAGCACCCAGCCGGGCGTGACCGCCTCGCCGGCCGGCACGGTGGAGCCCTTCCAGGTGATCGGTCCGTGGCCGCTGCCCACGATCAACACCGCCTTGCTGCTCACCTCGGGCGTGACGCTGACCATCGCTCACCACGCCCTGCGCGCCGGTAACCGCAGCAAGACGATCGCCTTCATGTGGCTGACGGTGCTGCTGGGCCTCACGTTCCTGTTGGTCCAGGGCTACGAATACGCCCACGCCTACCGCGACCTGAACCTCAAGCTGAGCTCGGGCATCTTCGGCTCGACGTTCTTCATGCTGACGGGCTTCCACGGCTTCCACGTGTTCGTCGGCATGCTGATGCTGCTGTTCATCACCCTGCGGCTCATGAAGGGCCACTTCACGCCCGAGCGTCACTTCGGCTTCGAGGGAGCGGCCTGGTACTGGCACTTCGTCGACGTCGTGTGGCTGGGCCTGTACATCCTCGTCTACTGGATGTAAGGCGCCCCAGGCAACGACACGACGTTCCTCGACCAACGCCGCGCAAGCGGCGTTTGTCATTTGAGCCGGGCGACGCGCGCAAGGCCTCACCTCTGGCGGTCGAAGTGACGGCCTGCCCGTCGAGGGGGACGGCAGGGCGTCGGGCGGCGGGGGACGGTCTCAGCGTACGAGCGGCACGCCGGTGGGCTGGATCCAGCCGAGCTTGTAGCTGATCAGGATGAAGACGAACAGCAGGATGGAGATGCCCACGCGCAAGGCCAGGGCGCGCACCATGTTGTTCGTCTTGGGCTTGCCGTCGCGGCCGTCGCGCATCATGAACACGAGTGCGGAGGCGAGGCTTCCAATGATGAGCACGAAGGCCAGGGCGACGACGATCTTCATACAGGGCATTATCCGCTCGCGGACACCGGCCCGTGCGATGCAGGGCGGGCATTGCCCGCGCGAGGACGACGTCCGATGAGGGGCACGATGAGAAGCGATCGCTGGCGACGCTGGGCGGTGCTGCTCGCCGCCCTGGGCGCGGTGGCCGCCACCACGATGCTCGGGCGGTGGCAGCTCTCGCGCGCTGCGCAAAAAGAGGCTCTGGCGGAAGAACTGCGCACGCAGTCCCTGGCGGCGCCGGTGGACCTCGGCGCCGTCAGTCCCGCGGAGGCGGCCGATCCGCGCTGGCGCTCGCGCCGCGTGATCGCGCGCGGGCACTGGCAGGCTGCGCGCACCGTTTTCCTCGACAACCGGCAGATGAACGGGCGGCCGGGCTTCTATGTGGTCACGCCTTTGCGACTGTCGGGCCGCGACGATGCCATCCTCGTGCAACGCGGTTGGGTGCCGCGCGACCTTCAGGACCGCACACGGCTGCCCGAGGTGAAGAGCCCCGATGGGGAGGTGCGTATCCTGGCACGCATCGCCCCACCACCGACCAAGCTGTACGAGTTCGCGGGCGAGCAGTCCGGGCCGATCCGGCAGAATCTGGACCTTCAGTCGTATGCGCGCGAAACGGGCCTTGTGTTGTGGCCGGTGTCGCTCGTCCAGCTCGATGATCCCGGTGCGCCGGGGCCGCACGACGGCCTCGCCCGTCAATGGCCGCAACCGGCGGTCGATGTCCACAAGCACTACGGCTACGCCGCGCAGTGGTTTGCGCTGGCCGCCCTGATCGCAGGTCTTTATGTCTGGTTCCAACTCCTCCGCCCGCGGCTCCGACGCTCGCGCTGAGGCTGCGTCGGGCAGCCTCGATCCCCGGGGCCCGCACGGCCCCACGGGAAAGCCTTCGGTCCCTCGCGCAGCCGGGGACGGCCTCGCCGATGGGCCGTTGCAGTTCTCGGTCCACTCGATGCCGGTGCCGGCGATCGAGGACGATGCGAGGCGCACGCGCATGGGCCGCCTGAAGATGCTCTTCGTGCTGCTGGTCTGCGCGGCACCCGTGATCGCTTCGTACTTCACGTACTACGTGATCCGCCCGGAAGGCCGCAGCAACTATGGCACGCTGATCCTGCCGCAGCGCCCGCTGCCGGCGCTCACGCTCACCGACTTGCAGGGCCACACCGTGGCGGCGGCCAGCCTCAAGGACCAATGGCTGCTGGTGGTTGTGGCGGGCGGCGCCTGCGACGCCACGTGCGAGCGGCAGCTCTACCTGCAGCGCCAGTTGCGCGAGGCCCTCGGGCGTGACCGCGACCGGCTGGACAAGGTGTGGCTCGTCACCGATGCGGCGCCTGTCCGCCCCGAGGTGCAGCAGGCCATCCCGTTCACCCAGGTGCTGCGTGCGGATGCGGCCCAACTGGCGAGCTGGCTGGAGCCGGAACCCGGCCACGTGCTGGGCGACCATCTCTACGTGGTCGACCCGATGGGCTATTGGATGATGCGCTTCCCCGCCGAGGCCGATCCCGCCAGGATCAAGCGCGACCTGGAGCGCCTGATGCGCGCGTCGCAGCACTGGGATCGCCCGGGACGGTGAGCCTCATGGACGCGCAGAACCTGTACGACCTCACGCCGGTGGCGCGGCTGGCGCTGCTGGGCATCGTGGTGGCGATGGGGCCGCTGGCCTGGGTGTGGCTGCGCAATCGCCACGCGCCGCCCGCACGCCGCCTGGCGGCGCTCACGGCGCTCACGTTGTTTCTCACCTTCGACCTCGTGCTGTTCGGCGCGTTCACGCGATTGACGGACTCCGGCCTCGGGTGCCCCGACTGGCCCGGTTGCTACGGCAACGCGAGCCCGATCGGCGCGCGCGATGAGATCCACGCGGCGCAAAGCGCGATGCCCACCGGGCCGGTGACGTTCAGCAAGGCCTGGATCGAGATGATCCACCGCTACCTCGCCACGGGCGTGGGCGTGCTGATCACGGTGATGGCGATTGCGAGCTGGATCGAGCGCAAGCGGCTGGCGCTGTCGCCGTGGTGGGCCACCGCGACCTTCGTGTGGGTGTGCGTGCAAGGCGCCTTCGGTGCGTTGACGGTGACGATGAAGCTGTACCCGGCCATCGTCACCGCCCACCTGCTCGGCGGCCTTGCGCTGCTCGCGCTGCTGACGGCTCAGTGGCGCATCTACCGCGCGGGGAGCCTCGCGCTCACGGGGGGGCTCAGGCGCTACGCCGGCGTGGCGCTTGCGCTGCTCGTGGCGCAGGTGGCCCTGGGTGGCTGGGTCAGCACGAACTACGCGGTGTTGGCCTGTACCGACTTCCCCACCTGCCAAGGGCAGTGGTGGCCGCCGATGGATTTCGAGCACGGCTTCGCCCTCCTGCGCGAACTGGGCGCCGGCAAAGGCGGCGGCTACCTGCCGTTCGCGGCCCTCACGGCGATCCACGTGACGCACCGCGTAGGCGCCCTGGTCGTCATCGTCGTCGTCGGCGGCTTGGCGCTGGCGCTGATCCGCCAGCCGGAGCCGGCCGCGCGCCGCTACGGCCTGGCGCTCGTCATCGGCCTGGCGTGGCAGTTCGTCACCGGGCTGGGCAACGTGGTGCTTGGCTGGCCGTTGCTCGCCGCGGTGGCCCATACCGGGGGAGCCGCTGCCCTCATCGCGGTGCTGACCGCCTTGTTGACCGACTCCCATCCGGCGCGGCTGGGCCGCACGGCGGCGGTCCAGCTCGTACCGGCCTCCTAGAATCCCGACATCCCTTCCGACATGCCCGGATCTCTCGCTCAATCCTCCTCGCCGCGACACTCGCGCGTGGCGCAGTTCTATGCGCTCACCAAGCCGCGGGTGGTGCAGCTCATCGTCTTTTGCGCCGTCATCGGCATGTTCCTGGCCGTGCCCGGTCTGCCCGACTGGCAGGTGGCGCTCGCGGCCACGGCAGGCATCTGGCTCGTGGCCAGCGCGGCCGCGGCCTTCAACTGCCTCGTGGAGCAGCACATCGATGCCAAGATGCAGCGCACCGCCTGGCGGCCCACGGCCAAGGGCGAGCTGACCAACGTGCAGACGCTGCTGTTCTCCGGGGTGCTGTGCGGGCTGGGGATGGCGGTGTTGTACGCCCTGGTCAACCCGCTGACGATGTGGCTCACCTTCGGTACGTTCGTCGGCTACGCGGTCATCTACACCGTGGTGCTGAAGCCGCTGACTCCGCAGAACATCGTCATCGGCGGCGCCTCGGGCGCCATGCCCCCGGTGCTCGGCTGGGCCGCGGTGCGCGGCGAGGTGAGCCCGGAGGCGCTGCTGCTGTTCCTCATCATCTTCTTGTGGACGCCCCCGCATTTCTGGGCCCTGGCGCTGTACCGCGCCGAGGACTACCGCAAGTCCGGTCTGCCGATGCTCCCGGTCACGCACGGCTCTGAGTTCACGCGGCTCAACGTGCTGCTCTACACGCTGGTGCTGTTCGCCGCGACCCTGCTGCCCTTCATCTACGGCATGAGCGGCTGGCTGTACCTGGGATCGGCGTGGGTGTTGGGCGGCTGGTTCATCGTGTACGCCTGGCGCCTGTGGCGCGACTACTCCGACGCGCTGGCGCGCCGCACCTTCCGCTTCTCGATCCTGTACCTGGCGTTGCTGTTCGCCGCGCTGTTGATCGACCACTACCTGGAGCCCTGGCTGTGATCTCCCGTCGCCGACTGCTGCTCGCCGCATCCGCCCCGCTGGCGCTCGCCGGATGCGACCGGCTGGGCTTCGGGCCGCCGCGCCCGCGGTTTCGCAGCATCGACATCACCGGTGTCGGCTACGCGCGCGATTTCCGCCTCAAGGACCCGTCGGGCCAGGAGCGCACGCTCGCGGACTTCAAGGGCAAGGTGGTGGCGGTGTTCTTCGGCTTCACGCAATGTCCCGACGTGTGTCCGACCTCGCTGACCGAGCTCACGCAGGTCAAGCAGGCGCTGGGGCCGGACGGCGACCGTCTGCAAGGCGTGTTCATCACGGTGGACCCGGAGCGCGACACGCCTCCGATCCTCAAGGAGTACATGGCCCACTTCGACCCGAGCTTCGTGGCGCTGCGCGGCACGCCGGAGGAGACGGCCGCCGTGGCCAAGGAGTTCAAGGTCTACTACGCCAAGGTGCCGGGCAAGACGCCGGACACCTACACGATGGATCACACCGCCGGGGTCTACTTGTTCGACCCGGCCGGGCAGGTCCGGCTCTTCGCACGACACGGCCAGGGCGCCGACGCCTTGGTGCACGACATCCGCGAGTTGCTGCGCACGGCAGGTTGAGGTGCGCCCCCGCCCGCCTTGACATGGGACAAGCGGGGCGGGCGCGCCGCATGCTCGAATGCCTCGGCAGGGCGGCCGCGCATGGGGTGCGGCCGCAGGCCTGCACATTTCAGAGGAGGATCGGCGGATGCTGGTGGATCGTGTGGCGCTCGTGACGGGCGCAGCCTCGGGGATCGGCCGGGCCCTGGCGCTGGCCTATGCCCGCTCAGGGGCGAAGGTGGTGGTGTCGGACCTCCATGCCGACGGGGGCGAAGAGACGGTGCGGCTCGTGCGCGAGCAGGGCGGCGAAGCGGTGTTCGTCGCGGCCGACGTGAGCCGCGCCGAGGATTGCCAGCGCCTCGTGGAGGTGGCCCAGACGCGCTTCGGCGGGCTCGACGTGGCCTGCAACAACGCGGGCATCGGCGGCGAACTGGCGCCCACGGCGGACCACACGCTGGAGGGCTGGAATCAGGTGATCGCCGTCAACCTGACCGGCGTGTTCCTGTGCATGAAGTACCAGATTCCCGCGATGCTCGCCCGCGGCGGGGGCGCGATCGTCAACATGGCGTCCATCCTCGGACAGGTCGCGTTCGCCAGCGCGCCGGCCTACACGGCCGCCAAGCACGGGGTGGTGGGGCTGACTCAGGCCGCGGCACTCGAGTACTCGGCCCAGGGGGTGCGGGTCAACGCGGTCGGACCGGCCTTCATCCGCACGCCCATGATCGAGCGGCTGGAAGCGGACCCGGCGGGGTATCAGCAGCTGGTGGCCCTGCATCCGATCGGGCGGCTCGGCCAACCGGAGGAGGTGGCGGAGCTGGTGCTGTGGCTGAGCTCGCCGCAGGCGTCGTTCGTGACCGGGGCCTACTACCCGGTCGACGGCGGCTTCCTGGCGCGCTGAGCGAGGGCCGCCGTTGCCTGGCGTGCCGACGTCTGCTTGTGGTGCGGCTGCGTGCTCGCGGATGAGTCAGGTGCGGCCGCCCGTCTTTGCGGCGTGGGCTTCGAGCGCACGCTAGAAACTGCCGAAGACGCTGCCCAGTGTCACGACGACCGCGAGCGCCACCAGCGGCGCCGCCACGGCCACGACGAAGATGTCGGGGTACGACTGCCGGTGCGTGAGCCCGCAGATGGACAGCAGGGTGATGACCGCCCCGTTGTGGGGCAGGGCATCGAGCCCGCCGGTCGCGATGGCCGTGACCCGGTGCAGCAACTCGGGAGCAATGCCCGCGGCACGGCCGAGCTCCATGTACGTGTCGCCCAGGGTGCTGAGTGCGATGCTCATGCCGCCCGAGGCCGAGCCCGTGATGCCTGCCAGCAGGTTGACCGCCACTGACAGGGAGATCAACGGGTTGCCGGGCGAGAGGCCCAGCACCGCGTCGCGGATCAGTGCGAAGCCCGCCAGCGACGCGATCACCGCCCCATAGCCGACCTGGGAGGCGGTGTTGAAGATGGGCAGTACAGCCGCCGAGGCGCCCGCATCGACCACCTCGCCCAGCGAAGGCAAACGCCGACCCAACGTGAGCAGCAGCCACCCGATCGACGCGCTCAACGCGACGATGATGGCCCACACCCCGCGCACCGCTTCGAGCGAAGTGCCGCCGTACAGGGCCTGGGCGAGGTAGGTCGTGTCCAGCCGCGGCAGCCACTGCTCGGCCAGCAGGTAGTTCAGCGTCACCACGAGCAGGATGGGCGACAGCGCCAGGGTCATCCCCGGCAGGGCCGTGGGGGCGGCGCTCGGGGAGGCCTCGGCCAGATCGTAGCCTTCGCCGTGCGCATGTTCGCGCAGCTTGCGGTCCACCGTCACCGCGGCCGGGGCCTCCTCGCCGTAGCCCTCGCCGGCCGCCTGGGCAGCGGCGCCGCGCCACAGCAACCAAGCCAGGCCGAGTCCCAGCATGATCGCCCCGCCGATGACGCCCAGGCCCGGCGCGGCGAAGGGGGTGGTGCCGAAGTAGGGCATCGGAATGGCGTTCTGGATGGCTGGGGTGCCGGGCAGGGCGGTCATCGTGAAGGTGAAAGCCCCGAGCGCGATCGACGCCGGGATGAGACGCTTGGGGAGGGACGCGGCGCGGAAGAGCTCCGAGGCGATCGGATAGACGGCAAATGCCACCACGAAGAGCGACACGCCCCCGTACGTCAGCACCGCGCAGGCCAGCACCACTGCGACGAGGGCGCGTTCGCCGCCCAGACGTGCGACGATGCCCTGGGCGATGGCGCGGGCTGCGCCGGTGGCCTCCATCAGCTTGCCGAACAGGCCGCCGAGCAGGAACAGCGGGAAGTACAGCACGATGAAGCGGCCCAGCGCCGGCATGAAGACCTGCGTGTAGCTGGCCAGCACCGGCGTACCCGGGCTGAAGAGCACGGCCACGAGGGCGGCCAGCGGAGCCAGCACCAGGATGCTCATGCCGCGGTAGGCCATCACCATCAGGAGGGTCAGTGACAGCAGGATTCCGGCGATGCTCAGCACGGCTTCCCCCCGGACAAGCGGCCCGTCATCGGTAGGCCGAGAGGTCCAGCGTGGAGCGGCGGCCGACATGGCTGAAGTACCGCGCCAGCCAGGCGTCGGCCGTCTCGTGGCCGAGGCGGTAGAGCTGCTGTAGGAAGCCCCAGCCGGTGCGCAGCTTGCTGTAGGCCGCCAAGCCGGCGAGCGCCTCGGTGGCGTCGATGCGGTGGAGCTTCAGTGCGGCGATTTGACGGAACAGCGGCCGACGCGTTTCCTCCCCGGCGGGGTCTTCCTCCTCGAGCAGTTGCTGCAGCAGCGCAATGGAGCGCAGCTCCTTGACCAGGCTGCTGTTGAAGGTGATCTCGTTGAGCCGGTCCAAGATCTCCTGCGCGGTGGTGGGCACCTTCTCCCGGCACGAGGGATTGAGCTGCACCATCAGCAGGTCATGCGCCGGGCTCTCGGTGATCAGCGGCAGCAGCGAGGGGTTGCCCACATAGCCGCCATCCCAGTAAGGCTCGCCGTCGATCTCCACGGCACGAAAGAGCATGGGCAGGCAGGCCGAGGCCATCACCACGTCCGGCGTCAGTTCGTGCTGGCGGAACTCGCGCAGCCGCCCGGTGCGCACGTGGGTGGCCGAGATGAAGAGCCGCACCCCATCGGCGCGACGCAGCCGCTCGAAATCCACCTCCGAGGCGACGATGTGGCGCAACGGGTTGATGTCCAGCGGATTGAGCTGATAGGGCGAGAACGTGCGGCCCAGCCAGTCGAGGTAGCCCTGCAGCGGCGAGGGGGTGAGCGTCCAGCCGCCGAGGAAGGCGACCAAGGGTTCGGCCAGGAGGCCGCCGGCGCGGCTGACGCGCGTCCAGAAGCGCCGCAGGGCCTCGCGAGCGCCCGCTCGCCCCCCGGCCAGCAAGCCATCGGCCAGCACCACCGCGTTCATGGCCCCGGCGCTGGTGCCGCTGATGGCGTCGAACTCGATGCGTTCTTCCTCGAGCAGTCGGTCCAGTACACCCCAGGTGAAGGCGCCATGCGCACCCCCGCCCTGCAGGGCCAGGTTCATGCGTCGGATGTGGCGTCCGTTCATACGGCCCAGTCTAGGGGCGATCAATGGGGGCTGAAGCGCAGACCCGCCCGCCCGAACGATGACGGCCCCGCAGGGCCGTCATCCGTTCGAGCGGTGTCAGGTGTCAGGCGTACGCCGCCAAGGTCTTGCGCATCTTCTTCATCGCCGCGGCCTCGATCTGGCGGATGCGCTCGGCGCTCACGCCGTACTCGCTCGCCAGCTCGTGCAGCGTCTTGCCGCCCGAGCCGTCGTCGTTCACTTTGAGCCAGCGCTCCTCGACGATGCGGCGGCTGCGCGCGTCCAGCTCGTCCAGCGCGCGGGCGATCCCGTCGGTGGCCAGCGCGTCGCGATGGTGGGCCTCGATGACGCGGGTCGGTTCGCTCGATTCGTCCGCCAGGTAGGCGATCGGCGCGAAGCTCTCCTCGCTGTCGTCGGTGCTGGGCTCGAGCGCGACGTCCCCGCCGGCCAGCCGGGTTTCCATCTCGATGACTTCCTCGCGCTTGACGTTGAGCTCGCGCGCGACGGCGTCGATCTCGCGGTCGGTCAGCGTGGCGCGATGGGAGTCCGCGTCGGTGGCTTCGCCCTTCAGGCTCTGCTTGAGCGAGCGCAGGTTGAAGAACAGCTTGCGCTGGGCCTTGGTGGTGGCCAACTTGACCATGCGCCAGTTGCGCAGGATGTACTCGTGGATTTCGGCCTTGATCCAGTGCAGCGCGTAGCTGACCAGCCGCACGCCCTGCGACGGGTCGAAGCGCTTGACCGCCTTCATCAGGCCGACGTTGCCTTCCTGGATGAGGTCGCCTTGCGGCAGGCCGTAGCCCAGGTACTGGCGCGAGACCGAGACGACCAGCCGCAGGTGCGACAGCACCAGCTTGCCGGCCGCTTCCAGGTCGTTGTGTTCACGGTACCGCCGTGCGAGGCGCACCTCCTCTTCCTGCGTCAGCATCGGCAGGCGGTTGACCGCGGCGATGTACGCATCGAGGTTGCCCAGCGAGGGCACCAGGGCCCAAGGGTCCCGGAGGGTGAGAGCGGTTGACGTGTTCATCGCAGCCATGGAGTCCTGAACCTCCGTTTGGTTCCCGGCATATTAGCACTCGCACTGCGCGAGTGCTAAAGCCGGAAGAAGCTATCAAATCCAACTGTTCCATAGACCCCTTTTGCGCGAGAAAGTTCCCGCTGGCGCAGGACTCGCGTACTGGGCCACCGGGAGAGGGCCGGCAAGCTCGGTGCCCGGCGGCGCGCATCGACGCAGAGCCGCCGGCGCCGGCTGCGCTCCGCATGGCACTTGCTCGGCCCCGGCCATGGACGACCTTGCGAACTCCTCCTGCGAGGCCCTCGTGATCGGTGCCGGGCCGGCGGGCCTGATGGCTGCGATCTACCTGCTGCGCTTTCACCGCGAGGTGCGCGTGTACGGCTCCGCAGCGAGCCGCGCGGTGCGCATTCCCCGCTCGCACAACTTCCCCGGCTTTCCGGGCGGCATCCCGGGCGAGGAGCTGCTGCACCGACTGCGCCAGCAACTGGCCGAGCTGGGCGGGCGTGTGGAGGAGCTGCGCGTGAGCCGCCTGGACCGCACGGCGGGCGGTGAGTTCGTGGCGCAGGTGGGGGCGCAGGCGATCCGCGCATCCGCCGTCGTGCTCGCCACCGGGGTGGAGGACGTGCTGCCGGCAGTCGAAGGGGTGGAGGCTCTGCTCGCCGAGCGCCGCGCGCGCTTTTGCCCGATCTGCGACGGGCACGAGAGCGCCGGGCGGCGGGTGGCGGTGCTCGGCCTGGGTGCCCACGGTTGGCGCGAGGCGGAGTTCATACGGCACTACGCGAGCGAGGTGACCCTCGTGCAGTTGCCCCAGGCCCAGGTGGCGGGGGGTGTGCCCCCGGGGGTGGGCGAAGGCGGGGCCGAGGCTGCACAGGCCGACGCGGTGTCGCCGGGGATCACGGTGTGGAGCGGGATGTGTCGCCGGCTCGCCCTCGCCTCGGTCGAGCGCGAGGCGCAATGGCGGGCGTCGGGCCTGCCCGGCGCGGGCGGGCCGGTCCTCATCGAGATGGAGAACGGGCGCGCCGGGGAGTTCGACGTGGTGTACGTGGCGCTCGGCGTGCGCGCGCGGTCGGAACTGGCCCAGGCCCTCGGGGCCGAGTTGGACGCGCGCGGCGGCGTCCAGATCGACGATCACGCCCGGACCTCGGTGCCGGGTGTCTACGCGGTGGGCGACGTCGCGTCGGCGCTGGATCAAATCGTCGTCGGGATGGCCCATGCGGCGCTCGCGGCCACGGACATCCACAACCGGCTGCGGCGCAGGGACGGCAAAGACTGCTCGCTTGCGTGCGCAGGCTCAGGGAACCCTGCCGCGCCCCGGCGATGAGGTGACGCGGGGCCGAGCCCGCGGCCGCTCAACGGGCTGTTCGAGGCTCTTTTCCCCCTGGCCCTGCGTCCGTGAGCGGCGACAATGGCGCCCTCTAGGTGACGGATGCGGGCGGGCTGGAGACCGATGAGACCAGCCCCGGCCGCCCAGGAGGATGGACGTGATGCGTGAGGCTGGAGCCCAGGCTCCGAACCCGGTGGCGTTGAAGCTCGGCTATGCGGGCCTGCTGCCGTTCCTGATCGGGGCCGCCCTGGTGTGGCTCGTGCACGCCGAAGTGCAGCCGTATGCGACCTTGCTGCTGGCCGGCTACGGGGCGGTGATCGTGTCGTTCCTGGGCGGCATCCATTGGGGCCTGGGTTTTCGCCAGCAGGTGCCCTCGCCGGGGCCGTTCGTGTGGGGCGTGGTGCCCTCCCTGGTGGCCTGGGTGGCGGTGGTGATGCCTGCCTATGCAGGCCTCGTCGTGCTGGGCGTCATGCTCGTCGTGTGCTACCTGGTGGACCGCCGCGCCTACCCGCGCCACGGCCTCGCGGCCTGGCTCACCTTGCGGTTCCGCCTGACGGCGGTGGCCGCGCTGTCGTGCTTCCTCGGCGCGGCGGGCAGTTGAGTGGATGGGACTCCGATTCATGATCGTTCATCGCATCGAACCTCTGGACCTGCATGCGCACCTGTTCCGCGTCGTGCTGAAAGTGGCCGAGCCGGGCGACCTCGTCCGGCTCACCCTGCCGGTGTGGATCCCGGGCAGCTACCTCGTGCGCGAGTTCGCGCGCCACGTGCACGGACTGGAGGCTCGCCAGCAGGGCGAGCGCCGCACGGTGCGGCAGCTAGACAAGGCCAGCTGGGAGGTGAAATGCACCGGACGCGCCCCGCTCGAGGTCGAGTACCGCGTTTATGCCTTCGACCTCTCCGTGCGGGCGGCCTACTTGGACGCGCGGCGCGGCTTCTTCAACGGCACCAGCATGTTCTTGCGCGTCGAGGGGCGCGAGGACGAGCCGCAGCAGGTGGAACTGCGCCGCCTGCCGCGCGGGTGGCAGGCCGCGACGTCCTTGCCGGCGGTGAAGGTGGATGCGCGCGGGCAGGGGCTGTACCAGGCCGCCGACTATGACGAGCTGGTGGACCACCCCGTCGAGTTGGGACACTTCTGGCGCGGCGAGTTCAGGGCGGCCGGTGTGCCGCACGAGTTCGTGGTGAGCGGGGCGCTGCCGGGCTTCGACGCAGAGCGGTTGCTCGCCGATGCGAGGCGCATCTGCGAGACGCAGATCGCGTTCTGGCATGGCCGGCGTCGTCCGCCGTTTTCGCGCTATGTGTTCCTGCTCAACGCGATGGACGATGCCTACGGAGGGCTGGAGCACCGGGCGAGCACCGCGCTGGTGTGTGCGCGGCGTGACCTGCCTCGGCGCGACGAGCCCGGCACCCCGGACGCCTACGTGACGCTGCTCGGCCTCATCAGCCACGAATATTTCCATACCTGGAACGTCAAGCGCCTGCGGCCGGCGGAGTTCGCGCGCTACGACTACAGCCGGGAGAACTACACCGAGCTGCTGTGGTTCTTCGAGGGCTTCACGTCCTACTACGACGACTTGTTCCTGGTGCGCGCAGGACTGATCGACGAGGCGCGGTATCTCAAGCTGCTGGCCAAGGCGGTGAACCAGGTGCTCGCCACGCCCGGCAGGCAGCTGCAGTCGGTGGCCGAGGCGAGCTTCGACGCCTGGGTGAAGTACTACCGCCCGGACGAGAACACGGTCAACGCCACGGTGAGCTACTACACGAAGGGCTCGCTCGTCGCGCTGGCCCTCGACCTGACCCTGCGACGCGAGGGTGCCCACCTCGACGACGCGATGCGCGCGCTGTGGCAGGCAAGCGGGGCGGGGCCCATCAGCGAGGCCGACATCGCGCGGGCGTTGCAGGAGGTGGGGGGCCGCTCCTACGCCCGCGAGCTGCGCCGTTGGGTGCACGGCACGCAGGATCTGCCGCTGGCCGAACTGCTCGAACCGTTCGGCGTGCAATGGCAGACGCAGCCTGCGGGCTGGCCCCAGCGCGTGGGCGTGCGCAGCCACGACACGGGCGGCGCCGTGCAGATCAAGTCGGTGATGCGCGGCAGCGCCGCCGAGCGCGCCGGGCTCGCGGCAGGCGACGAGATCCTTGCCGTCGGCAACTGGCGGCTGCGCAAGCTCGAGGATCTGGCCCTCTACGCGAGCGCCGGCGAACCGTGCGAGCTGCTGGTCTCGCGCGACCAGCGGCTGCTGAGGCTGCAGCTGGACGTGCCGGCCGAACGGGCGGCGCACCAGGTGCAACTGGCCGTCGACCCGCGGGCCTCGGCGGACCGCGTGGCGCGGCGACGCGCATGGTTGGGTCCGTCGCGTTGACCTTCGGCGGTCGGCCGCGCCCGGCGTGGCGCCGCCCGGCGTGGTGGGCCGTGCTCGTGCTCGTCGTGCTCGCGCACGCCGGCGTCGTGCGGCAGGCCGGGCAATGGCTGGCGCCTGTGGGCTCGGGCGAAAGCGAGCCGCCTCGCATGCAGGCGGTTTACACCCGCCGTATCGAACTGCAGGCGCCGCCGGCCGTGGCGCCGCGCGCCGCCGCTCCCGCGCCGCGCGGCCAACAACGTGCCGCCGCGCGTGTCCCCGCGAGGGCCGCCCCGGCGTCGGCGGCCGAGGTGGCGCAGGCCGCATCGGCGCAGGCCGCGTCGGCGCCCGCCGAGCCCGACGCCCCGCGGGACGAGGAGGGCGCGTCTGCCGCGACCGCGGAGGAGCATGCGACGGCTCACGTCCCCGGTGAGACGCCGGGCGGCGGTGAAACGCAGGCCCAAGCGCAGGTGCCCGAAACCGCGACCGGGGCGGCGCAGTCGCCGGGCGCCGCAGCCGCCGGGGCGCCGGCGTTCGAATGGCCGGTGTCCACCCGCCTCAGCTACACGATGCAGGGCTACTACCGCGGAGAGGTGCGGGGCAGCGCGCAGGTCGAGTGGCTGCGCGAGGGGTCCCGCTACGAGGTCCATGTGGAGGTGATCGTGGGCCCGCGTGCGGCCTCGCTGATGGGCCGGCGCATGAGCAGCCGTGGAGAGATCACGCCGGCCGGGTTGGTGCCGCGGCGTTACGACGAGGACACGCGCCTGGGCTTTGCGCACCGCCATGCGATCATCGAGTTCGGGGCCGGCCGCGCGAGGCTCGCCTCGGGCCGGGACGTGGAGGCTCCCCCGGGCGTGCAGGACGCGGCGAGCCAGTTCGTGCAGCTGACCTACCGCCTCACCGTCGAGCCGCAGTTGCTGCAGGTGGGCCGCGTCATCGACTTCCCGCTCGCCTTGCCCAAGCGCCTGGACCGCTGGTATTACGAGGTGGTCGCGTTGGAGACGCTCGCCACGCCGCTCGGGCCGGTGGAGGCCTACCACCTCGTGCCGCGGCGCGAGTTCCCGACGCGCGATGCGCTGCTGGCCGAGATGTGGTTCGCGCCGCAACTGCAATACCTGCCGGTGCGCATCCGCATCCGGCAGGACGCCGACACGTACATCGATTTGATGATCGACCGGCTGCCGGAGCAGGCCGCGGGAGTGCCTGCGCCTACTCCGCCGTCAGGAAAGCCGCCTTGAAGGCGTCGGCCGTGGCGGCGCCGCGGTTGTCGGCCAGCAGGCGGTGCGCGATGACGAGCGCCGGGTGCAGGTCGGGCCAGCTGCGCGCCTTCTCCATGCGGATCGCGATGTCGTCGCCCAGCGGCCCGAGTTGCTCGACGACGAAGCGGACCGCCTGGGTGCGCATCTGATCGAGCGGCCGGCTCGGTGCCGGGGGCAGGCCCGGGGTGGCCGGCTTGGAGGCCGCGCCCTCGGGCGGGCGCGACGAGGAGGACGACGGGCGGGGCGGGGCCGCCACCGCGACCACCTCGATGAAGCCTTCGTTCAGCAGCGTCTGCAGCACCTCTTGCGCCTGGCCGGGAATCATCCGCAGCAGGTCCTCGTCGGTGCGCTTGCCGTCGACCATGATGAGCGCCGAGCGCAATTTCATGGGCAACTGGAACTGGCGCGTGGTGATCTCAGCCTGGCCCTTGTCCGTCTTGCGGTATACGGTACCCATTCCCCACCCTTCGGTGGCTTGCCACCCGTCCTTTGCGTCCAGCTTAACGCGCGCCGCCGGGCGCTGTCATCAGGAAATCCTGGAGGCGCCCGGTCGGGCAGTGGCGTATTTCGCAGTGCAAGGGGTCGCGGCGGGGGGCGTGCGGCGCCGACGGCTGCCCGCGTGAGCAGCGGCGGCCGGCCGAGTCCGTATAGTTCGGGCACGAAAGGAGACTTCCGTGACGTACGAACTGATCCAGACCGAGGTGCGCGGCAGCGGCGCCTTGCGGTATGCCCTCATCACGCTCAACCGGCCCAAGCAGCTCAATGCGCTCAACGATGCCTTGATGGACGAACTCGGCGCGGCGCTCAAGGCGTTCGATGCCGACGACGGCATCGGCTGCATCATCGTCACCGGCAGCGACAAGGCCTTCGCCGCGGGGGCCGACATCGCCGCGATGGCGAAGTACGAGTACATGGACGTCTTCCGCGGCGACTTCATCACCCGCAACTGGGAGACGATGAAGACGGTGCGCAAGCCGGTCATCGCCGCGGTGGCCGGCTACGCGCTGGGCGGCGGCTGCGAGCTGGCGATGATGTGCGACTTCATCATCGCGGCCGACAACGCCAAGTTCGGCCAGCCCGAGATCAAGATCGGCATCATCCCGGGCGCCGGCGGCACGCAGCGCCTGCCGCGCGCCGTGGGCAAGGCCAAGGCCATGGACCTGGTGCTGACGGCGCGCATGATGGATGCAGCCGAGGCCGAGCGCGCCGGGCTGGTGTCGCGCGTGGTGCCGGCCGAGCGGCTGCTGGAGGAGGCGTGCGCGGCGGCCGAGTCGATCTGCGGCTTCTCGCTGCCCAGCATCCTGGCCGCCAAGGAATGCGTGAACCGCGCGTTCGAAAGCCCGCTCAGCGACGGCCTGCTGTTCGAGCGCCGCTCGTTCCATGCGCTCTTCGCGACCGAGGACCAGAAGGAAGGCATGGACGCCTTCCTGACCAAGCGGGCGCCGCAGTTCAAGCATCGGTGAGCGCGAGCGGCGGGGCTGCGCGGCCCGCCGGGGCGGGCGTCAGCCTTCGCGCCGCAGGGCCGGGAAGAGGATGACGTCGCGGATGTTGGGCGAGTCGGTCAGCAGCATGATGAGGCGGTCGATGCCGATGCCGCAGCCGCCGGTGGGCGGCAGGCCGTACTCCAGCGCGCGGATGTAGTCGGCGTCGAAGAACATGGCCTCCTCGTCGCCGGCGTCCTTGGCTGCCACCTGCGCGTGGAAGCGCGCGGCCTGGTCTTCCGGGTCGTTCAGCTCGGAAAACCCGTTGGCGATCTCGCGGCCGGTGATGTAGAGCTCGAAGCGCTCGGTGATTGCCGGGTTGGTGTCGGAGGCGCGTGCGAGCGGCGAGACCTCGACCGGGTGGTCGATGATGTAAGTCGGCTCCCAGAGCTTTTCCTCGACCAGCTCCTCGAAGACGGCGAATTGCAGTTGCGCGAGGCTCCAGTGCTCGGGGGCCTCGATGCCGAGGATCTTGAGTTCCGAGCGCAGGTAGGCGGGGTCGTCGATCTGCGCATCGTCGACGCGCGGCGCGTGGCGCAGGATCGCGTCGCGGATGGTGAGCCGCGCGAACGGCTGGCCCAGATCGACGGTGCGGCCCTGGTAGGTGAGCAGGGTCGAGCCGGTGGCCTGCTGCGCCGCGTGCCGCAGCAGCGCCTCGGTGTAGTCCATCAGGTCGTGGTAGTTCCAGTACGCCGCATAGAACTCCATCATCGTGAACTCGGGGTTGTGGCGGATCGAGATCCCCTCGTTGCGGAAGTTGCGGTTGATCTCGAACACCCGCTCGAAGCCGCCGACGACCAGGCGCTTGAGGTAGAGCTCCGGCGCGATGCGCAGGAACATCTGCTGGTCCAGCGCGTTGTGGTGCGTGACGAAGGGCTTGGCGTTCGCGCCACCCGGGATGGGATGCAGCATCGGCGTCTCGACCTCGAGGAAGCCGTGCTCGGTCATGTACTGCCGGATCGAGGCGACCGCCTTGCTGCGCGCGACGAAGCGGGCACGCGCCTGCTCGTCGGTCATCAGGTCCACATAGCGCTGGCGGTACTTCTGTTCCTGGTCGGTCATGCCGTGGAACTTGTCCGGCAGCGGGCGCAGGCTCTTGGTGAGCAGCCGCAGCGTCGTGACCTGGATCGAGAGTTCGCCGGTCTTGGTCTTGAACAGCAGGCCCTCGGCGCCGAGGATGTCGCCCAGGTCCCAGTGCTTGAAGGCGTCGTACAGCGCTTCGCCGACGCGGTCCTTGGTGATGTAGAGCTGGATGCGTCCGCTGGCGTCCTGCAGGGTGGCGAAGCTGGCCTTGCCCATCACCCGCTTGAGCATCATGCGTCCGGCCACGCTCACGTTGACGTGCAGCGCCTCCAGCTCGTCGCCGGGGCGTGCGTCGAACTGCGCGTGCAGGTCGGCCGCGTGATGGCGGGGCTTGAAGTCGTTGGGGAAGGCCACTCCCTGGCGCCGCAGCGCCGCGAGTTTCTCCCGGCGTTCGGCGATCAGCTGGTTCTCATCGGCGGTGGGGGCCTCGGGGTGGGAAGCGGGCGTGGCGCGTTCGGTCATGACGGGCTCGCGGAAGGTGGCCGCAAGGCCACCGCTGCTGGGTTGGGGGTTGGATGGGCGGGTCGCCCGGGGGCGGCGCGGGCCGCGCGGGCGAAGAACCCTTGATTCTACTGGGCGGGGTTTGCGGGCCGGGCGGCCGCTATGATCGCGCGCACCGGTGCCCCGCACGGCCCGGGGGCCGTGCGTCCGCCCCCGGGGCGGCGTGCCCGTGTGGTCTCGCGGTCCCATCCTTCTCGCCTCTCGTCCATGACCCCTCGCCCCCTTGCCCGCGGTGCGATCTCGCACTTGGCCACCCGCCTCGCGTCGGTCGGCCTGGGGTTGCTCGTGCTCGTGGCGGTGGCGCGGCAGGGGCCGCAGGTGCAAGGTGTGTTCTCGCTGCTGGTGGCGACCGAGGCCCTCTTCGCCGCGCTGCTCTCGGGGCTGGGCCTGGCAGCCGCGCGGCGGGTTTCGCACCACCGGGAGGCGGCCTCGCGCTGGCTGGGCGGGGCGGTGCTGCTGGCGCTCGGCTGCGGCAGCGTGGGGGGCCTGGCCTTCTGGTCGGCCGGCGCCGCCGCGTTCGCGGGCGAGGCGGCCTACGCCTTCCTGCCGCTGCTGGCGCTGGCCGCCCCCTGGGTGGTGCTGATCCCGACGGTCTCGGGCCTGTGCCTGGGCCTGGGCTGGATGGCGCCGATCAACCTGTTGACCCTCGGCCCGCCGCTGCTGACGCTCGCGGGTTTGGGGGCGGCGCGCCTGGCGGGCATCGAGTGGGACGCGACGGCCGTCGCGGCGATCTGGCTCGGCGCGCGGGCGGCGGTCGGCATCGGCGCAGCCGCGTGGGCCTGGTGGCACTTCGGTGCCGAGCGGCCCGACTGGGCGGCATGGCGGGGGCTGGCGCGCTTTTGCACGGTGGTGGGGCTCACCAACCTGGTGAGCTGGCTCAACTACCGGGCCGATCTCTTCATCGTCGAGCGCTACACGGGGCTCGCGAGCGCGGGCATCTACTCGGTGGCGGTGTCCGTGGCGGAGCTGCTGTGGTTCGTGTCGTCGTCGGTGACGGCAGCCGCCTACGCGAAGCTGGGGGCGCCCGAGCGCGAGGAGGCCGCGGCGCTGACGGTGCGCCTCATGCATCTGAACCTGGTGGTGTTGCTGCTGGCCGCTCCGGTGCTGGCGCTGCTGGCCGCGTGGGCACTGCCGGCGTGGCTGGGGCCGGCCTACGGGCAGGCGGTGCCGCTGCTGCTCGTGCTGCTGCCGGGCGTGTGGGCCTATGCCTCGGCCTCGACGCTGTCGGCCTACTACACCAACGGGCTGGGGCGGCCGCAGTGGTCGGCCGCGGTGGCGGGTTGTTCGCTGGCCGTCAACGTGGCCGCCTGCCTGTGGCTGGTGCCGCGCGTCGGCGCCCTCGGCGGGGCGCTGGCCACGACGCTGTCGTATCTGCTCGCCATCGCCTGGGGCGTGTGGCAGTTCCGGACCCACGCCGCCCTGCGGTGGCGCGAGCTGCTGTGGCCCGATTGGCGGCACCTGGGCGCCGACTTGTGGCCGGGGCGCCGCGAGGCGGGGCCCGCTGCCCGGTAGACTGCGGCCCGCGGCCCGCGCTTGGTGTGCCGGCTTCCGCGCCGACCTTCGATGCTCAAGTACCTGTTGCTGTCCTTCCTGCGCCATCTGGTGCGTCCGCGCATGGTCTACGGCTATCGCCGTGCGGACGGGACCTGGCTCGCGCACACGCGCATCAGCACCGCCACCGACATCGAGAACCCACAGCAGCTGGTGATCGAGGACCACGTCTTCATCGGCCATTTCAACTTCATCGATGCGTCCGGGGGGCTGCACCTGGGGGAGGGCACGCAGGTGACCAACCACGTGTCCATCCTTTCGCACTCCAGCCACCGCGCGGGCCGGTTGATGGGGCGCGCCTACTGGGGTGAGCCGCAGCCGGTGGGCTTCGTGCGGCAGCCCACCCACATCGGGCCGTACTGCTTCCTCGGCGCGGGCAGCGTGGTCATGCCCGGCTCGCGCCTGGGGCGCGGGGTGTTGGTGCGCGCGCACAGCTACGTGGACGGCAGCTTTCCCGACTACGCCGTCGTCGCCGGTCAGCCCGCGGTGGTGGTGGGCGACGTGCGCGAGCTCGACCGCCGCTGGATCGAGGAGCATCCGCACATCGCGAGCCTCTATTGCGGCGTGGGGTGGCAGGCCGCGCTGCGTCCGACCCCGCAAGATCCGGGGAAGGAGGGCGACGCATGAGGAGGCGGCAAGAGGAGGCGGCATGAGGACGGGCAGGACCGCGCATCTGCTGTTCCTCGCCGACGCGACCAGCGTGCACACCCAACGGTGGGTGGGCGCGATGGCTGCGCGCGGGTGGCGCTGCACGGTCGTCTCGCGCCTGCCGCACGAGGTGCCGGGGGCCGAGGTGATCGCGCTGGGCACCGGCGAGGGCAATGCGCAGTGGCTGGCCGCTGCGCCGCGCGTGCGATCGCTGGCGCACCGGCTGCGGCCCGACGTGGTGCACGGCCACTACATCACCTCCTACGGCTTCTGGGCGGCCGCCTGCGGCGTGCAGCCGCTCGTGCTGACCGGCTGGGGGTCGGACATCCTCGTCTCGCCGCGCGAGAGCCGGCTCGTGCGTCTGCTCACCGGCTGGACTTTGCGACGCGCGCGCCTCATCACGGCGGACAGCCGCGACATGCTGACCGAGATCGCCACCTACGCACCGCGTGCGAGACTGGAGCAGGTGTACTGGGGCGCGGACACCGACAAGTTCCACCCGGTGGCCAAGGCGCCCTGGCCCTTCCGCATCGTCAGCCTGCGCGCCTGGGAGCCGAACTACCACATCGACGTCATCGTCGAAGCCGTGGCCTTGCTGCGGCAGGCCGAGCCGGGCGCCGCGATCGAGTTGCACCTATTGGGCGGCGGCTCGATGGAAGCGCCCTTGCGGTCGCTCGTGCGGGCGCGGGGGTTGGAGCCGTTCGTGCATTTCCACGGCAAGGTGGACGAAGACCGCATGGCCGCGCTCGTCAACCAGGCGAGCGTGAGCGTGTCGGTGCCCGCGAGCGACGCCACCTCGGTGTCGCTGCTCGAATCGATGGCCTCCGGTTTGCCGGTGGTCGTCTCGGACCTGCCCGCCAACCGGCAGTGGGTGGACGCCGCCGGCGGCTTCGTCGTGCCGGCCGGCCAGCCTGCGCCGTTGGCCGACGCCCTGAAGGCGCTCCTGCGCGAGCCGCGCCTGGCCGAGCAGATGGGCCGACGCAACCGCGCGACGGTGGAAAGGCAGGCCTCGCGGCGCAGTCAGATGGACCGCATGGACGTGCTGTACCGTCAGGTGCTGGGGTGGACGCCGTGAGCAACGACGTGCGCACCGTCAGCGTGATCGTGCCTTGCCGCAACGAGCGCGACCATATCCAGGCCTTCTGGCGCTCGGTCACCGCCCAGTGCCTGCCCCCGGGCTGGGCGCTGGAGGTGGTCGTCGCAGACGGCCAGAGCGACGACGGCACCACCGAGTGGTTGCGCGAAACGGCGCGGCGCGACGGGCGGCTCGTCGTGATCGACAACCCGGGGCGCATCGTCTCGACCGGGCTCAACCGTGCGCTGGCCGCCTCGCACGGCGAGGTGGTGGTGCGCATGGACGTGCACACCACCTATGCCGAAGACTACATCGCCCGCTGCATCGAGGCGCTGGAGGCCACCGGGGCCGACAACGTCGGGGGCCCTTGGCGTGCCGAGGGCCGCAGCCCGGTGCAGCGTGCGATCGCCGCTGCGTTTCAGTCGCGCTGGCTGGCTGGCGGCGCGCGCTCGCGCCAGCTCGACTACGACGGCTGGGTGGACACGGTCTACCTCGGTTGCTGGCCGCGGCGCACCTTCGAGCGTTTCGGCGGGTTCGACGAGCAGTTGGTGCGCAACCAGGACGACGAGCACAACCTGCGCATCGTGCGCGGCGGCGGCCGCGTGTGGCAGGCGTCGGCCATCCGCTCCACGTACTGCCCGCGTGCGTCGGTGGGCGCCTTGTTCCGCCAGTACCTGCAGTACGGCTACTGGAAGCCCTTCGTGATGCGCAAGCACCGGCAGCCGGCCGCCTGGCGCCAACTGGTGCCCACCGGCTTCGTGCTCGCGCTGGGCGCGGCGACACTGGCCGCCGTGCTGGGGCAGGGGATGGCGCCGCTGGCACTGCTGGCAGGCGGCTATGCGGCGGCCGTCGTCGCGGCCTCGGTCGTCATCGCTGCGCGCGCCGGCTGGTCGCTGCTGCCGCACCTGCCCGGGGTGATCGCCGCCTACCACCTGGGCTATGGCTTCGGCTCGGTGCTCGGTTGGTGGGACGTCTGGCGCGGCGTGCGCTCCGGTCGCAGCCGTTTCGCCCGGCTCACGCGTTGAAGGGCCGCGATGTCCGGTACACCCCGCCCCTGCGAGCCCGACGCCGTGCGCGAGCGCTATGCGCGCCGTGCGGTGCAGGACTGGCGCTACCACCCGCTCAACCCGGCCGCGCTCGCGGCGTGGCAGGAGCGCCAGCGGGCCTGCGCGGCGCTCTTTCGCACGCTCGGCTGGCTCGACCTCGCCGAGCGCCGCCTGCTCGAGGTGGGCTGCGGCTCGGGGGCCAACCTGCTCGAGTGCCTGCGGATGGGCTTTCGTGCCGAGCATCTGTCGGGCATCGAGCTGCTCGAGGATCGGCTCGCGCAGGCGCGCGCACGGCTGCCCGGCGCGGTGCAACTCCTGGCGGGCGATGCCCTCGCGTGGGGGCCCAAGCTCGCGCCCGGGCAGTACGACGTCGTGATGCAGGCGACGGTCTTTTCCTCTCTGCTGGACGAGGCGTTCCAGGCGCGACTGGCCGAGACGATGTGGCGTTGGGTGAAACCGGGCGGCGGCGTGCTGTGGTACGACTTCACGGTGGACAATCCCCGCAACCCCGACGTGCGCGGCGTGCCGGTCGAGCGCGTGCGGGCGCTCTTTCCCGAAGGGCGGCTGCGCGTGCGGCGCCTCACGCTCGCGCCGCCCCTGGCCCGCGCGGCCGTGCGGGTGCACCCGGCGCTGTATGCCTGCTTCAATGCCTTGCCGTGGTTGCGCACCCACGTGCTGGCCTGGATCGAGAAACCCCAGTCGTGATGACCCAAGCATTCCTTCCTTTCGCGCTGCCCGAGATCGGTGACGAGGAGATCGCCGAGGTGGTGGACACCCTGCGCTGCGGCTGGGTGACCACGGGCCCCAAGGCCAAGCGCTTCGAGCAGGCCTTTGCCGACTTCCTCGGCGAGCCGACGCTGCACGCGGTCGCGGTCAACTCGGCCACGGCCGGCCTGCACCTGGCGCTCGAGGCGCTGGGCATCGGGCCGGGCGACGAGGTGATCACCACCACGCACACCTTCACAGCCACGGCCGAGGTGGTGCGCTACCTCGGCGCCGACGTCGTACTCGCGGACATCGACCCCACCACGCTCAACATCGACCCCGCGGCGGTGGAGCGCGCCATCACCCCTCGCACCAAGGCCCTCATCCCGGTGCACTATGCGGGCCTGGCGGCCGACATGCCGGCGCTGATCGCCCTGGCCCGGCGCCACGGGCTCAAGGTGGTGGAGGATGCCGCGCACGCGCTGCCGACCACCTGCGGCGGGCGCCTCGTCGGCACGCTCGAGTCGGACGCCACGGTATTCAGCTTCTATGCCAACAAGACGATCACCACGGGCGAGGGCGGCATGCTCGTCACGCGCGATGCCGCGTTGGCGCGGCGCGCGCAGGTGATGCGGCTGCACGGCATGAACCGCGATGCGTTCGACCGCTTCACCGCCAAGGTGCCCAGCTGGTACTACGAGATCGTGGCGCCCGGCTTCAAGTACAACCTCACCGACATCGCGGCCGCGCTCGGGCTGCAACAGCTCAAGAAGGCGCACGCCTTCCAGCAGCGGCGCGCGGCGCTGGCGGCCCGCTACGACGAGCGGCTGCAAGGCCTGCCGCTCGTGCGGCCCCCGCGGCCGGCCCCCGGCGACACCCATGCCTGGCATCTGTACGTCGTGCGCCTCACCGACGAGGCGAAGCTCGGGCGCGACGAACTGATCGAGCGGCTCTTCGCGGCCGGCATCGGCTGCAGCGTGCACTACATCCCGCTGCACCTGCACCCGTACTGGCGCGACCGCTACGGGCTCGTGCCCGAGCAGTTCCCGCACAGCCAGCACGCCTACGAACGCATGGTGAGCCTGCCGCTCTATACCCGCATGAGCGAGGCCGACGTGGACCGCGTGGCCCGCGCGTTGGCCGAGGCTCTGACTTGAGGCTCCCATGGCCAAGCGCGCCTTCGATCTCGTCGTCGCCTCGCTGGCCTTGATGCTGCTGGCGCCGCTCTTCGCGCTGATCGCGCTGGCGATCAAGCTCGATTCGCCCGGCCCGGTGTTCTTCCGGCAGGAACGGGTGGGCCGGCACGGCGTGCCCTTTCGCATCCACAAGTTCCGCACGATGGTGGCCGATGCGCCGGCACGGGGCCCGCAGATCACCGTGGGCCGCGACCCCCGCGTCACGCGCGTCGGCGCCTTCTTGCGCGACACCAAGCTCGACGAGCTCGCCCAGCTCATCGACGTGCTGCAGGGGACGATGAGCCTGGTCGGCCCGCGCCCGGAGGTGCCGCAGTACGTCGCCCGCTACACGCCCGAGCAGCGGGCCAAGATCCTCTCGGTGCGGCCGGGCATCACCGACCCGGCCTCGTTGGAGTACCGCCGCGAGAGCGAGCTGCTGGCCCGTGCGGCGGACCCGGAGCGCGCCTATGTCGAGCAGATCATGCCGGCCAAGCTGCGGCAGGCCGAGCGCTACGTCGACGAGGCGACGCTGTGGACCGACCTGCGCGTGCTGGCCCGCACGCTGCGTATCCTGCTCTTTCGAGCCTGACCCCGTGGCGCCGACCCGATGATCTGGCAGACGATCGACTCGTTCCTCGCGCGGCTGCGTCCGCACCGGCCGTGGATCTCGATGACGGTGGATGCGGCGGTGATCGTCGTCACCTGGAACATCACCTACCTGTTCCGCCTGGGCTTCGACCGCTGGTGGAGTGCCCGGCCGTGGTACGACCCGCTGGTGATGGCCGGTCTCGTGGCCTTGTATCTGGCGGTGCTGTGGGCCCTGGGTGTGCACCGCAGTCTGTGGCGCTTCTCGGGCTTCGGCGAGGTGCGCAAGCTCACCTGGGCGTGCGCGATCGCCGGGCTCGTGGGCGCCGTGGTCGTGCTGATGGCGCAGCTGGTCAAAGTGCCTCGCGCGGTGCTGGCGCTGCATCCCGTCATCACGCTGATGGGGCTCACCTCGGTGCGCATCGCCTACCGCATGTTCCACGAGCATCTGCGCGAACGCGTCCGCGGCAGCGGCCTCGAGCCTCGCCGCGCGATCGTGCTGGGCGCCGGCGAGGCCGCGCGGCTGCTGTTGGCCGGCATCCAGCACCAGGGCTATGTGGTGGTGGGGCTGCTCGACGACGACCCGGCCAAGCAGCACGCCCGCATCGGCGCCGTGTCCGTGCTCGGCCCGCTGGCCGAGCTGCCGCGCCACGTGCAGGCGCTGGGCGTCACGCACGTCATCGTCGCGATGCCGTCGCTGGCACTGCGCGACCGGCGCCGCATCATCGAGATGGCCGCCACCACCGGCCTGCCCGTGCTGACCGTGCCCTCCGCGCAGGAGTTGCTGGAGGGCTCGCAGGTCAGCCGGGTGCGCGAGATCGAGCCCGAGGACCTGCTCGGCCGTGAGCCGGTGCAGCTGGACGAGGTGGGCATCAGCGAGTGTCTGAGCGGCCGCACGGTGCTCGTCACCGGCGCCGGGGGCAGCATCGGCTCGGAGCTGTGCCGTCAGGTGGCGCGCTACGGCCCGGCGCGTCTGGTGCTGTACGAGCAGAGCGAGTTCGCGCTCTACAGCGTCGAGCAGCAACTGTCCGAGCAGTTCCCGCACCTGCCCCTCGTGCGGCTGATCGGGGATGTGAAGAACCTCGACCACCTGCGGCGCACCTTTGCCGCGTGGCGGCCGCAGGTGGTGTTCCACGCGGCAGCGTACAAGCACGTGCCGCTGATGGAGGAGCACAACGCCTGGGCGGCCCTGCAGAACAACACGCTGGGCACCTACCGTGCCGCGCTGGCGGCCGCGGAGGCCGGCGTGGAGCGCTTCGTGCTCATCTCCACCGACAAGGCGGTGAATCCGACCAACGTGATGGGTGCGACCAAGCGTGCCGCCGAGATGGTGATCGCGCACCTGGCCACGCAGGGCTACCGCACGCGCTTCATGGCGGTGCGCTTCGGCAACGTCTTGGGTTCCAGCGGCAGCGTGATCCCGAAGTTCAAGGAGCAGATCGCGCGCGGCGGCCCGGTGACGGTCACCCATCCGGAGATCACCCGCTACTTCATGACCATCCCCGAGGCCGCGCGGCTCGTGATCCAGGCGGCGGCGATGGGCGAGAGCGGGCAGGTCTTCGTGCTGGACATGGGCGAGCCGGTGCGCATCGCCGACCTGGCGCGCGATCTGATCCGGCTGGCCGGCCACACGCTGGACGAGATTCCGATCGTCTACACCGGCCTGCGGCCGGGCGAGAAGCTGTACGAGGAGCTGCTGGCCGATGCCGACGCGACGGTGCCGACGCCCATCGCCCGGCTGCGCATCGCGCGGCTCCATGCCGCCGAGGGGGCCGAGGCCGCCCGCCGGCTGCTGGAGGCTGTGGCGGCCGATCCCTTGCCCGACGACGCGCGGGTGCGCGCCTGGCTGCGCGCGGCCGTGCCGGAGTACCGTCCGGCGGTCGAGTGAGGGGCGGGCAAGCCGCCATCGCCCGGGCCTGCCGAGCAAAGCCTGCCCGGCCGGCAGGGGCTGCGCACGGGGCGCCGGCGCCTTGTCAGGCGGGCGAGGGATAATCCCCGGCTTATGACCGAACCTACCGTGGCCGCCGAAGCGGGCGGCCTGTTCTCCTCCCTGCCGCTGGCGGAGTCGCTGCGGCGCGCCGTCGCCGACCAGGGCTACGCCACCATGACGCCGATCCAGGCCAAGGCGATCCCTGTGGTGCTCTCGGGGCGCGACGTGATGGGCGCCGCGCAGACCGGCACGGGCAAGACGGCGGCCTTCTCGCTGCCGCTGCTGCAAAAGCTGCTCAAGCACGAGAACACCAGCGCCTCGCCCGCGCGCCATCCGGTGCGCGCGCTGGTGCTGGCGCCCACGCGCGAGCTGGCCGACCAGGTGGCCGTCAACGTGAAGGCCTACGCCAAGTACACGCAGTTGCGCGTGGCCTGCGTCTACGGCGGCGTGGACATGAACCCGCAGACGCAGGAGCTGCGCCGTGGCGTCGAGGTGTTGATCGCCACCCCCGGGCGGTTGCTGGACCACATCCAAGCCAAGAACTGCAACCTGGGCCAGGTCGAGTACGTGGTGCTGGACGAGGCCGACCGGATGCTGGACATCGGCTTCCTGCCGGACCTGCAGCGCATCCTGAGCTACCTGCCCAAGCAGCGGCAGACGCTGCTGTTCTCGGCCACCTTCTCGCCCGAGATCAAGAAGCTCGCGCAGAGTTACCTGCAGGACCCGGTGCTGGTGGAAGTGGCCCGGCCCAACGCGACGGCGGCCACCATCGAGCAGCGCTTCTTCGCCGTCGAGGACGACGACAAGCGGCGCGCCGTGCGGCACCTGCTGCGCGAGCGCGGCCTCTCGCAGGCCATCGTGTTCGTCAACTCCAAGCTGGGGGCGGCGCGGCTGGCACGCTCGCTGGAGCGTGAAGGTCTCAAGACCGCGGCGTTGCACGGCGACAAGTCGCAAGACGAGCGCCTGAAGGCGCTGGAGGCCTTCAAGCGCAACGAGGTGCAGTTGCTGGTGGCCACCGACGTGGCCGCGCGCGGGCTGGACATCGCGGACCTGCCGGCGGTGTTCAACTTCGACATCCCGTTCAACGCCGAAGACTACGTGCATCGCATCGGCCGCACCGGCCGCGCGGGCGCTTCGGGCCTGGCGATGTCGTTCGTCAGCCGCAGCGATCAGCGCCTGGTGGCCGAGATCGAAAAGCTCATCAAGAAGAAGATCGAGGTCGAGCCGCTGGAGCTGGAAGAAGACGAGCGCCCCCGGCGCCCGCTGCGCCGCGACGACGACGAGGAGCGCCCGGCACGGGCAGCCGCGAGCCGCGGCCCACGCTCCCAGCCGGCGGTCCCGCGCGATCCCCTGTTCGACCAGCCCTACGAGGAAAAGCCGGGCGCCGCGCCCACTTGGGAGAAGCAGCCCAAGCCCGAGCCCTCGTTGCGGCCGCTGTCGCCCTACATCAAGCCCAAACGCAAGGTGGCGGCCCTGCTGGGCGGCGGCAAGAAGGCGGCGGGCTGAGGCCCGGCGCCCGGCCGCCCGAAGCCAGGCCGACACCCCCGCGGGGGGTGGGGCGCAAGCCCCGGGGGCAAAGACATAAGGCCCGGCGCCCGGCCGCCCGAAGCCGGGCCGCAACCCCCGTGGGGGGTGGGGCGCAAGCCCCGGGGGCAAAGACATAAGGCCCGGCGCCCGGCCGCCCGAAGCCGGGCCGCAACCCCCGTGGGGGGTGGGGCGCAAGCCCCGGGGGCAAAGACATAAGGCCCGGCGCCCGGCCGCCCGAAGCCGGGCCGCAACCCCCGCGGGGGGTGGGGCGCAAGCCCCGGGGGCAAAGACATAAGGCCCGGCGGCCGGCCGCCCGAAGCCGGGCCGGCACCCCCGTGGGGGGGCGGGGCGCAAGCCCCGGGGGCAAAGATATGAGACCGTGCCGGAGCGGCACCGCGGGTGGCCGTTCGACGGGGCCCGTGGTGGGACAATTCCGTCCATGAGCACCGCGACGACCCTCACTCTCACCCGCCCCGACGACTGGCACCTGCACGTGCGCGATGGCGCTGCGATGCGCGACGTCGTGCCGGCCAGTGCCCGTCAGTTCGCACGGGCGATCATCATGCCCAACCTGCGCCCGCCGGTGACCACCGCCGCGCAGGCCCGCGCGTACCGCGAGCGCCTCCTCGAGGCGGTGCCGGAGGGGGTGCGGTTCGAGCCGCTGATGACGCTCTACCTCACCGACAACCTTGCGCCCGAGGAGATCGCGCGCGCCCGCGAGGTGGGCGTGGTGGCCGTCAAGCTCTACCCGGCCGGTGCGACGACCAACAGCGACGCGGGCGTCACCGACATCCGCAAGACCTATCGCACGCTGGAGGCGATGCAGCGCGAGGGGCTGGTGCTGCTGGTGCATGGCGAGGTGACCGACCCGACGGTGGACCTGTTCGACCGCGAGAAGGTGTTCATCGACCAGAAGCTGATCCCCCTGCGCCGCGACTTCCCCGAGCTCAAGGTGGTGCTGGAGCACGCCACGACGCGCGAGGCGGTGCAGTACGTGCGCGAGGCCGAAGGGCCCATCGCCGCGACCTTGACCGCGCACCACCTGCTCTACAACCGCAACGCCATCTTCCTCGGGGGCATCCGGCCGCACTACTACTGCCTGCCCGTGCTCAAGCGCGAGGAGCACCGGCTGGCGCTCGTCGAGGCCGCCACCAGCGGACACCCGCGGTTCTTCCTGGGCACCGACAGCGCGCCGCACCCGGCGCACCTCAAGGAGCACGCCACCGGCTGTGCCGGCTGCTACACCGCCCATGCCGCGTTGGAGCTGTATGCCGAGGCGTTCGAGGCGGCCGGTGCGCTGGACAAGCTCGAGGCGTTCGCCAGCTTCCACGGCCCGGACTTCTACGGGCTGCCGCGCAACACCGAGCGCGTGACGCTGGAGCGCCGTGCCTGGACGGTGCCCGAGACGGTGCCCTTCGGCGGCGCGACGCTCAAGCCCCTGCGCGGCGGCGAGCAACTGGCGTGGCGCTTCGTGGGATGACGCGCGGTGCCGGCATGGCCCCCGTCGGGCTGCAGCCGGCACGTGACGCGGGGCGCGCGCCCGGGGTGCCGCGAGCGCCGGCCCGCTGGCCCGAGATCGACTGGTCGCGCCCCTGGTTCGCGCCGTACCGCGAGCTGGGCGCCGCGCTGTACGAGCGCGTGCGCGCCGGGCTGCCGGTGGCCGAGGCGCTCGATGCCGGGCGAGCGGGCGCGGGCGTGGAGCTGCGGGCCGGCGCCTTGCGTTTCGTGCCCCAGGAGGCACTGCCGCCGGGGGTGGCCTACGAGGCGCACATCGCCGCCACGGCGTGCGTGCCGACGCGCGACAACCTCCACGACTTCTTCAACGGCCTGGTGTGGTGGACCTTCCCGGCATGGAAGAGAAGGCTGAACGAGCTGCAAGCCGAGCAGATCGCGGCTCTGGGCATCGGCGCACGCCGCGGCCCGGTGCGTGATGCGCTGACGCTCTTCGACGAGAACGGCGCGCTGCTCGCCGCCGCGCCCGACTTGGTGGAAGACCTGCGCGAGCGCCGCTGGCAGCGCTTGTTCGTCGAGCAGCGCGGCCGCTGGCAGGCCGAGGCTCGGCTGGTGGTGTTCGGTCACGCGCTGCTGGAAAAGCTCGTCGCGCCCTGGAAGTCGGTGACGGCCCACGTCTGGGTGGAACAGGCGGGAGCGGAGCAGGCGGGGGCCGACGGCCCGCAGCGGCTGTCGGCGGCGCGGCTGGCGGGCAAGCCGTTCCTGCCCTTGCCGGTGCTGGGCGTGCCGGGCTGGTGGCCGGCCAACGAGGACGCGCGCTTTTACGACGACCCGCAGGTCTTTCGTCCGCGGCCCTGCACGCCGGCGCCGGTGGCGGGATAATGCCTGCGATGAAGTGAGCCAGACCGCCGCTGGCGCAAGGGCCGAAAGGCCGCGCTGGAGGAAGGTCCGGACTGCACAGGGCAGCGTAGCAGGTAACACCTGTCCGCCGTGAGGCGAGGATCAGAGCAACAGAGACGAGTCGGGTTGGGGTGCTCCACCCGGGTGCTCAGCGAGGGCCGGCGAGAGCCGGCGCCCCTGCGCCAGCAGGGGCTCGCGCGACAGCGCGAACCGAGCTGCACCCGGATTGGGGCATCGAGCCCCTATCCGGGTGAAACGGGCAATCTCTACGCGCAGCAATACCAAGTAGGCCGGCGATGATGTGGCCCGCGGAGCCGGCGGGTAGGTAGCACCGAGCCGTGCGAGCGATCCACGGCCCAGAGGAATGGCGGTCACGGCGGGGCGACCCGCCGCACAGAATCCGGCCTATCGGCTCGCTTCATCCTGTCTTACCGGGCGCCACCGCGTGGCGTCGACAACAACAAGAAGCGAGCCCGATGAATCCCGACGCCGACAAGCTGTGGACGGCCCCGCGCTGGGCCCTGGCGGTGCTGCTCGCCGCGCTGGGCATGCTCGGGCCGTTCTCGATCGACACCTACATCCCGGCGTTCGCCGGCATCGCGCAGTCGCTGGACGCCACGCCGGTCCAGATGCAGCAGACGCTGTCGGCCTACCTGTTCGGCTTCGCGTTCATGAACCTCTTCCACGGAGCGCTGGCCGACAGTTTCGGCCGGCGTCCGGTCGTGCTCACCGGCGTGGCCGTGTTCACGCTCGCCTCCGTCGGTTGCGCGCTGTCGCAGAGCATCGGGGCGCTGGTGTTCTTCCGCGCGCTGCAGGGCCTGTCGACCGGGGCCGGCATCGTGGTCTCGCGCGCCGTGATCCGCGACATGTTCCCGCCGGCCGACGCGCAGCGGGTGATGTCGCAGGTCACGATCTACTTCGGGGTGGCACCGGCCGTCGCGCCCATCGTGGGCGGATACCTCTTCGTGCATGCGGACTGGCATGCGATCTTCTGGTTCCTCGCAGGCGTGGGCGTGGTGCTGTGGGTGGCCAACTGGCGGTTGCTGCCGGAATCGCTGCATCCCACGCAGCGCCAGCCGTTTCGCGCCCGCAACCTGCTGCGCGGCTACTGGCAGATCGGCTCGGACCCTCGCTTCTTCCTGCTGGCGCTCGCCAGCGGGGTGCCCTTCAACGGCATGTTCCTCTACGTGCTGTCGGCACCGGCCTTCCTGGGCGAACACCTGCAACTCAGGCCCACGCAATTCTTCTGGTTCTTCGTGCTGACGATCGGCGGCATCATGGGCGGCGCCTGGGCCAGCGGCCGGCTCGCGGGCAAGATCGCGCCGCGCCGCCAGATCCGCCATGGGTTCGTCATCATGCTCGCCGTCTCGCTGGTCAACGTGGCGGCCAACGCGCTGTTCGCCGCGCATGCCGCCTGGGCGCTGGTCCCGATCGCGGTGTTCGCGTTCGGCTGGGCGCTGATGGTGCCAGTGGTCACGTTGATGGTGCTGGACCTCTTTCCCGAGCGGCGGGGGTTGGCCTCGTCGTTGCAGGCGGTGGTGGGCTCGGTGGCCAACGGCGTGGTCGCCGGTGTGATCGCGCCTCTCGTGATGCATTCGACGGTCACGCTCTCCATTGCATCGCTGCTCATGATGAGCGTGGGACTGGTCGCGTGGATGGTGTTGCGCCGGCGCTGGCCGGAAGCGGTCGGGGCGTCGCCGCGCCGCCTCGCGTGAGCGCGCCCCGGCGCTCGCGTCAGGCAGGCTTGGCGACCATGAGCCAGAACACCGCCACCAATGCGAAGAAGGCGGGAAAGCCGAGCATCGTCCAGTAGCGGAAGTAGCGGAAGTACAGCGCCGGCAGCGGCGTGCCTTCGCGCACGGCGCGCTCGGCCAACTCGCGCATGCGGATTTGCATCCACACCGCCGGCAACCAGCACGCGCCCGCGAGGAAGTACAGCGCGAAGGACCACGCGATCCACGGCGTGGAAAGCGGCAGCCCGACCAGATGCATCATGTACAGCCCGCTCAGCGGCTGGAAGACGATGGTGGTCGTCGTGAACCACCCATCGGCGCGCACGACGAGGCGCACCACGGGGGCGACCGCGCGCGGATCGCGCGTGCGGCTGGCGAAGAACATGTAGTAGGCCGAGCCCAGCCCGGTGCCGAAGAGCAGGGTGGACGACAGCACGTGCAGCCACTTGGCGACGAGGTACTCCATCGGCTCACCTTTCCGGCGCTTCGTCGAGCGCGTGCAGCAGGGCCAGGGCGGCCAGGATGGGCAGGTTCTTGAGCACCGGCCCATAGGGGTGCAGCCAGTACTCGGGCAGCCGCACCGAGATGACGGCCGTGTAGAAGAGGATCAGCGCCGCTTGCGCGAGCCACAGCCAGCGCGGGCGCCATGGCATCAAGGTGGCCAGGCCGAGGGCGAGGTCCAGGCCGGCGGCCCCGTAGAGCATCGCCGGCCGCCACGCCTGCGGCACACCCGCGCGCGCCAGCAGCTCGAAGCTCAGGGACGCGGGGTAGAGGCCGAGCGAGACGATGCCGGTCCAGATCCAGACGGCGGCGACCGAGCCGCGCAGCAGCGCGAGCCCGGTGGCCAGTTGCGCCTCACGCCGGGTCGCTGGCGCCTCCTCGGGCGCGATGAAGTCCTCCACCGGCCGCGGCGGGCGCCCCAGGAGCGCGCTCGTGGCCTGTGCAGGTGCGGTGTTGCCGCGTTGAAGCATCCGCCAGGTGTCCGGGTCGAGCAGGCTGCCGGGCCAGCGCCCGACGAGGTGAGCGGCCGCGCCCATGAGCGGGGCGGGGACGGGCACGAAGCGCGCGGGCCCGAGCCGCAGGCCTGCGCGCAGGGCGGCCAGCCACTCGCGCACGGTCACCGGACGCGGCCCGACCAGCGGGACCCGGCCGGTCACGCGAGGGTCCTCCACCAGCCGCACCAGCGCCGCGATGGCGTCGTCCACGTGGATGGGCTGCACCGGCTGCCCGCCGCCGGCGGGCAGCGGCACCAGCGGCAGGCTCGCCAGCCGCGTGAAGAAGCGCGCGCTCGTGCCCCCCGGCCCGTACACGAGCGAGGGTTGCGCCACCGCGGCCGATGCGAGGGGCAGGCGCAGCAGGAAGTCGTCGGCCTCCTTCTTCGAGAGGTGATAGGCGCTGCGTGCCGCCTCGTCGGCTCCGAGCGCCGAGATCTGGACGACGCGGGCCACGCCTGCCTTCGCGCAGGCGGTGAAGAGGGCGCAGGGGCCGCGCACGTGCACGTCGGCAAAGCGGGCGGTTCGCGTCTGCCGGAACAGGCCCGCTGCGTTCACCACCGCATCGACGCCGGCGAGGTGCGGCAGCCAGGCCTCGGGGGTCTGGTCGCGCGCGAAGTCGGCCAAGACGTGGCTCACGGGCCCCTCGACGTGCACGGCCCGCCCGGGCGCATCGCGTACCGCGCACACCACGCGATGCCCCGCGGCCACCAGCGCCCGGACGAGTCGCTGTCCCAGGAAGCCACGAGCACCGGTGACGAAGACGACCACGACGAATTCCTCGATCGAAACAAGAAGGAGGGCGCAAGGAACGGCGCTTGCCCGACAGGGTGACGCGCCGCAAGGCCGAGCCCTTCCTGCAAACGACATACCGCGAGCCGAATCCATGACGCCTTCGCCGTTCCGATGGGCCGACGTGCTGCTGACGGGCAGCCTCGCCAGCCTCGCCTCCACCGCCGTCCTGGCCTGGCTCGCGCGACGTGAAGGCACCAGCCCGCTCGCCCCGGTCAACGCCCCGAGTCACTGGGTGCACGACGAGCCGGCGCTCGCTCAGGACGGCGCCAGCGTGCGCTACACCGTGACGGGGGCCGCGATCCACCATGCGTGCTCGGTGTTCTGGGCCGCCGTGTTCGAACGCTGGGCCCCCAGCCGCGCGAGCGGCCGCGCGTCCCTCGGCGCGGTGGTGCGCGACGCGCTTGCGCTGACGGCGATCGCGGCATGGGTGGACTTCCGGCTGATGCCGCGCCGCTTCACCCCGGGCTTCGAGAGGCGCCTCTCGGGGCGCTCGCTGGCCTGGGGCTACACCGCGTTCGCGGCGGGCTTGGTGGCGGGCGACCGGCTGAACCGGCACGCCCGGCGCGCTGCCCCCGGGACGCGAGCGCGCGGGGTCGTGCGACCCGAGGGAGGGCGGAATGCGGCGCGAGGTGCGGGTGTCGCCGCGGGAGGTCGAGCCCGTGAAACGACGGCCTGAGGAGCCGCGCCCCACGTTGCAGGGGCACCTGGAGCCGCTGCGCGAGGCGCACCAGCGCGGCGAGCTCATCCTGTTCGTCGGCGCGGGCGCGTCGCTCGCCCTGGGCCTGCCGCAATGGAGCGAGCTGATCGATCACATGGCCGAGGAGCTGGGGTTCGAGCCCGAGCGTTTCCGCTCCTTCGGCAGCTACCTGGCGCTGGCCGAGTACTACCGGCTCCAGCACGGCTCGCTCGGGCCCTTGCGCTCGTGGATGGACCGCGCCTGGCACCGCGAGGGCGTGCGCATCGGCGACTCGCAGGTGCACCGGCTCATCGTCGAGGGGCGCTTTCGCCTCATCTACACCACCAACTACGACCGCTGGCTCGAGAACGCCTTCGAGCACCATGGCCGCGAGTACGTGAAGATCGTGACGGTGGCCGATCTGTCGCGCATCCGGCCGGACGTCACCCAGATCGTCAAGTACCACGGCGACTTCGAGAACGACGCCTCGATCGTGCTCGACGAGAGCAGCTACTTCCGGCGGCTGGACTTCGAGTCGCCGCTGGACATCAAGCTGCGCGCCGACGTGCTCGGGCGATCGGTGCTGTTCATCGGCTACAGCCTGTCGGACATCAACATCCGCTACCTGTTCTATCGGTTGGCCCGCCTGTGGCGCCATGCGATGCCCGACGTGCCACAGCCCCGCTCGTACTTCTTCACGCCGCAGCCCAATCCCGTGCAGGAGGCGGTGCTCGCGCAATGGGGCATCCAGATGCTCTCGGGCGCCGCCGACGACCCGACGCAGGCACTCGCGCGCTTCCTGCGGCTGGTGATCGAGCCGCAGGCGGACGAGCGCGCCGGCTGACGCTGCCTGGGGGACCCGATCGCCGACCGTGCGCCTCCTTGTGACGAGTTGTTGCGAGTTCATCCTCAAGCCTCGTCGCCGTGTGACGATGCTGACTCAGCACGTACACGATGGTCGGAGAGGAGCAAGGCATGGGGTTGGGCGGGCTCAAGCGACACGGGGGAGGGCTGCGCGGGCGGACCGGCGTCGCCCTGGCGGCGCTCGTGGCAGGGGCGCTGGCGGGCTGTGGAGGCGGCGCAAGCCAGCCGCCGGGGGCCGACGGGGGGCGGGAAGGGGCGGCGACGGTGGCGTCGGCGTCCCTCGTTCCGCCGCAGACCTTCGGAACGCCCGTGCCCGAGGGGTGGCGGCAGGCCGCCTTCACGGCGCTGGCCGAGGAGGTGCCCAATCCCGAGCGGGGGTTCTACCGCTGGGCCTGGACCCCGCTCGACCGACTCTCGCGGGACGACGCGGCCGACGCCTACGCCAGCGGCTACCGGCTGCTCTACGGCCTGGTGCGGCTCGACGCCTATCGCAACAAGCCCCTGCCGCAGACGCTGCTCGATCGGCTGCGAACGGGCCTGGCAGCGGCGCGTGCCGGGGGCGTGAAGATCGTGCCGCGCTTCGTCTACAACTACCCCGACAGCGAAACGGCCTACCGCCGCGCGCAGGACGCACCGCTGGAGCGGGTGCTGCAGCACATTGCACAGCTCGAGCCCGTCTTGCGCGAGAACGCCGACGTCATCGCCTACTTCCAGGCCGGCTTCGTCGGGGCGTGGGGCGAGTGGCACACTTCCTCGAACAAGCTCACCGAAGAGCCGGCCCGCACGCGCATCCGGGATGCACTGCTCGCCGCGCTGCCGGCCGACATCGCGGTCCAGATGCGCTACCCGGGCCACCTCATCGGCTGGCATCCGCAGCCGCCCACCGAGGCGCAAGCCTTCGACGGCAGTGCGGTTTCGCGCCTGGGCGCGCACAACGACTGCTTCCTTGCCAGCGACACCGACGTGGGCACCTACAGCGAGGACCCGGTGCAGCGCGAACGCGAGCGCGACTACATTGCCGCTGTCGCGAGCATCGCGCCCTTCGGCGGTGAGACGTGCAACGCGCTGGACGATCCGAACGCCCGGCCGCGCAACCACTGCACCGACATCCTGGCCGAGGGGCGGCGCTTCTCGCTCACCTACCTCAACGACCAGTACTACACGGAGGGGTTCCACGACGTGTGGCGGGCCGAGGGCTGCCATGCCGAGGTGCAGCGCTCGATGGGCTACCGGTTCGAGCTCATCGAATGGGCCCATGCGCCGGAGGTGGCGAGCGGTTCCATGCTTGCCGCGCGGCTCGCGCTGCGAAACACGGGCTGGGCCCGCCTGTACAAGGCCCGCCCGGTGCAGCTCGTGTGGCGGCAGGTGGGCGGCGCGACGGTGCACCGTGCTCCGGTGGCCGGCGTCGATGCGAGACGGTGGCTGCCGGGCCTCACCGCAGCCCTCGAGTTCGAGGTTCAGGCGCCCTCGGCGCCGGGGACGTACGAGCTGCTGTTGGCGCTGCCCGACGGCGCCCCCCGGCTGGCGGGCGATCCCCGCTACGCGCTGCGCGTCGCCAACGCCGACGACCCGGCCTCGAGCCAGGGCTGGGATGCGGCGCTGGGCGCCTTCCGGCTCGGCACGACCGTCACCGTGCGCTGAGTCCGCGGTGCCGGCTCTCGAAGGCTGCACGGGCCCCTTGCATCTTCGCCCCCGGGGAGTGCGCCCCACCCCTGCGGGGTCACGGGCCCGGGCGCGAGGCTCACGGCGCAACCAGGTCGACCCGTTCGACGTACTCCGGCAAGAAGCTGCGCTGCCGGCCGTCCGGAAAGGCGATGCGCACGCTGTCGGCGGTGACCTCGATCACCTGGCCCAGGCCGTGGCGCGGCACCCGTACCGCCTCCCCGCAAGCGAACCTCGAACGGCCGTCCCCGGCGGACGAGGGTTCGTCGGCCGGGGTCTCGTCGCGCGTCGGTGAGGCGGGCACTCCGGGGGCCGCCTCTGCGTGGCCGGCCGTCTCCCGGGCGCCTGCCGTGGCGGCGCGGTGGCGCAGGCAGTTGTCGCAATGTTCGCAGCGGTCGAACTCCGCCGCTTCCTCGAAGTGCTCCAGCAGCACCTTCCAGCGGCAGTAGCCCGTGCGGGCATAGAAGACCATCGCCTCCAGCAGCTCGCGGTCGTGTTCGCTCTTGTCGCGATAGGCGGCCACCAGCGCCTCCAGGCTCGTCGCCTTCGAGCGCGGGCCGGGGCGGCCCGCCCGAGGCCCGGCGCCCGGCCGCCCGAAGCCGGGCCCGGCGATGTCGGGCGGGCGGACGGGGCCGGCCAGCCTGACGCGCCGCTGCCGGTTCTGCACCACCCAGCCGGCTTCGCGCAGCAGCTTGAGGGCCACCTGGACCTTGTTGCGCGGCACGCCGCACGTCTCCTGCAGCTGCGCCAGGCTGCATTCGCCCAAGTGCTCCAGTGCCCGCAGCACCTGCCTCACGTCCTCCTCGCCGGGGTAGCGGCCGGCCATCAGGAAACGCTGCACCGCGCGGTCGCGCTCGTCGAAGAGCAGGATGCACGAGGCGGGCTGGCCGTCGCGCCCGGCGCGCCCGGCCTCCTGGTAGTAGGCATCCAGGCTCCCGGGCATCTGGCCGTGGATCACGAAGCGCGTGTCGGCCTTGTCGATGCCCAAGCCGAAGGCGTTGGTGGCGACCATCACCCGGGCGCGGCCCGTCATGAAGGCGTCCTGCGCCTCGTGGCGCTGGGCGGCGCCGAGGCGGCCGTGATAGAGCGCGGCCTCCACGCCCGCGCCGCACAGCCTCGCGTGCACCTCCCCGGCCATCTTGACGGTGGCCACATACACGATGCCCGCACCTGGCAGCTCTCGCACGATGGCCTCCAAGCGCTCGAGCCGCGCGTTCTCGTTGGTGAACCGCTCCACCGAAAAGTAGAGGTTGGGGCGGTAGGTGCTGGCCGCGAGCACCTGCATGCCCGGCACCCGAAGCTGTGCGAGCACGTCGTCGATCACGGTGCTCGTCGCCGTGGCGGTGAGCGCAAGCAGCCGTGGCCCGCCCAGCCGCTGCCACACCGGTCCGATCTCGAGGAATGCGGGGCGGAAGTCGTGCCCCCATTGCGACAGGCAGTGCACCTCGTCGATGACGAGCAGCGCCACCGGGTGCGCGCTCACCAGTTCCAGGAACTGCGGCTCGGCCAGTCGCTCGGGCGTCGTGAACACGATGCGGGCCGAGCCGTCGGCCACCGCCGCCTCGGCCTCGCGGGCTTCCTGCGCCGACAGCGCGCTGTGCAACGGCACCGCCCGCACGCCCCGCTCGACCAGCTTGTCGCATTGGTCCTTCATGAGCGCGATGAGCGGCGACACGACGACCGTGCGGCCTTCGAGCAGCAAGGCCGGCAACTGGTAGCACAGCGACTTGCCCGCGCCGGTGGGCATCACCGCCAGGGTGGGCTCGCCGCGCATGACGTGCTCGATCACCACCGCCTGCGCATCGCGCAGGCGAGGCAGCCCGAACGTCTCGCGCAGCAAGCGCTTCAAGGCGCGCCGCCAGCGGGGCCGGCCCGCAGGCGCACGGCGGGCGGCGGGTGTCGACGAAGCGGGGGGCAGGGCGGTCACGCCTTGCCGGGCAGCAATCGGCGCTCCAGGGCGGCCGCGGCGCCCGCTGCGCCGCACCGGGCGGCGCTCAGCGGCTCCTCACTTCGAGGCGTCGCCCGCGCGCGCCCGGGCGGCGCGGCTCATCCCACCTGCACCGTGATGCGCCGCGGCTGCGCGTGGGCCTGCTTCGGAATGCGCAGGGTCAGCACGCCGTCCTTCAGGCTCGCATCGATGCGCGAGGTGTCGAGCTCGCGGCTGAGCGTGTAGGCGCGGCGGTAGCGCGGCAGGCGCACCTCGGCATACACCGGTTCCAGCCCTTCGGGCATGACCGGGGCGATGCGGCCCTCGATCTGCAACATGTCGCCCTCGACCTTCAGGTCGAGCTGGTCCTTGGGCACACCCGGCAGATCGGCCAGCAGCGTGATGGCGCCATCGTCTTCCACCACGTCCACCCGCGGCGTCAGCGCGCGGTCGTCCGAGGCGTCGTGCGGCAGGCTCTTGGTGTCGCTCATGGTGTCACCTCCTCGTTCACTGGATCGCGATGCGCTTGGGCTGCGCCGACTCGCGTCGGGCGATGCTGATGTGCAGCACGCCGTCCCGATAGGTGGCGCTCACACGATCGGGGTCGATGTCGTCGGGCAGGCTCACCGCGCGCTTGAATGCGCCGGCGGCTCGCTCGCGGGCATACACGTTCACCTTGCGGTCCTGCTCGTCGGGCAGCGTCGAGGCGCGCTCGCCGGCGATGGTCAGCACGCCGCGGTCGACCGTCACTTCCACTTTCGACGGGTCGATGCCCGGCGCGAAGGCGTACACCTCCACGCTCGAGGGCGTGGTGCCGATGTTGAGCGCGGGGTACGTCCCCGGCGCGACCGAGCGGATGCTGGTGGGCAGACCCGCCCATCCGAACAGTTCATCCAGCTCCCGGCGCAGGCGATCGAAGTCACCGAACAACCCGCCGGGGATCAGCGTCGATGCAAACATGGCAGTGTCCTCCAGTCCGTGGGTGCCCTGCGGCCCGCCGGGGCCGCGGCCACCGTGACGCAAAATTGGAGTCCGCGGCCGCCAATTCAAGAGCCCGGCCGGGGCCGGGTGGCGCCGGCCACCGCACGCGCGAGGCCCGGCCGCGTGCCGGGGCCGCTTCAGCACAGCTTCAGGAGGGCCGTGTAAGACGGCTGCGTCGCACTGCTCGTCACGAAGGCCCCGCGGCACCGCATGCCACCCCGAGCAGCCGCTCCCCTCGCATTTCCCGCCCCTCCACGCAGCTCACCTATCACTTTCACACCCCTTCGCAAGTGCTTATTTCTGTTCGTCTTTTTCTCGCTCGAAAGCTGCGAAATCGTTTGTAAGTGCTTGATTTCAAAGGAGATTTTTGGCCTCGCGCCTTGACCTGGGACAGGCGAGCCGGTAAAGTGGGAGAAAGTGCACTTTAGTGGGTCTTTGTGTCCAACTTCGTCTTCCAAGGGGCTTCGGCGTTGACGCTGGACGCGAAGGGGCGGTTGTCCGTTCCGGCGCGCCATCGCAACGTCCTGGCCGCCATGGCGAACGGACAACTCACCATCACCAAGCATCCCGAAGGCTGTCTGATGATCTTTCCCCGTCCGGCCTGGGAGAGCTTTCGCGACAAGATCGCTGCCTTGCCCATGTCGGCCAGCGGCTGGAAGCGCATCTTTCTGGGCAATGCGCTGGACGTGGAGATCGACGCCTCCTCGCGCGTGCTGATTTCGCCCGAGTTGCGCGCCGCAGCCGGCCTCACCAAAGAGGTGATGCTGCTCGGCATGGGCAGCTACTTCGAGCTGTGGGACGCCGAGCGTTATGCCGCCCACGAGGCCGAGGTCATGCAGCAAGGCATGCCCGACGTGCTCAAGGACTTCTCCTTCTGAGGCACTCGATGCACGGCCCGGCCGCTTCCTCCCTGCAGCACCGCACTGTGTTGCTCCACGAAGCCGTGGACGCGGTGCTCACCGACCCGCAAGGCGTCTACATCGACGGCACTTTCGGGCGGGGCGGGCACAGCCGGCTGCTCCTCGAACGTCTGGCGCCGGGAGGGCGCCTCATCGCATTCGACAAGGACCCGGAAGCCATCGAGGAAGCGACGCGGGTCCGTGACCCGCGTTTTTCCATCGAGCAGACCAGCTTCGCCCGCATGGGCGACGTCTGCGCCGAGCGCGGCGTCGGGGCGGTGCAAGGGGTGCTGCTCGACCTCGGCGTGTCCTCGCCGCAGATCGACAACCCTGCGCGCGGCTTCAGCTTTCGCTTCGATGCGCCGCTGGACATGCGCATGGACCCGAGCCGCGGCGAGACGGCAGCGGAATTCCTGGCCCGGGCCACCGGCCAACAGATTGCAGAGGTGCTACGCCACTATGGGGAAGAACGGTTTGCTGTGCCGATTGCAAAGGCGATTGTGGCTCGCCGGGAAAGCGGGCGTCCTGTTCGAACCACAGGCGAGCTTTCCGAAGTCGTGGCTCGTGCGGTCAAGACCCGCGAGCCGGGCCAGGATCCTGCAACGCGCACATTTCAGGCTCTTCGGATTCAGGTCAACGCCGAGCTTGAGGAACTCGAACAGGGGCTGAACCAGGCGCTGGCGCTGCTGGCCCCGGGCGGTCGGCTGGCGGTGATCAGCTTCCACTCGCTCGAAGACCGCATCGTCAAGGGCTTTATCGCCCGCCACGCCAAGGCCCAGGTGGACCGCCGCGCGCCGTTCGCCCCGGTGCCCGAGCCCCGCCTGAAGGCGCTGGCGCGCATCAAGCCCTCCACGGCCGAGGTGGCCGACAACCCGCGTGCGCGCTCGGCCATCCTGCGCGTGGCTGAACGCACGGAGGCGCCGCTCGCATGAACCGCCTCCAGGTCATCCTCTTCGTGGCCCTCGTGCTGAGCGGGCTGTACATGGTCCGCGTGTCGTACGAGGCGCGGCGGCTCTTCGTGGAGGTCGAGCGCGCGCAGGCCGAGGAGCGTCAGCTCGAGACGGAGTACGAGCAACTGCAGGTCGACAAGCGCGCCCAGGCGACGCCGCTTCGCGTCGAGAAGGTCGCGCGCGAGAAGCTGGCGATGCGCACCGCCACGCCCGCCGTGACGCACTACGTCACCCATGCCGAGGCGGCGCCGGCTGCCGTCTCGGGCGCCGCATCCGGCGAGGGAGGGCGCTGATGGGCTGGTGGTCTCGCTGGAAGGACCGCGCGCCGCTGCCGCGCCGGGGGGCGAGCTCGCGCACCGTGATGTATGCGACGAGCCCCCTGCTCGCGGCCAAGACGCCGCCGTGGCGCTCGAAGTTCCTGGTGGCTTGCCTGGGGCTGGGCTTCTGCGTGCTGCTCGCGCGGGCGGTGTACATCCAGGTGATCGGCACCGACTTCTATCAGCGCCAGGGCGAGATTCGCTATGCGCGCACGCTCACCTTGCCGGCCAACCGCGGGCGCATCATCGACCGCAACGGGCTCATCCTCGCCACCAGCGTGCCGGCGCCCTCGATCTGGGTCATCCCCAAGGACCTCGAGGCCGGTCGCGCCGAGAAGCGCGAACTCGCGCGGCTGCTGGGCATGACGGTCGCCGAACTCGAGCGCCGGTTGAGCGACAACCCCAACTTCGTGTGGCTCAAGCGTCAGGTCGACGAGAGCGTGGCCGAGCAGGTCAAGAAGCTCGGCGTCAAGGGCGTGCACCAGGTGCGCGAGTACAAGCGCAAGTACCCGGAGGGCGAGGCCGCCGCGCACGTGGTGGGCTTCACCAACGTGGAAGACCGTGGACAGGAAGGCATCGAGCTGGCCTTTCAGAACGAGCTGGCGGGCCGCGATGGCACGCGGCGCGTCATCAAGGACCGTCTGGGTCGCGTCGTGGAGGATCTGGGCGAGAGCGTCAACCCGGTGGACGGGCGCGACATCGAGCTGTCGATCGACTCCAAGGTGCAGTTCTTCGCCTACCAGCGCCTGCGCGATGCAGTCGCGCAGCACAAGGCCAAGGCCGGCTCGGTGGTGGTGCTCGATGCGCAGACGGGCGAGGTGCTGGCCCTGGCCAACTACCCCAGCTACTCGCCCGACAATCGGCAGAACCTCACCGGGGCGCAGTTGCGCAACCGCGCGCTCACCGACACCTTCGAGCCGGGCTCGACCATGAAGCCCTTCATCGCCGCACTCGCACTCGAATCGGGGCGCGTGCGGCCGGACACCGTGATCCATACGGCGCCCGGCTACCTTCAGATCACCGGTTCGACCATCCGCGACGCCCACCCGCACAACGCGCTCACCGTGGCCGAGGTCATCCAGAAGTCGAGCAACGTCGGCACGGTCAAGATGGCCATGCAGATGCAGCCGCGCGAGATGTGGGAGCTGTTCACCGAGATCGGGCTGGGCCAGCGGCCGCAGCTGCGCTTTCCGGGCGTCGTCTCCGGGCGGCTGCGCCCTTACAAGAGCTGGCGGCCCATCGAGCAGGCCACGATGAGCTACGGCTACGGTCTGTCGGTCTCGCTGTTCCAGCTCGCGCGCGCCTACACGGTGTTCGCCCGCGATGGCGAGCTCATCCCCGTCTCCATCACCAAGAATCCCGAGCCGACGGGCGGCATCCGCGTGTTCTCGCCCGAAACCGCGCAGGCCGTGCGCCGCATGCTGCAAATGGCCGCCGGCCCGGGGGGCACCGCGCCGAAGGCGCAGACGGTGGGCTACTCGGTGGGCGGCAAGACGGGCACGGCTCACAAGCAGGAGGGGCGCGGCTACGCGGGCAACAAGTACCGCTCGTGGTTCGTCGGCCTCGCGCCGGTGGAAAAACCCCGCATCGTCGTCGCCGTGATGATCGACGAGCCGAGCAACGGCAAATACTACGGGGGCGACGTGGCCGCTCCGGTGTTCTCCGAGGTGGTCCAGCAGACCCTGCGCATGATGGGCGTGCCGCCAGACATAGAGGTGCGGCCGGCGATCGTCGCCTCGCAGCCGGCGGTGGAGGAGAGCTTCTGATGCCCATTCGCGGTCTGACCACCGTCGACGAGGCCTTGGCCTGGCTGCGCGAGCGTGGCGTGCGCCGGCTCGCCACCGACAGCCGTCAGGTGACGGCGGGGGACGCCTTCATCGCCTGGCCCGGCTACGCGGTGGACGCGCGCCGCTACGTGCCCCAGGCGCTGGAGGCGGGCGCCGTCGCCTGTCTGGTGGAGGCCGAGGGCGTGCACGCCTACGGGTTCGACGACCCGCGGATCGCGGCTTTTCGCGGCCTCAAGGCGGCCACGGGGCCGCTGGCCGCGGCCTGCTGCGGCAATCCGGCGGCGCGGATGCAGGTGGTGGCGACCACCGGCACGAACGGCAAGACGTCCACTGCCTGGTGGACGGCGCAGGCGCTCGCTGCGCTCGGCACCCGCTGCGCGGTGGTGGGCACGCTCGGCATCGGCGAGCCTGCACGCGGCGTCGTCCCCACCGGCCTCACCACGCCCGATCCGGTCACGCTGCACCAGCGCCTGCGCGGGCTGCGCGACGACGGTGTGGGTGCCTGCGCGATCGAGGCCTCGTCCATCGGCTTGGTGGAACACCGGCTCGATGGCCTCAAGATCGACGTCGCGCTGTTCACCAACTTCACGCGCGACCACCTCGACTACCACGGCACGATGGAAGCCTACTGGCAGGCCAAGTCCTCGCTGTTCGACTGGCCCGGCCTGCGGGCGGCCGTGGTCAACCTCGACGATCCCAAGGGCGAGGAGCTGGCGGCCCGTCTGCGCGGGCGGCTTGCGGTGTGGACATACTCGGTCGAGCGGGCGGCCGACCTGCGCGCCGCCGAGGTCGTGCATGGCGACGAGGGCGTGCGCTTCACGCTGCACGAAGGCGGGCGGCGCTGCACGCTGCACAGCAGGGTGATCGGACAATACAACGTCTCGAACCTGCTGGCCGTGCTCGGCGGCCTGCGCGCGCTGGGCGTCACGCTGGGCGACGCGGCCCGCGCCTGTGAGCAGGTGAGCGCCGTGCCCGGGCGCCTGCAGCAGGTGGTTCGGCCGGGCATGCCCACCGTCGTGGTGGATTACGCCCACACCCCCGACGCGCTGGAGAAGGCCCTCGCGGCGCTGCGGCCGGTGGCTGCGCAGCGTGGAGGCCGGCTGTGGTGCGTGTTCGGCTGTGGCGGCAACCGTGACGCGACCAAGCGCCCGTTGATGGGCGCGATCGCCGAGCGGTTGGCCGACGTGGTCGTCGTCACCAGCGACAACCCGCGACACGAGCCGCCCGAGGCCATCCTCGAGCAGATCGTTGCCGGCATGTCCGAGCGTGCCCGCGCCCGCGTCATCGCGGACCGGCGCGCGGCCATCCGAGAGGCGGTGTTCGAGGCCGGCCCGAAGGACGTCGTCCTGGTGGCTGGCAAGGGACACGAGGACTACCAGGAGATCGCGGGCGTGAAGCTTCCGTTCTCGGACGTGGCACAGGCCGAGGCGGCGTTGAAGGAAAGGGCCGGTTCATGATGATGACCCTCGCTCAGGCGCACACGCTGCTGCCCGGCTCGGTGCTCGTCGGCGACCCGCAGGTGGCGGTCGAGCGCGTGCACAGCGACACCCGGACCCTGCAGCGCGGAGACCTCTTCGTCGCGCTGCGCGGCGAGCGCTTCGACGCGCATGACTTTCTCGCCCAGGCGCGCTCGCTGGGTGCGGCGGCGGCCATCGCCGAGCGCGGCTTGGCCGAGGCGGGACTGCCCGGCCTGCTCGTGGCCGACACGCGCGCCGCCCTGGCGGAGCTCGCGGCCGCGTGGCGCCGGCGCTTCCACCTGCCATTGATCGCCGTGACGGGCAGCAACGGCAAGACCACCGTCACGCAGATGACCGCCAGCATCTTGCGCGCGTGGCAGGACGACGGCGCCTTCTGGACGCAAGGCAACCTGAACAACGACATCGGGGTGCCGCTGACGCTGCTGCGGCTGCGGCAGGACGACGACACCTGGCACCGCGCCGGCGTGGTCGAGCTCGGCATGAACCACCCGGGCGAGATCGCCCTGCTGGCGCGCCTGGCCGCCCCCACGGTGGCGCTGGTCAACAACGCGCAGCGCGAGCACCAGGAGTTCATGGCGAGCGTCGAGGCGGTGGCGCGCGAAAACGGTGCGGTCCTGCTCGCCTTGTCGCCGGGCGGCACGGCCGTGTTCCCGGCAGACGACGACTACACCCCGCTGTGGCGTCAGATGGCAGGGCATCATCGGGTGCTCACTTTCTCGCTCGTCGCCCCGGCGGACGTGAGCGCACGCGCCGACTGGGCGGGCACGCACTGGCAGGTGCAGCTGGCGACCCCCGTCGGCTCGGCGGCGGTGCGCCTGCGCGCGGCCGGCGTGCACAACGTGAAGAACGCGTTGGCCGCCGCCACCTGCGCGATCGCGGCCGGCGCCCCGCTTCAGGCGGTCGTGCAGGGGCTGGAGGCGTTCGAGGCCGTCAAGGGCCGCTCGCAGCTGCGCAGCTTCGTGCAGGACGCTCAGGCGGTGGCCCTGATCGACGACACCTACAACGCCAACCCGGATTCGATGCGCGCGGCCATCGACGTGCTGGCCGCCATGCCGGGCCCGCGCTGGCTCGTGCTGGGCGACATGGGCGAGGTGGGCGACCAGGGGCCGGCCTTTCACGCAGAGGTCGGCGCCTATGCACACGAGCGGGGGATCGAGGCGCTGTGGGTGGCCGGCCCGCTGATGCGGCACGCGGCCGCGGCCTACGACGCCGCGGGCGGGCATGCGCGCCACTTCGAGACGGTCGAGGCTCTCCTGGCCGACCTGCCGGACGCACCGCGAGCCGCCTGCGTGCTCGTCAAGGGTTCGCGATTCATGAAGATGGAGCGGGTGGTCGAGGCGCTGCAGGCGCGCCCCCGCGGCGAGAACGACGACAACAAGACACACGGAGAGGGTCGCCCATGCTGATCGGCCTGGCCCAATGGCTGCAGTCCCTGTCGCCGGAACTGAGCTTCCTGCGCGTCTTCCAGTACCTGACGTTTCGCGCAGTGATGGCCGCGATGACGGCGCTGCTGATCGGCCTCGTGTTCGGCCCCTGGGTGATCCGGCGGCTGACCGAGCTGAAGATCGGCCAGCCCATCCGCGAGTACGGTGTGCAGGCGCACCTGGCCAAGAGCGGCACCCCGACGATGGGCGGCGCTCTCATCCTGCTCAGCATCACTGTGTCGACCTTGCTGTGGTTCGACTGGACCAACCGCTTCGTGTGGATCGTGCTGCTGGTCACTTTGGGGATGGGGGCGATCGGCTGGGTCGACGACTGGCGCAAGGTCGTGCAGAAGAACCCAGAAGGGATGCGCTCGCGCGAGAAGTATTTCTGGCAGACGGTCATCGGCCTCGTGGCGGCCTTCTACCTCGCGTTCGCCGTGTCCGAGTCCTCGAACGTGCGCGTGCTGGAGCTTTTCATCCGTTGGGTGCAGTCGGGCTTTTCCAATCCGCTGCCGCCCAACGCCGATCTGTTCGTCCCGTTCTTCAAGACCGTGAGCTATCCGCTCGGCGTCTACGGCTTCATCATCCTCACCTACCTGGTGATCGTCGGCGCGAGCAATGCCGTCAACCTCACCGACGGGCTCGACGGCCTGGCGATCATGCCGGTGGTGATGGTCGGCTCGGCGCTGGGTGTCTTTGCCTACGTGGTCGGCAACTCCGTCTATTCGAAGTACCTCTTCTTCCCCTACATCCCCGGCGTGGGCGAGTTGCTCATCTTCTGCGCCGCGATGGCGGGCGCGGGGCTCGCCTTCCTGTGGTTCAACACGCACCCGGCCCAGGTCTTCATGGGCGATGTGGGGGCCCTGGCCCTCGGCGGTGCCCTGGGCACCATCGCGGTCATCACCCGGCAGGAGATCCTGCTGGCCGTCATGGGCGGCGTCTTCGTCGTCGAAGCGCTGTCGGTGATGGCGCAGGTCGCCTACTTCAAGTACACGAAGAAGCGCTATGGCGAGGGGCGCCGCATCCTCAAGATGGCGCCGCTGCACCACCACTTCGAGAAGTCCGGATGGAAAGAGACGCAAGTCGTGGTGCGTTTTTGGATCATCACCATGCTGTTGTGCCTGGTGGGTCTGTCGTCCCTGAAGCTGCGGTGAACGCGGACGGGCAGGCCGAACGAGTGTTGAGATGAAGGAACTGGCAGGACTCACCGTACTCGTGCTGGGGCTCGGAGACTCGGGCCTGGCGATGGCGCGCTGGTGCGCCCGCTGCGGCGCGCACGTGCGGGTGTGGGATTCGCGCGAACAGCCCCCTCAGGCGCGGGCCCTGCGCGAGGCCGTGCCCCAGGCCGAGCTGCTCACCGGGCCGCTGCCGGCCAGCGCCGTCGAGGGCGTTGCGCGTGTGCTCAAGAGCCCCGGCCTTGCGCCCCATGACGAGCGCATCGCCCCGGCCTTGGAAGAAGCGCGCCGCCGCGGGGTGCCGGTGCAAGGCGAGCTCGATCTTTTCGCTCAGGCGCTGGCGGCGCTGGAGCAGGAGCGCCGCTACGCGCCCGCCGTGCTCGCCGTGACGGGCACCAACGGCAAGACGACGACCGCGTCGCTGACCGCGCTGCTCGTGGAGCGGGCCGGCAAGCGCGTGGCGCTGGCCGGCAACATCGGGCCGACCATGCTCGACACCCTGGCCCGAGCGCTGGACGAGGAGCCGCTGGACGAGACGGTCGCGGCGGATGCGGTGCCGGCCGGCGATGAGGCCGCTGCCCACACGCAGCAGACGCCCGTCGAGCCGATCGAGCAACCCGGCGTCGAGCCGGCTGACGATCCCGATGCGCCGTCGCCCGCTGCGGCAGACGCGCAAGAGGGCGTGCCCCTCGAGCTGTCGCCCCCGGCGGCGCCGGCCCCGGTCTTCCGCGCGCTGCCCGAGGTGTGGGTGCTCGAACTCTCCAGCTTCCAGCTGGACGGGGTGCAGGGCTTCGAACCCAGCGCGGCCGTGGTGCTCAACCTGAGCCAGGACCATCTCGACTGGCACGGCTCCATGGAGGCCTATGCCGCGGCCAAGGCGCGCATCTACGGGCGCGAGTCGGTGATGGTCGTCAACCGCGAGGACCCGCTCGTCGAGGCGATGGTGCCGCCGCCCGTCCCGGGCAAGGGCCGTTTCGCGCGGCCGGTGGAGCGCCGCGTCGTGCGTTTCGGCCTGGACGCGCCGACCCGCCCGGGCGACTTCGGCCTCATCGTCGAGAACGGCATGGCCTGGCTCGTGCGGGCGATGGAGGCCGACGAGACCCTGCGCCTCGGTCGTACCCGCAAGCGCGACGATGAAGAGGAGGTGCTGCACATCCAGCGCTTGATGCCGGCCGACGCGCTGCGCATCCGCGGCCGTCACAACGCGGCCAATGCGCTGGCCGCGTTGGCGCTGGCGACCGCCATCGGCTGCCCGCTCGCGCCGATGCTGCACGGCTTGCGCGAGTACCGGGGCGAGCCGCATCGCGTCGAATCGGTCGCCATCGTGGGCGAGGTGGAGTACTTCGACGACAGCAAGGGCACCAACGTCGGGGCTACGGTGGCGGCGCTCCAAGGGCTGGGCGAAGAGCGTGCGCCCGCGCGGCTCGCCGTGATCCTGGGCGGCGACGGCAAGGGGCAGGACTTCGCGCCGCTGGCCGAGCCGATCGCCCGTCATGCGCGCTACGTCGCCACGATCGGCCGCGATGCGCCGGCGATCGAGCAGGCGCTGGCGGCCACGGGCGTGCCCGTCGAACGTCACGAGACGCTCCAAGCCGCGGTGCGCGCCTGTGCCGCGCGTACGCAACCCGGGGACGCCGTGCTCTTGAGCCCCGCCTGCGCGAGCCTGGACATGTTCCGCAACTACGCCCACCGCGCCGAGGTCTTCGTGACCGAGGTGCAGGCGCTGGCGGCCGAGCGAGGGGAGATGCTGACGTGAGCGAGCCGTCCGTCGCTGCAGCGCCTGCCGGCTGGCGCGACCGTCTGGCCGGGATGTGGGGGCGCCTGCGCCGCCCGCAGCAGGACCTGCCCGTGCGCGACTGGGTCTCCACCGGGCGGCCCACGCAGATGCAGGGCTTCGACCAGGCGCTGGTCTGGGTGGGGCTGGCGCTGCTCGCGCTCGGCCTCGTGATGGTGTATTCGGCCTCGATCGCGCTGCCCGACAACCCGCGCTTCGCCCGCTACGCGTCGAGCCATTTCCTCACGCGCCACGTGGTGTCGATCGCCCTGGCGTTCGTCGCCGCGCTCATCGTCGTGCAGGTGCAGATGCAGACCTGGGAGAAGTACGCGCCCTGGATGTTCCTGGCCGCCCTGGTGCTCCTCATGCTCGTGCTCGTGCCCGGGATCGGCAAGGGTGTCAACGGTGCGCGGCGCTGGATCCCGCTGGGCCTGCTCAACTTCCAGCCCTCGGAGCTCGCCAAGCTCGCCGTCGCGCTCTACGCCGCCGACTACATGGTGCGCAAGATGGACGTGAAGGAGAAGTTCTTCCAGGCCGTGTGGCCGATGGCGCTGGCCGTGGGCCTGGTGGGCGTGCTGCTGCTGGCCGAGCCGGACATGGGCGCCTTCATGGTGATCGCGGCCATCGCCATGGGCATCCTGTTCCTCGGTGGCGTCAACGGCCGGATGTTCTTCCTCATCACGGCGGTGCTCGTCGCCGCCTTCGTGATGATGATCACCTTCAGCGAATGGCGGCGCGAGCGGATCTTCGCCTACCTGGACCCGTGGAACGAGAAGTACACGCTGGGCAAGGCCTATCAGCTGTCGCATTCGCTCATTGCGTTCGGGCGGGGCGAACTCTTCGGCCAAGGGCTGGGCTCCAGCGTCGAGAAGCTCCACTACCTGCCCGAGGCGCACACCGACTTCCTGCTGGCCGTGATCGGCGAGGAGCTGGGCTTCGCCGGCGTCGCGGTCGTGATCTTCGCGTTCTTCTGGCTCACCCGCCGCATCTTCCACATCGGCCGCCAGGCCGTCGCCCTCGACCGCGTGTTCTCGGGGCTCGTGGCCCAGGGCATCGGCATCTGGATGGGCGGCCAGGCCTTCATCAACATGGGTGTGAACCTCGGCGTGCTGCCCACGAAGGGGCTCACGCTGCCGCTCATGAGCTATGGCGGCTCCGCCATCTTGCTCAACTGCGTCGCCCTGGCCATCGTGCTGCGCGTGGACATCGAGAACAGGCAACTCATGCGCGGAGGCCGCGCATGAGCCGACATCTGGTCATCATGGCGGCGGGCACCGGCGGCCACATCATCCCGGGCCTCGCGGTCGCGCACGAGATGCTGCGCCGGGGCTGGACGGTGAGCTGGCTCGGCACGACCCAGGGGATGGAGAACCGCCTGGTGCCTTCGGCCGGCATTGCGCTCGATGCCATCGGCTTCTCGGGCCTGCGCGGCAAGGGCTGGTGGCACACGCTCACCGGGGGCGTGCGCCTGCTCGGCGCTTTCGCGGCGTGCTGGCGCATCCTCGGGCGCCGGCGCGCGGACGCGGTGCTGGGCATGGGCGGCTACGTCTGCTTCCCCGGCGGCGTGATGGCGGCCGCGCGCAACAAGCCCCTCGTGCTGGTCAATGCCGACGCGTCCCTCTTGATGAGCAACCGTGCACTGCTGCCCGTGGCCGACTGCATCGCCTTCGGCTTCGACGGCGCGGCGGCCACGGTGCACAAGCGGGCCGTCGTCACCGGCAACCCGGTGCGCGAGGAGATCGAAGCCATGCCCGCCCCCGCGCAGCGCTATGCGGGCCGCGAGGGGCCGCTGCGGGTGCTGGTGGTGGGCGGCAGCCTGGGGGCGAGGGTGCTGAACGAAACCCTGCCGCAGGCGCTGGCCCTGCTGCCCGCCGAGCGCCGGCCCCACGTCGTGCACCAGACGGGTCAGCTCAACCGCGACGCGGTCAAGGCGCTGTACGAGGCCCAAGGCCTGTCCACCGAGCAGGGCTCGATCGAGGTCGTGCCCTTCATCGAGGACATGGCCGCCCGTCTGGCGTGGTGCGACGTCATCGTGTGCCGTGCCGGGGCGGTCACCGTGAGCGAGCTGTGCGCCGCAGGCGTGGCGAGCGTGTTGGTGCCGCTCATCGTGAGCACCACCGCGCACCAGCGCGACAACGCGCAGTACATGGCCCAGCACGGTGCGGCGCTCCATCTCCCGCAAGCCGATCTCACGCCCCAGCGGCTCGCGGACACACTGGCGGGCCTGGACCGGCTCCAGCTCCTTGCGATGGCCGAGAAGGCCCGCAGTCTCGCGCGGCCGCGCGCCGCGGCCCGCGTGGCCGACGAGATCGAGAAGCTGGTCAACAGGAAAGAGGGGATCGCATGAAGCACGCGGTCAAGCACATCCACTTCGTCGAAGGGCCCCGAGTGCCGACGAAGGGATGCGGCGTGCGAAAGGTCTACGCATGAAACACGCAGTCAAGCACATCCACTTCGTCGGCGTGGGCGGCGCAGGCATGAGCGGCATCGCCGAGGTGCTGTTCAACCTCGGCTACACCATCTCGGGCTCGGACCAGCACGAAAGCGCGACCACGCGCCGGCTGGCCGCGCTCGGCATCAAGGTGATGATCGGCCACGACGCCTCGCACATCGAAGGCGCCGACGCCATCGTCGTGTCCACGGCGGTCGGCGGCCACAACCCCGAGGTGATCGCGGCGCGCGCCCGGCGCGTGCCGGTGGTGCCCCGCGCGGTGATGCTCGCCGAGCTGATGCGGCTCAAGCAGGGCATCGCCATCGCCGGCACGCACGGCAAGACGACGACCACCAGCCTCGTGGCGAGCGCGCTGGCCGAGGCCGGCGTCGACCCCACCTTCGTGATCGGTGGGCGCCTGAACAGCGCCGGCGCCCATTCGCGCCTGGGCAGCGGTGACTACATCGTGGTCGAGGCGGACGAGTCCGATGCCTCCTTCCTCAACCTGATGCCCATCCTGTCGGTCGTCACCAACATCGACGCCGACCACATGGACACCTACGGGCACGACTATGCGCGGCTCAAGGCGGCCTTCGTGGACTTCCTGCACCGCATGCCGTTCTACGGCGCGGCGATCCTGTGCGCCGACGATCCCGGCGTGCGCTCCATCATTCCGATGGTCTCGCGCCCGGTGGTCACCTACGGTTTCGGTGAGGACGTCCAGGTCCGGGCCGTGAACGTCCGCGCGCAGGACGGCCAGATGCACTTCGTCTGCGAGCGGCGCAACGGCGTGGCGATGCCGGATCTGGAGGTCACGCTGAACCTGCCGGGCGAGCACAACGTGCTGAACGCGCTGGCGGTGATCGCGGTGACCACCGAGCTGGAGTTGCCCGATGCGCCGGTGCTCAAGGCGCTGGCCGAGTTCAAAGGCGTGGGGCGGCGCTTCCAGCGCTATGGCGACCTGCCGGCGGCCGGCGGCGGGCGTTTCACGCTCATCGACGATTACGGCCATCACCCCGTCGAGATGGCCGCCACCCTCGCCGCCGCGCGCGGGGCCTTCCCCGGGCGTCGCCTGGTGCTGGCGTTCCAGCCGCACCGCTACACCCGCACGCGCGACTGTTTCGAGGACTTCGTCAAGGTGCTGGGGACGGCTGATGCCGTGCTGCTCGCGGAGGTGTATGCCGCGGGCGAGGCGCCCATCGTCGCCGCCGATGGCCGCTCGCTCGCCCGCGCCCTGCGCGTCGCGGGCAAGGTGGACCCGGTGTTCGTGGACGACATCGCCGAGATGCCGCAGACCATCGTCGACCACGCGCGCGACGGCGACGTCGTCATCACCATGGGAGCCGGCTCGATCGGCGGGGTGCCGGCCCAACTGGTGGAACTGCTCAGGGGAGAGACCGCATGAAGATCGATCCTGCGGCGATCGACCGCATCGACCCACGCACCCTCGGCAAGGTCGCGGTGCTGATGGGCGGAGATTCGTCCGAGCGCGAGGTGTCCATCATGTCCGGCACCGGTGTGCTCAATGCCCTGCGCTCGCGCGGCGTCGAGGCGTACGCCTTCGACCCCGCCGAGCGTGACCTCGCGGACCTCAAGCGCGACGGCTACTCGCGCTGCTTCATCGCACTGCACGGGCGCTTCGGCGAGGACGGCACGGTGCAAGGCGCGCTCGAACTGCTGCGCCTGCCGTACACCGGCTCCGGGGTCATGGCGTCGGCCATCGCGATGGACAAGGTGATGACCAAGCGCATCTGGCGCTTCGAGGGCCTGCCCACTCCCGACTGGCGACTGGTCTCCAGCGCCGAGGAAACGCGCAAGGCCTTCGCGGCGCTCGGCGCGCCGATGATCGTGAAGCCCGCGCGCGAGGGTTCGACCATCGGGCTGACCAAGGTGACCGACGTCGAGCAGTGCGAGGCCGCCTACCAGCTCGCGGCGAAGTACGACCCGGACGTGTTGTGCGAGGAGTTCGTGGCCGGGGACGAGACCACCTGCCCCGTGCTCGGAGAAGGCGACGAGGCGCAGGCGCTGCCCCTGATCCGCATCGTCGCCCCCGAGGGCAACTACGACTATCAGAACAAGTACTTCACCGACGTGACGCAGTACCACTGCCCGAGCGGTTTGCCGGCCGAGGAGGAGGCCGAGATCCAGCGCATCGTCGTGCAGGCGTTCCGAACGCTGGGCTGCCGCGGCTGGGCGCGCGCCGACGTGATGATCCGCGCGAGCGATCGCAAGCCGTTCCTGCTCGAGATGAACACCTCGCCCGGGATGACCGGCCATTCGCTGGTGCCCATGTCGGCCCGTGCGGCCGGCATCAGCTACGAACAGCTGTGCCTGTGGCTGGTGTCGCAGGCCCGGCTCCATGCGTGAAGGGTGACCGAGACGCCATGCAGGACACCACCCCCCTGGACATCCGGCTGATGAACGCGACCGCTGCGCTGCTGTTCGCAGCAGCGGCGCTCGCGTTCGCCTGGCTGGCGCTGTCCTGGGTCGCGCGCTGGCCGGTGTTCGCCATCCGGGCCGTGAAGATCGACGGCGACGTCTCGCGCAACAGCGTCTCCACGATCCGCGCCAATGCGATCCCGAAGCTCTCGGGCAACTTCTTCACCGTCGACTTGCAGCGTGCGCAGCAAGCCTTCCAGTCGGTGCCCTGGGTGCGGCGTGCGGTGGTGCAGCGGGTGTGGCCCGACCGGCTCGCCGTGCGGCTGGAGGAGCACCGGGCAGTGGCGCACTGGGGCGACGACCGGCTCGTGAACGACCACGGCGAGGTGTTCGAGGCGAACCTGGGCGACGTGGAGGAAGAGGGCTTGCCGGCCCTGGAGGGCCCGGCGGGCAGCGCGTCGCAGGTGCTGCACATGTACCGCACGCTGGCGCCGGTGATCGAGCGTCTCGACACCCGCATCGAGGCGATGCGGCTGTCGGAGCGCGGCTCGTGGCGGCTCGAGCTGGACGACGGCGCGACGATCGAACTGGGCCGGGGCGAGGCCGCCGAGGTGTTGGCGCGCCTGGAGCGCTTCGTGGCGACCTGGCCGCAGGTGCGGGCGCAGTACCCGGGGCCGCTGCAATACGCCGACCTGCGGCATCACAACGGTTACGCGGTGCGCATCCGCGGCGTCACGACGCTCGTCGCTCCAGCGCAGCAGAAAAGGAACTGAGGGCAAGATTCATGGCGAAGGAATACAAGGATCTCGTCGTCGGCCTGGACATCGGCACGGCCAAGGTCATGGCGGTGGTGGCCGAGGTGCTGCCCACCGGCGAACTGCGGCTCGCCGGCCTGGGCGTGGCGCCGTCGCACGGGCTCAAGCGGGGCGTGGTCGTCAACATCGACGCCACGGTGCAGTCGATCCAGCAGGCCTTGAAGGAGGCCGAGATGATGGCCGACTGCAAGATCACGCGCGTCTACACGGGCATCACCGGCAGCCACATCCGCGGGCAGAACTCCACCGGCATGGTGATCGTGCGCGACAAGGAGGTCACGCCGATCGACGTGGCCCGCGTGGTGGAGACGGCCAAGGCGATCAACATCCCCAACGACCAGAAGCTGCTGCTGGTGGAGCCGCAGGAGTTCGTGATCGACGGCCACGAGGTCAAGGAGCCGATCGGCATGAGCGGCGGGCGGCTCGAGGTCAAGGTCCACATCGTGACGGGCGCGCAAAGCGCCGCCGAGAACATCGTCAAATGCGTGCGCCGCTGCGGCCTGGAGGTCGAGCAGCTGGTGCTCAACCCGAGCGCTTCGGCCGCCGCGGTGCTCACCGAGGACGAGAAGGACCTGGGCGTCGCGCTCGTGGACATCGGCGCCGGCACGACCGACGTGTCGATCTTCACCGACGGCTCGATCCGCCACACCGCGGTCATCCCGATCGCGGGCGACCTCATCACCAGCGACATCGCGATGGCGCTGCGCACGCCGACCAAGGATGCAGAAGAGATCAAGGTCGACTTCGGCGTGGCCAAGCAGCTGCTGGCCGACCCGCAGGAGCAGGTCGAGGTGCCCGGCCTCGGGGACCGGCCGCCGCGCATGCTCTCGCGGCAGGCGCTGGCCGGCGTGATCGAGCCGCGCGTGGAGGAGATCTTCTCGCTCGTGCACCAGGTCATCCGCGAAAGCGGTTACGAGGAGCTGCTCTCCTCGGGCATCGTGCTGGCCGGCGGCTCGGCGGTGATGCCCGGCATGGTGGAGCTGGGCGAAGACATTTTCCTGAAACCCGTTCGCAAGGGCGTGCCCACCTATTCCGGGCCGCTCTACGACATGGTGGCCAACCCGCGTTCGGCCACCGTGATGGGGCTGCTGGAGGAAGCGCGCCTGGCGCGCGTGCGCGGGCACCGGGCGGCCCAACAGGCGGGCTCGGTGAAGACGCTCTTTGGACGAGTGAAGGATTGGTTCATCGGCAACTTCTGACGGCCAAGCACCGTCGGAAGCGGATTTTTGTTGTAGGCAACTGCTAGTGACGAAGGAGGTCCATCATGCCTATCGAGATGATCGAGGAATTCAACCTGGGCACCCAGATCAAGGTGATCGGGGTGGGTGGTGGCGGCGGCAACGCCGTGGACCACATGATCGCCCAGGGCGTGCAGGGGGTCGAGTTCATCTGCGCCAACACCGACGCGCAGGCGCTGAACCGCTCGATGGCTCACAAGCTCATCCAACTCGGCACCACCGGGCTGGGCGCGGGAGCGAAGCCCGAGGCGGGACGCGCGGCAGCCGAGGAGGCGGTGGACCGCATCCGTGAAGCCATCGACGGCGCGCACATGCTGTTCATCACGGCCGGCATGGGCGGCGGCACCGGCACGGGCGCCGCCCCGGTCATCGCGCGTGTCGCCAAGGACATGGGCATCCTGACGGTCGGTGTGGTGACCAAGCCGTTCGAGTTCGAAGGCGGCCGCCGCATGAAGCAGGCCGATGCCGGCGTGGCCGAGCTCGAGGCCAACGTCGATTCGCTGATCGTCGTGCTCAACGAGAAGCTGCTCGAAGTGCTGGGCGACGACGTCACGCAGGACCAGGCTTTCGCGCAGGCCAACGACGTGCTGCGCAACGCCGTGGGCGGCATCAGCGACATCATCCACGTGCCGGGCCTCGTCAACGTCGACTTCGAGGACGTCAAGACGGTGATGAGCGAGCCGGGCAAGGCGATGATGGGCACGGCGGTGGCCTCCGGCCCGGACCGTGCCCTCAAGGCCGCCGAAGCGGCGGTGGCCTGCCCGCTGCTGGAAGGCATCGACCTCTCCGGCGCGCGCGGCGTGCTCGTGCTCATCGCGGCGGCCCGCAGCACCTTCAAGCTGGCCGAGAGCCGCAATGCGATGAACACCATCCGCCGCTACGCCGCCGACGACGCGCACGTGATCTACGGCACGGCCTACGACGACACCCTGGGCGACCAGATGCGCGTCACCGTCATCGCAACCGGTCTGACGGGCCAGGCCAAGCGCCAGCCGATCAGCGTGGTGCACTCGCAACCCGCGATGCGCACCGGCACCGACAACATGCCCATCCTGACGCAGACGGTCGGCGCCCCCTCGGCCCACGATTACAGCGGGCTGAACACGCCGAGCGTCTGGCGCTCCGGCCGCACGCAGGCGGCCGCCCGGGTGGACGCTCTGGCGAGCAACGGCATGGACGAGATCGAGATTCCGGCCTTCCTGCGCAAGCAAGCCGACTGAGCGGCGCTCCCCCGGGCGGGTTCGCACCGTCGGGGGTGACGTCGGGTGTGCTCGCTCCTCGGGTTGCGCGACCTCGGTTGCGCCCCTCGAGGGCAGGGTCTCGCCCCGCCTCATAGAATCGCGTGCATGCTGCAACAACGCACCCTCAAGTCGCTGACCCGGGCGGTCGGTGTCGGCCTGCACAGCGGGCAGCGCGTGGAACTCACGCTGCGGCCCGCGGCGCCGGACACCGGCATCGTCTTCCGGCGCGTCGACCTCCCGCAGCCGGTGGAGATCCCGGTGTCGGCCACGGCCGTGACCGACACGCGACTGGCCTCCACGCTCTCGGCGGGCGGCGACCCGGGTGCGCCCCGTGTGCACACCGTCGAGCACCTGATGTCCGCGTGCGCGGGCCTCGGGCTCGACAATTTGTACGTCGACATCACAGCGGACGAAGTCCCGATCCTGGACGGCTCTGCGGCCTCCTTCGTCTACCTCCTGCAGAGCGCCGGGATCGAGCTTCAGAACGCGCCGAAGCGCTTCGTGCGCATCACCCGTCCGGTGGAAGTGCGCGAAGGCGAGGGCGCGACGCTCAAGTGGGCGCGGCTCGAGCCGTACCACGGCTACAAGCTGTCCTTCGAGATCGAGTTCAATCACCCGGCGGTCGACCAGACCGGCCGCCAGGTGGTGTTCGACTTCGCCTCGGGCCGCTACAGCCGCGACATCGCCCGCGCCCGCACCTTCGGCTTCACGAAGGACGTCGAGATGATGCGCTCGCGCGGGCTGGGGCTCGGCGGCAGCATGGACAACGCGATCGTCGTGGACGACTACCGTGTGCTCAATGCGGACGGCCTGCGCTATGACGACGAATTCGTCAAGCACAAGATCCTCGACGCGATCGGCGACCTCTACCTCATCGGCAAACCGCTGCTGGCCGCCTACAGCGCCTACCGGTCGGGCCACGCGCTCAACAACAAGCTGCTGCGCGCGGTGCTGGCCGATGCCAGCTGCTACGAGATCGTGAGCTTCGAGGACGAGAAGCGGGCGCCGCAGGGCTTTGCGCTGCCGGCCGTCGCCTGGTGAGGCGCTGCGTCTGAGCAGCAAGGGGTTTCGATGTTCCCCGTCGTCCGGGTCCTGATCTTCCTGCTCCTGGCCGCAGCCATCGTCTGTTTCGGCCTGTACCTCGTCACACGGCAGCCCCGCTACTTTCGCATCGGGGCCGTCATCGTCAAGTGGACGGTGATCGCCGGCCTCGTGTTCTTCGGCGTGCTGATCGTCGAGCGCCTCGTCGAAGGCCGCGGCCCGGCGGCCGCAGATGCACCCGGCGCGCCCGCCGTGCCGGCCAGCGGTGCCTCTTCCTGAGGCGCCTCGTGGGCCGGCGGTTCGCCGTTCTTGCTCGCGAGATCAGTAGCTGCGACCGCCTTTCATCTGCCCGTGCGTGCGTCGACCCGGACGCCCTCCGGCCTTGCCCACCGCCTCGAAGGTCCTGGCGGCGTGGGCATGACAGATGGCCAGCCCCAGCGCGTCGGCGGCGTCCTTGCCAGGCAGGCTGGGCAGGCGCAACAGGCGTGCGACCATCTCCTGGATCTGCTCCTTGCGCGCCAGCCCATGGCCGACGATGGCCTTCTTCATCTGCAAAGCCGTGTACTCGTTGACCGGCAGCGCGCAGCTCACGAGGCCCGCCAGGGCAGCTCCTCGCGCCTGGCCCAGCAGGAGCGTCGATTGGGGGTTGACGTTGACGAACACGATCTCGACCGAGGCGACCTGAGGCTGGTAGCGCTCGACCACCTCGCGCACACCCTCGTAGATGATCTTGAGCCGCCCGGGCAGGTCGCCCAGTGCCGCCTCGCGCGTCTTGATGGTGCCGCTGGCCACGTAGTGCAGGTGCGGGCCGTCCACGTCCACCAGGCCGAAGCCCGTGGTCTGCAGGCCGGGGTCGATGCCGAGGACTCTCATCGCTCGAAGCGCCGCCGCACGGCCTGAACGTACGCGAGTGCCGCGAAGCACGGCGCCGCCTTACGCCCGATCGAGCCGAGCCTACCCGTCACGGTGCCGCCCTTCCGATCGCCGTACGCCACGCGCGCATCCTTCTTCAACGCCTTCTTCACCACCTGCCCCAGCGTGCCGGCCGCGCCATCCGCGCGATCCGGGCGATCACGAACGCTGTCGCTCCTGAGGGGCGTCCTCCCGCAGCAGGCTCCTTGCCCTGCGTCGGCCACACCGGCCAAGGCAAGACGAGCCGGTCGGGGCCGGACCACCAGCCGAGATGGTAACCGGCCGCCCGGTCGCACCCGCTGCGGCCTGGGTCCCGGGGACCTTTCCCGTGCCGGCATTACAAGCGCTACATCTTGAAGCGACTGCGCGCAGCAGTCCTTCGCCCGCTCACGAGAATCGACCTCGACATCGCGACGCGCGCGACCGCGCGACGCACAGCACTGAGGGGGAAGCCCGTGATGCCGTCCAACCCCGTGACACTGCAGGTCAACCTGCATCCCTTCGATGCTCCGCACGCCGTCCATACGCTCGCGCATCACATCCGCGTATTCGGCGAGCAGGTGGACGAGATCCTGTTCACGCTCGACCTGCACCAGACACCCGCCAGCCGGTATCGCGCCGACGACTACGACACCCGGCTGCGTGACTTGAGGGCGCTGCTCGGCGAACTGCGCAGCCGCAGCGCGAAGGTGCGCGTCGTCGAAGTGCGGTACGACAAGGGCAACATCCGCGAGGTGGCGCGCACCTTTGTGGGCCGGGACTGGCTGCCCAAGAAGGCCTACAACGGCAGCCCCTTCCATGCCTACCTTTTCGGGCTGCGCGAGGCCACGCATGACTTCGTGCTGCACCTCGACTCCGACATGATGTTCGGAGGAGGCTCCTCGAGCTGGGTTGCCGAGGCCGTGGAACACCTGCGACGCGACCCCCGCGTGCTGAGTTGCAGCCCTTATCCCGGACCGCCCCGCAGCGACGGGAGGCTGTTCAATGCGAGCGAATTGCGCCGGGTGAGCACCGACCCGCCGGCGCACGAGTTCTCCACACTCAGCACCCGCGTGTTCCTGCTCGACCGACGCAGGTTCGAGCGGGGAGAACTGCGCATCCCGTTGTGCCAGCCCAACCTGGCCGGACGGGCGACGGCGTTCATCAACTACACCCCGCCCTACCTGGCGTTGGAAGACTGCATGACCGCCTTGATGAAGGATCAAGGTCTCGTGCGGCTGGACTTTCTGGGCTCGCCGCCGGGGCTGTGGTCGCTGCATCCGGTCTACCGCTCGGAGCGCTTCTATCGCGAGCTGCCGCGGCTCATCCAGCGCATCGAGGCGGGGGACGTGCCCGACGCGCAGCGGGGGCACTACGACCTCAAGGAACCGTTCTTCGATTGGTCGGACGTACGAGCGCGCAGGACCGTGGTCGCGAGGATCGGACGCAGGCTGAACTGGGCCGCCGCCGGGCTGCGTCTGCGGCTGCACGCCCTCACTCGCAAGACCGATCCGGCTTCATCGCCCTGAGCACCCGCGGCCCCGCACGGGAGGGGCCGCCACGGCGGCAGCCCCGGTCTCAATGGCGGAAGTGCCGCGTGCCGGTGAAGACCATCGCGATGCCGCGCTCGTTGGCGGCGGCGATCACCTCGTCGTCGCGCACGCTGCCGCCCGGCTGGATCACGCAGGTCGCCCCGGCATCGGCCACGACGTCGAGGCCGTCGCGGAAGGGGAAGAAGGCGTCGCTCGCCACGGCCGAGCCTTGCAACGACAGGCCCGCGTTGGCCGCCTTGATCGAGGCGATGCGGGCGGAGTCGATGCGGCTCATCTGGCCCGCGCCCACCCCCAGCGTCATGCCCCCCGCGCAGAAGACGATGGCGTTGCTCTTGACGAACTTCGCCACCTTCCAGGCGAACAGCAGGTCCTGCATCTGCTCGGGCGTGGGCTGCTTGGCCGTCACCACGCGCAGCTCGTCGGCCGTGACGTTCTTCGCGTCGGCCGACTGCACGAGCACTCCGCCGCCCACGCGCTTGAGGTCGTAGGGGTTGGCATCGCGCGCGAGCGGCACTTCCAGCAATCGAACGTTCTGCTTGGCCTGGAAGACGGCCAGGGCGTCCGGCGTGTAAGCCGGCGCGATGATGACCTCGACGAACTGCTTGGCCACGAGCTCCGCCGCCGCGGCGTCGAGCGGCTGATTGAACGCGATGATCCCGCCGAAGGCCGAGGTCGAGTCGGTCTTGAAGGCCTTCGCGTAGGCCTCGGCGGCGCTCGCACCCACCGCAACGCCGCAGGGATTGGCGTGCTTGATGATCACGCAGGCCGGCGCGTCGAAGGTCTTCACGCATTCCCAGGCGGCGTCCGCATCGGCGATGTTGTTGTACGACAGCTCCTTGCCCTGCAGCTGACGGTAGTGGGCGAGGCTGCCGGGCACCGGTTCGGCATCGCGGTAGAAGGCGGCGCTTTGGTGCGGGTTCTCGCCGTAGCGCATGTCCTGCGCCTTGTGCAGTTGCAGGGTCAGCACCGAGGGGTACTCGCGGCGCTGGGGCACCTGGGCGGTGGCGAGCTCGGCGCCCTCCTCGAGCGAACTCAGGTAGTTCGCGATCATCCCGTCGTAGGCGGCGGTGTGCGCGAAGACCTTCCGGGCCAGCATGAACTTGGTGCTTCGCTCGATCCCGCCCGCCTTGAGTTCGGCCAGCACGCGCTCGTAGTCGGCGGGGTCGATCACGACGGCGACGTCCTGCCAGTTCTTCGCCGCGGCACGCAGCATCGCGGGGCCGCCGATGTCGATGTTCTCGATGGCGTCCTCCAGCGTGCAGTCGGGCCGTGCGGTGGCCTGCTTGAACGGATAGAGGTTGACGATCAGAAGGTCGATCGTGCCGATGCCGTGCGCGTTGAGCGCGGCCATGTGCTCCGGGAGGTCGCGGCGGGCGAGCAGGCCGCCGTGGATGCGTGGATGCAGCGTCTTGACGCGGCCATCGAGCATTTCGGGAAAGCCCGTCACCTCCGACACCTCCGTCACCGGCAGGCCGCGGTCGGCCAGCAGGCGGGCGGTGCCCCCGGTGGACAGGAGCTTGACGCCCAGCGCATGAAGCGCTTGAGCGAATTCGACGATGCCGGTCTTGTCGGAGACGGAGAGGAGGGCTTGCATGGCGAACTTTCAGGAAATGCCGGACAAAGGATTCACTTCAGCAGCTTGTGGTCAAGCAGCTTGCGGCGCAGCGTGTTGCGGTTGATGCCGAGCCATTCCGCCGCGCGCGACTGATTGCCCTCGGCGTGCTGCATCACCACCTCGAGGAGCGGTTTCTCGACGATGCGCAGCAGCATCTCATACATCGAATGCGGCTCTTCGCCGCGCAGGTCCTTGAAGTAGCTCTCCAGGCTGCTGCGGATGCATTCTTCGATCTGCTTCTTGCTCATTCAGTACCCTCCGGTTGCTTGGCAACCACCTCTTCGCGCGAGCTGAACGCCGCCTTCGGGGCGGCGGCGTTCATGCTGCTTCTCTGTCCAGTGCTTCCGGGGCTCCGCCCGCAGGCGCGGCGGGCAGCCGCTCGTGGTGCTCGGCCAGTCGATCGAAATACCGGACGACGGCGGCCAGCTGCGCCTGGCAGTCGTCCAAGCCGTTCATCTCGGCGCGGAAGGCCTCGCCGCCGGGCAGCCCGCGCACATACCAGCCGATGTGCTTGCGTGCGGTGCGCACGCCGCTCCATTCGCCGTAGAGGTCGTAGTGGTCGTGCAGGTGCTCGACCAGCCAGTCGCGCACCTCCTGCGTGCGCGGCGGCTCCAGCAGCGTTCCCGTGGCCAGAAAGTGGCCGATCTCACGGAAGATCCAGGGTCGCCCCTGGGCTGCACGGCCGATCATCAGCGCATCGGCGCCGGTGTGGCGCAACACGAACGCGGCCTTCTGAGGCGAAGTGATGTCGCCGTTGGCCACCACGGGCACCCGCACCGCGGCCTTGACCGCGGCAATCGTGTCGTACTCGGCATCGCCCCTGTAGCCTTGCTCGCGCGTGCGGCCGTGCACGGTGATCATCGCCACACCGGCCTGCTCGGCCCCACGGGCGATCGACACGGCGTTCTTGTGCTGCTGGCACCAGCCGGTGCGCATCTTCAGCGTCACCGGCACCCCGCGCGGCGCACACACCGTGACGACTGCCTCGACGATGCGCACGGCCAGGGCTTCGTCTTGCATCAAGGCCGAGCCCGCCCACTTGTTGCACACTTTCTTGGCGGGGCAGCCCATGTTGATGTCGATGATCTGTGCGCCGCGGTCGATGTTGTAGGCCGCGGCCTCGGCCATCATGATGGGTTCGGTGCCGGCAATCTGCACCGCGATGGGGGCGACTTCGCCGTCGTGGTTGGCGCGCCGGGATGTCTTCAGGCTGGTCCACAGCTCCTTGCGGGACGTCACCATCTCGCTCACCGCGTACCCGGCCCCGAGGCGCTTGCACAGCTTGCGGAACGGGCGGTCCGTGACACCTGCCATCGGTGCGACGAAGAGCGGGTTCGGCAATTCGAAGGAACCGAGGCGCATGGCGGGGCGGGGAGAGCGGACTGCTGAAAAAGGAGGCAGAGTATAGCCGTTGGACCTTGCAGGGCGTGAAACCGCTCCCGGCCGGCCACGCATAATCGCGCGAGATGGAAGCATGGTTGCAACGCTTGCTGGAGGTTCTGGCCCTGCCGGAGTACGGGCTGAGCACGCTGTTCGTCGTGGCCGCCGTCTCGGCCACCTTGCTGCCCATGGGGTCGGAGCCCGCGCTCTTCGGGCTCGTGAAGATCAACCCCGAGCTGCTGTGGCCGGGCATCCTGGTCGCCACGGCCGGCAACACGGTGGGCGGTGCCATCACCTGGTGGATGGGCTATGGCGCCGAGCGGGCCTACGAGCACCTCACGCACCGCAAGGTGGAGCACCGGGTGCTCGGCTGGCTGGAGCGCTTCGGTCCCAAGGCGTGCCTGTTGTCGTGGCTGCCCGTGGTCGGCGATCCGCTGTGCGGCGTGGCCGGGTGGCTGCGTCTGTCGTTCTGGCCCTGTGTGGCCTACATGGCGATCGGCAAGTTCTTGCGCTACCTCGTCATGACGCTGGCCTTGTTGTGGGCCTTCCCGGGGCAGGTGCATCCCTAGAAGGCGGCGGCTCATCCCGGCGCCCGCCGGCGAGGCCCGCGAGCATGTCCACCGGCAGCGGGAAGACGATGATGTTGGACTTGTCGTGGGCGATGGAGGCCAGCGTCTGCAAGTAGCGCAGTTGCATGGCGCCGGCTTCGCGCGAAAGCATCTGGGCGGCCTGCATCAGCTTCTCCGAGGCCTGCAGCTCGCCTTCGGCATGGATGACCTTCGCGCGGCGCTCGCGTTCGGCCTCGGCCTGGCGGGCGATCGCGCGCACCATCGACTCGTCGAGGTCCACGTGCTTGATCTCGACGTTGGCCACCTTGATGCCCCACGCGTCCGTTTGCGCATCGAGCACCTGCTGGATGTCGGCGTTGAGCCGTTCGCGCTCGGCCAGCATCTCATCGAGCTCGTGCTTGCCGAGCACGGCGCGCAGGGTCGTCTGGGCGAGCTGGCTCGTGGCGACCATGAAGTTCTCGACCTGGATGATGGCCTTCTGCGGGTCGACGACGCGGAAGTAGACGACCGCGTTGACCTGCACCGACACGTTGTCGCGCGAGATCACGTCCTGCTTCGGTACGTCCAGCACCACCGTGCGCAGGTCCACGCGGACCATCTGCTGGATGCCGGGAATCACCAGCACGAGACCCGGGCCTTTGACCTTCCAGAACCGCCCCAGCTGGAAGACGACGCCGCGCTCGTACTCGCGCAGGATGCGCAGTGCCGAGACCAGCAGCGCGATGAGCGCGATGACGAGGAAGCCGCCGAACCCGAATCCGAAGTTGAGGATCATGAAGTTCTCTCCTCGAGTCCAGGGGGAGAGGCGCCGTCCACCGGTGCCACGCGCAGCACGAGGCCGCGGCGCTCGACGACGCGCACCCGCTGCCCGGGTGCAAGAGGAACGTCGCTCTCGATGCGCCAGCGCTCGCCTTCGATCAAGGCCCACTGCCCGGCGGGTTCGTCGGGCAAGACACGTGCGAGCGCCCCGGACAGCGCCTGGTCGCCGGTGACCACCGGGCGCCGGCGCGCGCGGGCCGCCATCGCCCCGATGCCCGCGATCACCAGCAGGCTCGTGGCCCCCAAGGCGACGATCAGCGGCAACGGGATGCCGAACCCAGGCGCCTCGGTGTCCATCAGGATCACCGCGCCGACCGTGAAGGCCACGACACCGCCGATTCCCACGATGCCGAAGCTCGGACTGAAGGCTTCCGCGATCATGAAGGCCAGCCCCAGGAGGATCAGTGCGATGCCCGCATAGTTGACGGGCAGCAGTTGCAGGGCGTAGAGCGCGAGCAGCAGGCAGATCCCGCCGAGCACGCCCGGCACCCCCCATCCGGGATTGGAGAACTCGAAGAACAGGCCGTACACGCCGATCATCATCAGGATCAGCGCGACGCTGGGATCGGTGATGACGGACAGCAGGCGCGCCCGCCAGTCCGGCTCGTCCTGCACTTGCTGCGCTCCCTCGGTCTGCAAGGCGCGGCGAACGCCACGGGCGTCCACCTCGCGTCCGTGCAATTGCTTGAGCAGCGCGGCTCGGTCGGCCGCCACCAGGTCGATGACTCCCATCGCCAGCGCCTCGGCGGCCGGCAGGCTCACCGACTCCCGCACGGCCCGTTCGGCCCATTCGACGTTGCGCCCCCGCATCTGGGCGAGGCCGCGCAGGTAGGCCACCGCGTCGTTGATCTGCTTGCGAGTCGATGCGTCGGCGGGCGCCCGCTCGTCGCGCCCGGGCGCAGCCGAGCCAGCCGGCTGAGGGGGCGCCGCTGCCGGAGGCGGGCTGCCTCCGATTTGCACCGGGGTGGCGGCCCCGAGGTTGGTGCCCGGTGCCATCGCGGCCACGTGGCTCGCGTAGAGAATGTACGTGCCGGCGCTCGCAGCGCGCGCACCGCTGGGAGCCACGTAGGCGGCCACGGGCACCGGCGAGGCGAGGATGGCCTTGATGATCTGCCGCATCGACTGGTCCAGGCCCCCGGGGGTGTCCATTTCGAGGATGACCAGTTCGCGCCCCGCGGCGCCCGCGCGTTCGATGGCCCGGCTGACGTAGGCCGCCGTGCCCGGGCCGATCGCCCCCTGGATCTGCACCACGCTGACCGTGGCCGCCGCCGCGGCCTGGGGCAGGGCGATGAGCAACAGCCACAGACCGGCCAGCAGGATCCTCCGCCAGCCTCGCGCGCCGGCGCCAGCCTGGGTGGAGAACCGTCGACGAGAAGCTCGCATGCCGCCCCCCCGGGCAGCCGGTGCCCGGCGTCAGCAGCCATTACCGCATGGCCGGCGGCGGGCGTCCAGCCGCGCCGTCGCTGGCACCGAGGTTATTGCACGGCGTGCAGAGGGCGCGCGCACGCCGTGCCGGCAAGCCCGGGCAGGCTTGGGTCAGTCGAGCAGCCCCTCGCCGGGAGCGAAGCGATCGACCGCGTCGGTGATGAGTCCATCGACGCCGGCCTGGAGCAGCCGGTCTGCCTCGCAGGCGTCGTTGACGGTGTAGGCGAGGCAGCGCATCCCGGCGGCGCGCAGGCCTTCGACCGCGGCAGCGTCCAGCATGCCGAAGTGGGCGACGACCGCACTGCAATCAAGGGCCTGCGCCTCGTCCCACCAGCCCTCCCACCAGTGATCCAGCAGCAGCCCCCGGGGCAGCTCGGGCGCCGCGGCGCGCGCCGCACGCAGGGCGGCCGGTTTGAAGGAGGTCAGCAGCGGCGGCACAGCACCCGGGGTGGCCGACCACCAGCGGCGGCAGTGCTCCGCCACCGCCTGACCGGTGAGCGCCTCCGCGCCGGGCGAGGGCTTGATCTCGATGTTGAGGGCATGGCCGTTGCGCAGCACGAACCGCACCACGGCTTCGAGCGTCGGGGGCGGCTCGCCCGCGTAGGAGCGGCTGTGCCAGCCGCCGGCGTCCAGGCGGCTCAGCTCCGCCCAGGTCCACTCGGCCGCTTGCCCGCGAGCGGAGGTGGTGCGCTCGAGCGTCGCGTCGTGGAGCAGGAAGGGAACGCCGTCTCCGCTCAACTTGGCGTCGCACTCGAACATCCGGTAGCCGTGCGCCGCGCCCACGCGGAACGCGGCCAGCGTGTTCTCGGGGGCAAGCTTGCCGGCGCCTCGGTGTGCGATCCAGCGCGGGTAGGGCCAGGGCTCGAGGCGGAAGGCGGTGCTCACGACAGCCGACCCTGGGTGGCGGGATCGAACCAATGCAGCCGCCCCGGCATCGGCCGCACATGCAGCCGGTCGCCCGGCCGTGGCGCCGCCCGGCTGTCGTCGGTACGCACGACCAGTGTCTGCTCACCGAGCTTGCCGTACACCAGGCGCTCCGCGCCGAGGACTTCGACCATCTCCACCCCCACCGGCCAGCCCTCGTCGCCAAGCTCGAGATGCTCGGGCCGAATGCCGAGGATGAGCGAGTCGCCGGGCTGGCCCCGTGGAGGCGCGCCGGGCAGGTCGATCGTGAGTTCGTCCAGGGCAAATCGGGCGTCGGCTTGCAGGCGGCCCGGCAGCAGGTTCATCGGCGGCGAGCCGATGAAGCTGGCGACGAAGGTCGTCGCCGGGCGGGCGTACACCTCCTCGGGAGTGCCGATCTGCTCCATGCGGCCGGCGTTCATCACGATCATGCGCTGCGCGAGCGTCATCGCCTCCACCTGGTCGTGCGTGACGAACAGCGAGGTCACGCCGAGCTCGCGGTGCAGCTTCTGGATCTCGATGCGCGTCTGCACCCGCAGCTTGGCGTCCAGGTTCGACAGCGGCTCGTCGAACAGGAACACCTGCGGCTCGCGCACGATCGCGCGGCCCATCGCGACGCGCTGGCGCTGACCGCCCGAGAGCTGGCGAGGCTTGCGGTCCATCAGATGCCCCAGCTCCAGGATCGACGCCGCCTTCTCGACGCGGCGGCGGATCTCGTCCTTCGGCACCCCTTTGATCTTCAGCCCGTAGGCCATGTTGTCGTACACGCTCATGTGAGGGTAGAGCGCGTAGTTCTGGAACACCATGGCGATGTCGCGATCGGCCGGTTCGACGTCGTTGACCACCCGGTCCCCGATGGCGATCTGGCCCTCGGTGATCTCCTCGAGGCCTGCCACCATGCGCAGCAAGGTGCTCTTGCCGCAGCCCGAGGGGCCCACGATCACGATGAACTCGCCGTCGGCGATCTCAGCGTTCACGCCGTGGATCACCTGGTTGGCCTGGGCGCCGCGCCCGTAGCGCTTGACGACCTGACGGATGGAGATGGAAGCCATGTGAGGGTGCGGTTTTCTATTTCTCGGTGTCGACCAGGCCCTTGACGAACCACTTCTGCATCAGCACCACCACCACGGCGGGCGGCAGCAGCGCGAGCATGGCCGTGGCCATCACCAGGTTCCACTCGGTCAAGGCGTCGCCGCCGACGATCATGCGCTTGATGCCGATGACAGCGGTGTACATGCTCTCGTCGCTGGTCACCAGCAGCGGCCAGAGGTATTGATTCCAGCCGTAGATGAACTGGATGACGAACAGCGCCGCGATGGAGGTCTTCGACAGCGGCAGCAGCACATCGAAGAAGAACCGCATCGGCCCGGCGCCATCCATGCGCGCCGCCTCGGCGAGTTCGTCAGGCACGGTGAGGAAGAACTGCCGGAACAGGAACGTGGCCGTGGCCGAGGCGATCAGCGGCAGCGTCAGGCCCGCGTACGTGTTGAGCAGGCTGAGGTCGGCGGCGACCTTGAACGTCGGGATGATGCGCACTTCCACGGGCAGCATCAGCGTCACGAAGATCATCCAGAAGAAGAAGCGCCGCAGCGGGAAGCGGAAGTAGACGATGGCGAACGAGCTGATGATCGAGATCGCGATCTTGCCGAAGGCGATCACCAGCGCCATCACGAGGCTGTTGAACATCATCGGGCCCACCGGGGCCCCCGCGCCACGGGTGGAGCCGGCCAGCAGCACCTGGCTGTAGTTGTGCCAGAACTGATCCCCAGGCACGAGGCGCATCGGCACCGCGAGGATCTCCTCCAGCGTGAGGGTGGAGGCGACGAACGTCACGTACAGGGGGAACGCGACGATCGCCACGCCGACGAGCAGGCCCAGGTGCGTGAGGAGGGTGAGAAGGGGGCGGCGTTCGACCATGGGGGCCTTCAGTAGTTGACGCGCCGCTCGATGAAGCGGAACTGCACGACCGTCAGCGCAATGACGATCAGCATCAGGATGGCCGACTGGGCCGAGGACCCGCCCAGGTCGGCCGCCTTCACCCCGTCGTAATACACCTTGTAGACGAGGATCTGCGTGGCCCCGGACGGGCCGCCCTGAGTGGTGGCATCGATCACGCCGAAGGTGTCGAAAAAGGCGTAGACGATGTTGACCACCAGCAGGAAGAATGTGGTGGGCGACAGCAGCGGGAAGACGATGGTCCAAAAGCGCCTGAAGGGGCGTGCGCCGTCGATCGCCGCGGCCTCGATCAGCGAGCGCGGAATCGCCTGCAGCCCCGCCAGGAAGAACAGGAAGTTGTAGGAGATCTGCTTCCACACCGAGGCGATCACCACCAGCAGCATGGCCTGCTCGCTGCGCAGCACCCAGTTCCAGTCGATGCCCAGCTGGCGCAGGCCGTAGCTGACGATGCCGATGGACGGCGCGAACAAGAACCCCCACAGCACCCCGGCGATGGCGGGCGCCACCGCATAGGGCCAGATCAGCAGCGTCTTGTAGACGGTGGCGCCGCGGATCACGCGGTCGGCCATCACGGCCAGCAGCAGCGCGAGGGTGATGCCGCCCGTGGCCACCAGCACGCTGAACAGGGCCGTGACCTGGAACGACTCGAGATAGTTGGCGTCGCGCAGCAGGTCGGCGAAGTTGTCCAGCCCGGCGAACTCGGTGGACAGCCCGAACGCATCTTGCCGCTGGAAGGCGAACCACAGCGCCTGGGCCGCGGGCCAGAAGAAGAAGACGACGGTGATGGCGATCTGCGGGGCGACCAGCAGGTAGGGCAGCCAGCGTGAGCGGAAGACGACGCGTTTTTCCATGCGGGAACCCGGCGAAAAAGAACGAACCCGGCCGGCGCCGCACGGCCGGGTTCGGCGGGCAGTCTAGCCGACGATCAGCTGTCCTTGGCGGTCGCCGCGAAACGGCGCAGCAGCTCGTTGCCGCGGCGCACCGCGTCGTCCAGGGCGGTCTTGGCGTCCTTCTTGCCGGCCAGCACGGCTTCGATCTCTTCCTCGATCACCTCGCGGCCCTGCACGAAGTTGCCGAAGCGCAGGCCCTTGGAGTTGGCCGTGGGCGGCTTGTGGTTGAGCTGGCGCATCGCGATGTCGGAGCCGGGCACCTTCTCGTAGTAGCCGGACTTGCGGGTCAGCTCCGCGGCCGCGAGGGTGATCGGCACGTAGCCGGTGTCCTGGTGCCACTTGGCCTGCACCTCGGGGCGCGAGAGGTACTTGAAGAACTCGGCGACGCCCTTGTAGTCCGCCGGCTTCTTGCCGCTCATCACCCACAGGCTCGCCCCGCCGATGATGGAGTTCTGAGGCGCTCCCGCCACGTTGTCGTGGTAGGGCAGGAAGTTGACGGAGAAGTCGAACTTCGCGTTCTTGCGGATGTTGGCCTGCGCGCCGGAGCTGGAGGTCAGCATCGCGCACTCGCCGCTGAAGAACTTGGCCTCGGCCTCGTTGCGCCGGCCCGCGTAGGTGAACCAGCCGTTCTTGGCGAAGTCGCCCAGCATCTGGATGTGGGCCACGTGCTGCGGCGAGTTGAAGGTGAACTGCGTGTCGGTGCCGGCGATGCCGTTCTCCTTGGTGCCGATCGGCAGGTTGTGCCAGGCGGAGAAGTTCTCGATGTGCACCCACGACGGCCAGCCGGTGGTGTACACGCAGGCCTGGCCGCTGGCCTTGAGCTTGCCGGCCGCCACCGCGAACTCTCTCCAGGTCTTGGGCGCCTTCTCGGGATCGAGCCCGGCCTTGCGGAAGGCGTCCTTGTTCACGTAGAAGACCGGCGTGGAGGAGTTGAACGGCAAGGACAGCATGTTGCCCTTGCGATCGGTGTAGTAGCCGGCCACCGCGGGCACGTACACCTTGGGGTCGAACTCGACACCCGACTCCTTCATCAACTGGTGGACGGGCTTGATCGCGCCCTTGGCCGCCATCATGGTGGCCGTGCCCACCTCGAACACCTGCAGGATGTGCGGTGCGTTGCCGGCGCGGAAGGCGGCGATCGCGGCCGTCATCGACTCGGGGTACGAGCCCTTGAAGACGGGCACCACCTTGTAGTCCTTCTGGCTGGCGTTGAAGCCGTTGGCCAGCTCGATCACGCGCTCGTTGAGGGCGCCGGTCATCGAGTGCCACCACTGGATCTCGACCTGGGCGCGCGCCGGCGCGGCAGACAGGGTGACGACGGCCGCGGCAGCGGCGGCAGCGAGTGTGAGCTTCATGACATCTCCATGCAGGGGGGAACCGGCCGGAGCACCGTGGCTCCCGGCCGGCCCGCGAGCCTAGCGTTGTTATGTGACAGGAGGGTTTCTGTCACGGAAGCGCTGCCGCCGCAACCGGGGCAGCCCGGGGAGGCCCGAAGCCGGGGCGCGGGATGTTGCGCTGCGGTAGGATTGCCGCTCAAGCGCTGTTACAAACCCCGCCCCACGCGCCCGGAGCCCATGAACGCACCGCTCCCCGTCCACGACCTCGCTTCGAGCAGCCCGACCGCCCGCGATGCCGCGCACCCGCGGCTGCGCGAGATTCCTTACAACTACACCTCGTTCTCGGACCGCGAGATCGTCATCCGCATCCTCGGAGCGCGGGCGTGGGAGGTGCTGAGTCTGCTGCGCGAGGAGCGCCAGACGGGCCGTTCCGCCCGCATGCTGTACGAGGTCCTGGGCGACATCTGGGTCGTGCAGCGCAACCCCTATCTGCAAGACGACCTGCTGGACAACCCCAGGCGGCGGCGCCTGCTCATCGAGGCGCTGGAGCACCGCCTGCGCGAGATCGAGCGCCGTCGCACCCCGGCGGCCGACGCGGCGCGCGACGCCTTGGTGGGCGAACTGCTGGCCGCAGCCCGGCAGGCGGTCGAGCGCTTTGCCGCCTACTTCGACGAAGTGGCCGAGCTGCGCCGCCGCACCGTGCGCGTGCTGGGCCGCCACACGCGGCGCGACAACATCAAGTTCGACGGGCTGAGCCGCGTCTCGCACGTCACCGACGCCACCGACTGGCGCGTGGAGTACCCGTTCGTCGTGCTCACGCCCGACACCGAGGCCGAGACGGCCGCGCTCGTCAAGGGCTGCATCGAGCTGGGCCTGACCATCATCCCGCGCGGCGGCGGCACCGGCTACACCGGCGGCGCCGTGCCGCTCACCTGGAAGTCGGCCGTCATCAACACCGAGAAGCTCGAAGCGATGAGCGAGGTCGAGGAGGTGCGGCTGCCCGGCCTGGACCGGCCGGTGCCCACCATCTGGACCGAGGCCGGCGTCGTCACGCAGCGTGTGGCCGACGCGGCCGAGCGCGCCGGTTTCGTCTTCGCGGTGGACCCGACTTCGGCCGAGGCCTCCTGCATCGGCGGCAACATCGCGATGAATGCGGGCGGCAAGAAGGCGGTGCTGTGGGGCACGGCGCTCGACAACCTCGCCTCCTGGCGCATGGTCACCCCGGACGCGCAATGGCTGGAGGTGGTGCGGCTCGACCACAACCTCGGCAAGATCCACGACGTGGAGGTTGCGAGCTTCGAACTGCGCTACTTCGAGGCGGCCGGCAAGATCGACTGGAGCCGGCCGACGCGCATCGAACGCCTCGACATCCCGGGACGGGTGTTCCGCAAGGAGGGCCTGGGCAAGGACGTGACCGACAAGTTCCTCGCGGGCCTTCCGGGCGTGCAGAAGGAAGGCTGCGACGGGCTCATCACCTCGGCGCGCTGGATCGTGCACCGCATGCCGGCGCACACGCGCACCGTGTGCCTGGAGTTCTTCGGCAACGCCAAGGACGCGGTGCCCTCCATCGTCGAGATCAAGGGCTACATGTTCTCGCTCGCCAAGGCGGGCGGCATCGAGCTGGAGGGGCGCGGGCGCTTTCCGGTGCTGCTGGCGGGCCTGGAACACCTGGACGACCGCTATCTCAGGGCGGTGGGCTACGCGACCAAATCCAAGCGCGGCACGCTGCCCAAGATGGTGCTGATCGGCGACATCGTCGGCGACGACCCCGACGCGGTGGCCAAGGCCACCTCGGAAGTCGTGCGCATCGCCAACAGCCGCTCGGGCGAGGGGTTCGTCGCCGTCTCGCCGGACGCGCGCAAGAAGTTCTGGCTCGACCGCAAGCGCACCGCGGCCATCTCCCGGCACACCAACGCCTTCAAGATCAACGAGGACGTGGTGATCCCGCTCGACCGCATGGGCGAGTACACCGAGGGGATCGAGCGCATCAACATCGAGCTGTCGTTGCGCAACAAGCTGCAGCTGGTGGAGCGGCTGGAGGAGTTCTTCACCGAGGGTTCGCTGCCGCTCGGCAAGACGGACGACGCCAGCGAGATCCCGAGCGCCGAGTTGCTGGAGGACCGGGTGCAGCAGGCGCTCGCGCTGCTGCGCGAGACGCGCGAGTTGTGGTCGCACTGGCTGCACCACCTCGACGTGGTGCAGGCGGACACCGGGCGCACCTACTTCGCGCAGTTGCAGGACCACAGCCTGCGCGCCTCTTGGAAGACCCAGCTGCTCAAGCCCCTGCAGGGTCTGTTCGCGGGCGCTGCCTTGCAGCCCATCGTCGACGAGTGCCGGCGCATCCACAAGGAGGTGCTGCGCGGGCGGGTGTGGGTGGCGCTGCACATGCACGCCGGCGACGGCAACGTGCACACCAACATCCCCGTCAACAGCGACAACTACGAGATGCTGCAGACGGCCCACGAAGCGGTGGGCCGCATCATGAAGCTCGCGCGCAGCCTGGGCGGCGTGATCTCCGGCGAGCACGGCATCGGCATCACCAAGCTGGAGTTCCTGAGCGACGAGGAGCTGGCGCGCTTCGTCGAGTACAAGCGGCGCGTGGACCCGGAAGGCCGCTTCAACAAGGGCAAGCTCATGCGCGAGCCCGGGCTGTACGCCGATCTGACCAACGCCTACACGCCCAGCTTCGGGCTGATGGGCCACGAGTCGCTGATCATGCAGCAGTCGGACATCGGCGACATCGCCGCCTCCATCAAGGACTGCCTGCGCTGCGGCAAGTGCAAGCCGGTGTGCGCGACGCACGTACCGCGCGCCAACCTGCTCTACAGCCCGCGCAACAAGATCCTGGCGACCTCGCTGCTGATCGAGGCCTTCCTCTACGAGGAGCAAACGCGCCGCGGCGTGTCGATCAAGCACTGGGAGGAGTTCGAGGACGTGGGCGACCATTGCACGGTCTGCCACAAGTGCGCGACGCCCTGCCCGGTGAAGATCGACTTCGGCGACGTGTCGATGAACATGCGCAACCTCTTGCGCAAGATGGGCAAGAAGAGCTTCCGGCCGGGCAACAAGGCCGCGATGCTGATGCTCAACGCCACCCATCCGCAGACCATCAAGCTGGCCCGTGCGGCGATGGTGGACGTCGGTTTCAAGGCGCAGCGCCTCGCCAACGACCTGCTCAAGGGCCTCGCCAAGAAGCAGACGGCCCGCCCGCCGGCCACCGTGGGCACCGCCCCGATCAAGGAGCAGGTGATCCACTTCGTCAACAAGAAGCTGCCGGGCGGGCTGCCGACCCGCACCGCCCGCGCACTGCTGGACATCGAGGACAAGAACTACGTCCCCATCATCCGCGACCCGAAGAAGACGAGCGCCGACAGCGAGGCGGTGTTCTACTTCCCCGGTTGCGGCTCCGAGCGCCTGTTCTCGCAAGTGGGCTTGGCCACCCAGGCCATGCTCTGGCATGCCGGGGTGCAGACCGTGCTGCCGCCGGGCTACCTGTGCTGCGGCTATCCGCAGCGCGGCTCGGGCCAGTACGACAAGGCCGAGAAGATCATCACCGACAACCGGGTGCTGTTCCATCGCGTGGCCAACACGCTGAACTACCTGGACATCAAGACCGTGGTGGTGAGCTGCGGCACCTGCTACGACCAGCTGCAGGGCTACGAGTTCGACAAGATCTTCCCCGGCTGCCGCATCGTCGACATTCACGAGTTCTTGCTCGAGAAGGGAATCAAGCTGGAAGGCCAGGGCGCGTACCTCTATCACGACCCCTGCCACAGCCCGATGAAGCAGCAGGACCCGATGAAGACCGTCAAGGCCCTGGTGGGCGAGCAGGTCGTCAAGAGCGACCGCTGCTGCGGCGAGTCCGGCACGCTGGGCGTCACCCGACCCGACATCTCGACACAGATCCGCTTCCGCAAGGAGCAGGAGATCCGCAAGGGCGAGGCGGCGCTGCGCGCCAGCGGTGCGGTGAGCGAGCGGGAGAACATCAAGATCCTGACCTCCTGCCCCAGCTGCTTGCAGGGCCTGTCACGGTATGGCGAGGACCTCGCCAACGGCCTGCTGGAGGCCGATTACATCGTCGTCGAGATGGCCCGCCGCCTCCTCGGCCCGAATTGGCTGCCCGACTACGTGCGCGCGGCCAACGAGGGTGGCATCGAGCGGGTGCTGGTGTGACGGCCTGCGTGCGCTTGGCGGACTGCGAGCTGTGCCTCCAGCCGGGCGGCCTGCCGGTGTGGGAGGGCGCGGCGTGGCGCATCGTGCGCGTGGCAGACCCTTCGTTCCCGGCGTTCTACCGCGTCATCAGCCGGGCTCACCACCGGGAGTGGACCGACGTGCCCCCCGGCGAGCGGCGCGTCGGGATGGCGCTCGTCGAGGCCGTGGAAGAGGCGCTGCGCAGCCTGCTGCCCGAGTCGAAGATCAACCTGGCGTCGTTCGGCAACGTCGTCGCCCATGTGCACTGGCACGTGATGGCGCGCTTTGCCTGGGACAGCCACTTTCCCCAACCGCTGTGGGGGCTTGCCCAGCGCGAGGCGGACGAGGCGCATCTCGAGTCCCTGGTGCGCCTCCTGCCCGCCCTCGACCAGGCGGTGCGCCAGGCGGCCTCGCAGGCCGTGGCGTCGTCCGGCGCGTGACCCTCGGGCGCAGCCCCGTCCACCGCATCGAGCGGGCCGCCGCGGCCCTGGCGGCGAGGGGGTTGGGCGGGCGGCGGTTCGGTGATGTAATCGCGCCTCGTACAGAGCGCGCAGGCGAAGCACTCCACGCCCTCGTGTGCGGGGTAGGCCCGGCTGCGCGACGCGTCGGCACGTCGAGTGGCGGCCGGTGTCCCGGCCCTCCGTGAACCAGGACTGTTCATGCCCTGCAACTTCCAGGCACGAGCCTTCCGGCTGGCGTCCCTCGGGGCGCTGTGCGCGGCCCTGGGCTTCGGCCTTGCGCCCGAGGGCGCCCGCGCGGTGGCTGCGGCCGATGCGGAGGGCGCCGCGGGCCTGCGCATCGTCAAGGGCTACGCGATCGGCGGAGACAACCCGCTGAGCGCCGCCCGTACCGGCCAGGTGCTCGCGCCCTACCTGGGCGTGCCGGCCAGCGCCGAGCTGCTGCGCCAGGCGCAGGTGGCGCTCGAATCGGCCTTGCATGAACGCGGCTACACCTACTACCGCGTGGTCGTCCCCGCCCAGTCGCCCGGCGAGACGATCATGCTGGACGTCGTGCCCACGGTGGTGAACCGCGTGATCGCGCGTGGCGCCGAGGCCGAGGCCGTGCGCCGCGCCTTGCCCGAGCTGCAAGAGGGGCGCTCGCCCAACACCCGCCGGCTCGCGCGACAGCTCGCCGCGGCCCAGGATGCGGGCGGACGGTGGGCCGTGACGCTGCGCCCCATGGCCGGGCACGACACGGTGGACGCCCAGGTCGAGGTCGAGGGGTTGCCGGCGCCGTGGGGTGCCGCCGTCGCATGGACCGACGATGGCAGCCGCGCCACCGGGCGCGACCGGCTCGCCCTGCAGGCCTGGCACGCCGACGTGGGCGGACGCGACCATCAGGCGAGGGTGCGGTATACGACGTCCCTCGACGAGCCCTCCCGCGTGCACGAGTGGCACTTGGCATACCGCCTGCCCGTGCGCAGCTGGGGCGGCGCCTGGTATGCCACCTACGACGACGTGGACGCCCCGCGGGCGAGCGATCCCTGGCGCGAAGACTGGCGGCCCGTGGCGGCCGGCACGCCGGGCCGGTGGGCGCGGGTGGGCTATGTGCAGTACCTGGCGGGGCCGCAGGGGCGGGGCGACCGCGTGACAGTGGATGTGTCCCAGGCTCGGCTCGACGCGCTGGACGAGGACGGGCGCCCGACCCGAGGGCGTGAGCGCCGCAGCCAGCCGGCGACGGTGGGCTATCACAAGAGCGGCCCCTGGGGCGCGGGGATGCACCTCGACGGCTACCTGGAGGTCTCGGTCCATCTGGCCACCGGCCCTGCGGCCGACCTGGACGCCCATCGCAGCGAACGGTCCGCCATCGACAGCGTGCACTGGAAACGGCTGCGTGCCGGCGTGCAGTGGCGCGCCGAGGGCCCGAGGGGTTGGGCCTGGGTCGCACGCGCCCACGGCCAGTACAGCCCCCAGGCGCTGCTGGCTGCCGAGTCCTTTGCGCTCGGCGGTGCAAGCTCGGTGCGGGGCGCCGAGGAGCGCGCGGGCTTGGGGGACTCGGGCATCGCGGGCACGCTGGAGGCTCACTCGCCAAGTGCGGGCGGATGGCGCGCCTTGGCCTTCGTGGATGCCGGGCGATTGTGGAATCACCGCGGCGACGCCAGCCGCCCGCCGCGAGACCGGCTGGCCAGTGTGGGCATCGGGGTTCGCTACCAGCATCCGAGCGGCGCTCGCCTGGTGGCCGATTACGGCCGGGTGGTGACCGGCAGCTTCTCGGATGCCGCTCAGGCCGCCGACAAGGGCGACGATAAACTGCACGTGAGCCTGTCCTACTCGTTCTGAACGCTCCGAACGCCCGGGCCGGGCGCCGCCGTCCGATCTTCGTCACCTGCCATGACCGCTTCTTCTCCAACGCCGACCGCATTGACGGTGCATCAGCAATCGCGCGTGCTGGAAATCAGCTTCGACACCGGCGAGACGTTCCGCATCCCGTTCGAGCTGATGCGCGTGTACTCGCCCTCGGCGGAAGTGCAGGGGCACGGCCCGGGGCAGGAGGTGCTGCAGACCGGCAAGCGCGATGTGGAGATCGTCGCCGTGGCGCCGGTCGGTCACTACGCGATCCAGCCCACCTTCAGCGACGGGCACGACTCGGGCATCTACACCTGGAGCTACCTCTACCGCCTGGGCGCTGAGCAGGAGCGCTTGTGGGCCCAGTACCTCGACCGCCTGGCCGAAGCCGGGCTGGACCGGGACGCCCCGATGCCGGCCAAAGCGGGCACCGGGTGCGGCCACGGCCATTGAGGGCGCCGGGCCCGCGATACCCCCCGCGGCTCACGGGCGCGGCCCGGCCGGAGTGCCGGCCACACCGCGAGTCGCTTACGATTGCAGACATGAGTACCACTCACTTTGGTTTCCAGACGGTCGACGAGGCTGAGAAGGCGCGTCGCGTGCGCGGTGTGTTCGATTCGGTCGCCTCCAAGTACGACCTGATGAACGACCTCATGTCCATGGGGCTGCACCGGGCATGGAAGGCCTACACGATCGCTGTCTCGGGGGTGCGCGAGGGCCAGCGCGTGCTCGACATTGCCGGCGGCACCGGCGACCTGGCGCGCGCCTTCGCGCGGCGCGTCGGCCCCACGGGCACGGTGGTGCACACCGACATCAATGAAGCGATGCTGCGCACGGGGCGTGACCGCCTCCTCGACGAGGGGCTGGTGCTGCCCACCACCATCTGCGACGCCGAGTGCCTGCCCTTTCCGGCCAACAGCTTCGATGTCGTGAGCGTGGCCTTCGGCCTGCGCAACATGACGCACAAAGAGCGGGCCCTGGCCGAGATGTGCCGCGTGCTCAAGCCGGGCGGCAAGCTCCTCGTGCTCGAGTTCTCCAAGGTGGCCAAGCCGCTGGAGAAGGCCTACGACTGGTATTCCTTTTCGGTGCTGCCGCGGCTGGGTCAGTGGGTCGCGGGCGATGCGGCCAGCTACCGTTATCTCGCCGAATCGATTCGCATGCACCCCGGCCAGCAGGAACTGAAGGCCATGATGAAAGCCGCGGGCTTCGGGCATGTGGACGTGCACAACCTCACCGCCGGCGTGGTGGCCTTGCACGTCGGCATCAAGTGCTGACGACAGGCGGCATGCTGTGAGCATCGGCGCCGTCCCCGGCGCTGGTGCCCCTTCCCTCGCCCGCAGAGTCCGTCCATGCCGATCAGCACCCCAGCCCTGCAGTCCCTCACGTCCGGATGGTCCGGCATGGCTGTACTGGGCGTGACGCTGCTGCTCGCCGGTGGGGGCTTGTGGTGGGGCGGGCGCCGTTGGCGCAAGGGCCCGGGCGGGCCGGCAGGCCGTAGCGGCCGGGGCGTCTGGCGAGACTATGCCCCGGCTGCCTATGAAGCGGCGACCCTGGCGCCCGAATCGTCGGTGCATCCGCAGGCCACGGGACAACAACCCGGCGAGCGCACCGGCGCTTGGCTGGCGGCCGTGCCTGAGGGATTTGATTCCATCGGTTTCCTCGAGGCGGCAAAACGTAACTTCGTCTTGCTGCAATCCGCGTGGGACCAGGCGGACGTCCCCGCGCTGGCCGCGCTGATGACCGACGAGCTGCTCGAGCACATCCGGCAGCAGCTGCGGGAGCGGGGCGACCGCCCCAACCGCACCGACGTCGTGATGCTCGAAGCGCGCCTCCTCGGCGTGGAAGACCTCGGGCCGGGCTGGCTCGCCAGTATCGAGTTCTCCGGGATGATCCGGGAGGAAATCAGCGCCGGTGCCGCGCCCTTCCGGGAAGTCTGGTCGCTGACCAAGCCGCGCGACGGCTCCACCGGCTGGTTGCTCGCCGCGGTGCAAGCCCTGCAGTGAGCGTGCCCGCGTGCCGGGCCGCCGACGCCTCTCCTAAGACCATCTCCTCGCCGTAACTGCGAGTTTTTGTTTCGGGCATGCCCCTTAACCACGGGTTACCTCGCCCCGAAAACCGACCAGTACACTGCCTTCGACCTTGAGCAGCAGGTGCCGTGCTCGTAGGTCATCCATTGCGCAAGAGTGAAAAGCCCGGGAGCCTCGACGCGCCCGGCTGAGCGTCCGCACGGACGCAGGGAGAGATTCGAATGAACACATTGCGTCGTACTGCTTGTGTGCCTGCGCTGCGCACGGCGGCCGTCACCGCAGCCGTGCTCGCGTCCCTGGGCCTGGCCGCCTGCAGCGGCGGCGACAAGGACAAGCCGGCCAGCCAGGTGGCCGCGAAGGTCAACAAGGAAGAGATCTCCGTCCACCAGATCAACTACCTGCTGCAGCGCCAGCCGGGGTTGAAGCCGGAGCAGGCCGAGTCGGCCAGCAAGACCGCGCTCGAGCGCCTCATCGATCAGGAGCTCGCCGTGCAGAAGGCCGAGGAGCTGAAGCTCGACCGCGACCCGCGGGTCGTGCAGGCGCTCGATGCGGCCAGGCGCGAGATCCTGTCGCGCTTCTATTTCGAGAAGGTGGCCGAAGGGGTGGCCAAGCCCACCCCCGAGGAGGTGCGCGAGTACTACCGTTCCAAGCCCGCGCTGTTCAGCGAGCGCCGCATCTACAGCTTGCAGGAGATCGCGATCCAGGCGCCCAAGGAGCAGGTGCCCGAGCTCGAGCAGCAGCTCAAGAGTGCGAAGACGCCTGCCGAGTTCGTCGAGCAACTCAAGGCGAAGAACATTCCCTTCGCCGTCAACCAGGTGACCCGTGCGGCCGAGCAGTTGCCGCTCTCCATGCTCGACTCCTTCCACGCCTTGAAGGACGGCCAGGCGATGTTCGTGCCGTCGCCCTCGGGCGCTCAGGTGGTCGTGCTGCAAGCAAGCCGCAGCGCACCCGTGGATGAGGAGCGCGCCCGGGCGGCCATCGAGCACTACCTCATGAACGAGCGCAAGCGCAAGCTCGTCGAGGGCGAGTTGAAAGATCTGCGCAAGTCGGCGCAGATCGAGTACGTCGGCAAGTTCGCGGACGCCTCGGGTGGGGTGGCCCAGAAGACCGAAGTCGCACCGGCCGCCAAGCAAGAGGCCAAGCCGAACAGCGATGCCGATGCCATCAGCAAGGGACTGTCGGGGTTGAAATGAGCATGATCGTTCACTTGCGCCGGTGGTGTGCCGGCTTGTTCCTGTTGTTCGCGACGGGCCTCGCGTTCGCTCAGCCAGGCAATGCACGCGAGTACGTGATCGGCCCGGGAGACATCCTGCGTATCAACGTCTTCCAGGCGCCGGAGCTCTCGCTCGAGACGCGCGTGTCCGAGGCGGGCACGATCAGTTACCCGCTGCTCGGGCAGGTGCAACTCGGCGGCCTGTCGGTGCGCGACGCCGAGCAGCGCATTGCCGATGGTCTGCGGCGCGGCAACTTCGTGCGTCAGCCGCAGGTGTCGATCCTCGTGGCCCAGGTGCGCGGCAATCAGGTCTCGGTGCTGGGCTACGTCAACCGCCCGGGCCGCTACCCGCTCGAGCTGGCCAGCACGCGGCTCACCGACATGCTGGCCATGGCCGGGGGCGTGGCGCAAACGGGGGCCGACGTCATCGTGGTGACCGGCACGCGTGCAGGCAAACCGTTCCGCAAGGAGATCGATCTGCCTGCCATGTTCTCCGGCCAGGCGCCGATCGACGACATGGTCTTGCAGAACGGCGACGTGATCTTCGTCGATCGCATGCCGACGATCTACATCTACGGCGCGGTGCAACGACCCGGCGCGGTGCGTCTGGAGCGCGGCATGACGGTCATGCAGGCGCTCGCCGCAGGCGGAGGCCCTTCGCTGCGCGGCACCGAGCGCGGGCTCAAGGTGCATCGCCGCGGCCCGAACGGTCAGGTGGAGGTGCTCGAACCCACCATGCACGATCGTCTGCGCGACGGCGACGTGGTGTACGTGCGCGAAAGCATCTTCTGAACCCACGCGGAGCAAGCCGTGTCCCTCGGTCAGTTCTTTTCGATTCTGCTGGCGCGCTGGAAGGTCGTGCTCGCGGTCTTCGTGCTCACGGTGGGGTCGGTCGTCGCAGTGAGCTTGCTTTTGCCCAAGAAGTACACCGCGACGGCCTCCGTGGTGGTGGACATGCGGGCGCCCGATCCGCTCGTCGGCATGGTGCTGGGTGGCACCCCGAGCTACCTCACCACCCAGCTGCAGATCGTGCAGAGCGAGCGCGTGGCGTTACGGGTGGTGCGCAATCTCAAGCTCACGGAGGCACCGCAGATCCGCGACCAATGGAAGGAGGCCACCGGAGGCACCGGCAATATCGAGACGTGGCTGGCCAAGGCCTTGTTGCGCAGCCTCGAGGCCGGTCCGGCGGGCGAGTCCAACGTGATCGAGGTCCGCTACGAGTCGGTGGACCCGAAGTTCTCGGCGATGATGGCCAATGCCTTCGTGCAAGCGTACATCGAGACGCACTTGGATCTGCGAGCCGACCCGGCCAAGCGGTTCTCGACGTTCTTCGACCAGCGTGCGAAGCAACTGCGCGAACAGCTCGAGGCCGCGCAGAACCGGCTGTCCGAGTACCAGAAGCAGCATGGGCTGATCGCCACCGACGAGCGGCTCGACATCGAGAACGCGCGGTTGAACGAGCTGTCCTCGCAATTGGTGGCGATCCAAGCGCTGGCGACCGAGTCCAGCAGCCGGGAGAACCAGGCCCGCAGCGCGGCCGACCGGATGCAGGAAGTGCTGCTGAACCCGTTGATCTCCAGCCTGAAGGCGGACCTGAACCGGCAGGAGGTCCGGCTGCGCGAGCTGAGCGAGCGCTACGGCCGCAACCACCCGCAGGTGGTCGAGCTGCAGGCCTCGGTGGACGCGTTGCGCGCACGGGTGGACGCCGAGACCCGGCGCGTCACCAGCGGCGTGACCGTGACCAACAACATCAACCGCCAGCGCGAGGCCGAGCTGAAGGAGGCGCTCGAGGCCCAGCGCGCCAAGGTGCTGAAGATGAAGGAGCAGCGCGACGAGGCGGCGGTGCTGCTGCGCGACGTCGAGAACGCGCAGCGGGCCTACGACGCCGTCCTCGCCCGGCTCAACCAGACGAGCATGGAAAGCGAGAGCACCGCGACCAACGTGTCGGTGCTGAGTCCGGCGACGGAGCCGTCGTCGCCGTCGTCGCCGCGCATTCTGCTCAACACGCTGGTGGCGATTTGTGCGGGTGGGGTGCTGGCGTTTGCCGCTGCCTTCCTCATCGAGCTGATCGATCGGCGCCTGCGCTCGTTCGAGGACGCGTTCCAGCTGCTCGGCTTGCCGGTCCTCGGCGTCATGCCGAAGCCCGTGCGCTCGCGTCTGCCGTTCCGGCGCTCGTCGCCGGCCTTGCCGGGCCGCGTGCTCGGGCAGCTCCCCGGTCCCAGAGGTGCGTGATGGCTGTCTTTCGCGAATCCAACGCGGCGCCCTACCTGCAGCCCGTTCCACCGGTGGTGGGGGATGCCAAGGTGGGCGGGGCCGCCCCGCATGAGCTGAGCATCGGGGAGATCATCCGCCGCGAGCGGCGCCTGAGCCAGGAGCAGATCGAGCAGATCCTGCAGTACCAGCGAGAGAAAGGCGTTCGCTTCGGCGAAGCGGCGGTCGCCCTCGGTCTGGCGAGTCAGCAGGACGTCCTGTTCGCGCTGTCGCAGCAGTTCAATTACTTCTACGCGCCCGATGCCAAGCGCGGCTACTCCAACGAACTCGTGGCCGCGACGCAGCCGTTCTCGCATCAGGCCGAGTCGTTCCGGGCGATCCGCACCCAGTTGATGATGCGGGTGTTCTCACAGGACGACGTGCGCCGCGCGATCGCCATCGTCAGTCCCGACTCCGGAGACGGCAAGACGTTCTTTGCCGCGAATCTCGCCGTCGTGCTGTCCCAGCTCGGAGGGCGCACCCTCGTCGTCGATGCCGACCTGCGCGGGCCGCGGCTGCACGAACTGTTCGGGATCGAATCCAGCTCGGGGCTGTCGGGCATCTTGTCGGGCCGCGCCGAGACGAGCGTGATCAAGCAGGTGCCGGACCTGCCCTCGCTGTACGTCCTGCCGGTCGGTGTGACACCGCCCAACCCGGTCGAGCTGGTCGAGCGTCCGGCCTTCGCCTTGTTGATGCGGGAGTTGTTGAGCAAGTTCGATCACGTGGTGGTCGACACTCCGGCAGCCGTCTACGGCGCCGACGCGACCGTGATCGCGGCGCGGTGCGGGGCGGCTCTGGTCCTGGCCCGCCAGGGGCGCTCGAAGGTGAGCCGGCTGCAGGACCTCGTGGCCACCTTGAACAACAGCCCCGCCAAGCTGGCCGGGGTCATCCTGAACGAGTACTGACATGTCGACCGTGATGCCGACTTCGATGGCCGCACGTCCGACTTCGCCCACGCAGTGGTCCATCGCCCTGCTCGGGCTGGGCGCGTTGGCGCTGCTGCTGCCCACGTGTCTGGACCTCGCCCGCACGACCTGGCAGTCCGAGGAGCAAGGGCACGGCCCGCTGATCCTCGCCGTCTCGCTGTGGGTGGTGTGGCAACGGCGCCAGGAACTGATGCAGGCGGCGGTCGAGGCGCGCCCGTCGCCGATCGGAGGGTGGGCGCTGCTGCTCGCCGCGCTCGCGCTGTATGTGGTGGGCCGGTCTCAGGCCATCCTCTTCTTCGAGGTGGGAGCGCTGATCCCCGCCCTGGCCGGGGCGGCGGCGGCGGCCTTCGGCTGGCGCTTCGTGCGCGTCCTGGCGTTTCCCTTGCTGTTCCTCGTGTTCATGGTCCCGCTGCCGCAGATGGTGATCGATTCGGTCACCGCGTCGCTGAAGCAGGCGGTGTCCGCCATTGCCGAGGACGTCCTCTACTTCATCGGCTACCCGATTGCGCGCAGCGGCGTCGTGCTCATGGTGGGGCAGTACCAGTTGCTGGTGGCCGATGCCTGTTCGGGGCTGAACTCCATGTTCAGTCTGACCTCGCTCGGTGTGCTGTACCTCTACCTCACCAAGCACAAGAGCCGCCTGCGCAACGCACTGATCGTCGCGAGCATCTTGCCGATCGCCTTCTTGGCGAACATCGTGCGCGTCATGATCCTCGTGCTCGTGACGTATCACTTCGGTGACGAGGCGGGTCAGGGCTTCATCCACGGCGCGGCGGGGATGGTGCTGTTCGTGATTGCGATCGTGTTGCTCTTCTCGTTCGACGCCTTCCTCGGATTGTTCTTCCGGAATCGCAAGAAGAAGGGGGTTGCGGCATGAGCTCCCTGCTGTGGAGGCCGGTGGCCGTACTCGTCCTGATGGTCGGGGCGGCAATCGCTGCGGTGGCGGCACGGCCGACGGTGCGAGTGGCGGATGTAGGGCCGAAAGTCGACCTCGAGACCCTGGTGCCGCGGCAGTTCGGCCGCTGGGAAGAAGACCGCAGCATCGTTCCGCTGCAGGCGTCGCCGGATGTGCAGCGGGTCATCGAGCAGACGTATGCCCAGGTCTTGTCGCGCACGTACCGCAATGCCGAGGGGCAGCGCGTCATGCTGTCGATCGCCTACGGGGCCGCCCAGGACGACTCGATGAACTATCACCGCCCGGAGACCTGCTATCCGGCGCAAGGGTTTCCCATCGTTCAGGCTCCCCGGCGCGGCGCGGTTTCGCTGACTCACGGCGAGCTGCCCGTCACGCGGTTGGTCGCTCGGCAGGGCCGCCGCAACGAGCCCATCACCTACTGGCTCGTGGTGGGCGATGAGATCGCGCATTTCGGGCTGGAGCAGCGCTGGACGACCTTGAAGTACGGCCTCACGGGGCGCATCCCCGACGGCATGCTGGTGCGGGTGTCTTCCATCGACCACGACAACCAGGCCGCGTTCAAGATGCAGGATGCGTTCATCGCAGACATGCTCGACGCCCTCTCGCCCGAGGCACGAGGCCGGCTGCTGGGCAGCCTGGCCCATTGACGGACCCACTTATGAAGAAGAAAGCACTCATCACCGGCGTGACCGGTCAGGACGGGGCCTACTTGTCGGAGTTCCTGCTGCGCAAGGGCTACGAGGTGCACGGCATCAAGCGCCGCACGTCGCTCTTCAACACCGACAGAATCGACCATCTCTATCAGGACCCTCACGTCGACAACCGCAGTTTCATCCTGCACTACGGCGACTTGACCGATTCGACGAGCCTCGTGCGCATCGTCCAGAAAGTGCAACCGGACGAGATCTACAACCTGGCCGCGCAGAGCCACGTCGCGGTCAGCTTCGAGGAACCCGAGTACACGGCCAATGCCGACGGCCTGGGGGCGCTGCGTCTGCTCGAGGCTATCCGCATCCTGGGGCTCGAGAAGAAGACGCGCTTTTACCAGGCGTCGACCTCGGAGCTGTACGGCCTGGTGCAGGAAGTGCCCCAGCGGGAGACCACCCCGTTCTACCCGCGCAGCCCCTATGCGGTGGCCAAGCTGTATGCCTACTGGATCACCGTCAACTACCGGGAGGCCTACGGCCTGTACGCCTGCAACGGCATCCTGTTCAACCATGAGTCGCCTGTGCGCGGCGAGACCTTCGTCACGCGCAAGATCACGCGTGCCGTCGCCCGTATCGCCCTTGGTTTGCAGGACTGCCTGTACCTCGGCAACCTCGATGCGCTGCGCGACTGGGGCCACGCGCGCGACTATGTCGAGATGCAGTGGTTGATGCTGCAGCAGGAGCAGCCGGAGGACTTCGTCATTGCGACCGGCCAGCAGTTCAGCGTGCGTCAGTTCGTCGAACATGCAGCGCAGCAGCTGGGCATCACGCTCTCGTTCGAGGGCAAGGGCGAGAAGGAGATCGGCGTCGTCGCCAAGGTCGAGGGTGACCGCGCCAAGTGCAAGGTGGGCGATGTCGTCGTGCGGGTGGACCCGCGCTATTTCCGGCCGACCGAAGTGGAAACGCTGCTGGGCGATCCGACGAAAGCACGCGAGAAGCTGGGCTGGAAGCCACGCACGAGTTTCGAGGAGCTCGTGCGCGAGATGATCGAGAGCGACTACGCTGCGGCGCGGCGTGATTCGCTCGTCAAGCTCGCGGGGTTCAAGGCGTACGACTACCACGAGTGAGGACAGCCGTGGCTCCTGCCGCATTGGATGGCGGATCTCGGGGCGGTGGGTCCACCCGGATTGCGTACCTCGTGCTGGCACACACGGACCCGGCGCAGGTCGCCCGGCTGTGCAGGGCATTGGACGACGGTGCGGCCGGCGTCTTCGTGCACGTGGACGCCAAGTGCGACATCGGCCCCTTCCTGAATCAGAATCTGCCGGCGTGCGCCCGGTTCATAGAGGACCGCGTGAGGGTGTCGTGGGCGGCGTACTCGCAGGTGGAGGCGACCCTGCGCATGATGCGCACCGCGCTTGCAGACCGCCAGCGTTACGCACGGATCGTGATGCTGTCCGGCCTGGACTACCCGATCAAGCCGACGTCGGCGCTGCGGGCCTTGTTCGACAGCAATCCGCGCCACGAGTACATCCGCTTCATTGACGCTTCGCATCCGGCGCACTTTCGGATCTTCCATGAACACTACTGGTTTATGGAGGAGATCTCCTGGCTGCCGAGCGGGCTCGTGCAGACCAAGCTGCGCCGAGGGTTCGGTCGGCTGTTGCGCCAGGTGGTCAAGAAGCGCAGACCGGAGGGGATCGTTCCTGCATGGGGGAGCGCCTATTGGGCGCTCACGCGCGAGTGCTGCGAGTTCGTGCTCGAGTACATGCGCGAGCGTCCCGACGTGGTGCGGTGGGTGCGCACCTCTTTCGCGCCCGACGAGCAGTTCTTCCACACGGTGGTGGCGAACTCGCGATTCCTGCACCGCTCGGACGGGTTCGTGCCGTACCAGGCGCCCTCGGTGCACCTGCTGTCCAACCTGCACCTGATCGCGCCGGGGCTGCGCAAGATCCACACCGAGCGCGATTTCGACGATCTGGTCGCGTCGCCGAAGTACTTCGTGCGCAAGGTGACTTCCCGGGAGTCGGCCGGGCTGCTCGACCGACTGGACCGCGAAGTGCTGGGGGTGGGGCGGGTGTGTTCGCGCGCCACCGCCGACTGAAGACCTTCACGTTCAAGACTGCTCAGGGATCTCCATGTCTTCTCAGGCCATTCCGGTGCTCGGCCCTTCCAGCAAGATCCTCGTCGCGGGTGCTCGCGGCATGGTGGGCTCGGCCCTGGTGCGGCGGCTGAAAGCGGCCGGATACGACCGGCTCCTCGCCCCGAGCCGCGCCGAGCTCGATCTGCTGGATCAGCGGGCGGTGTTCGACTACCTGGCGCGCGAGCGGCCGGATTACGTCTTCATCGCTGCCGCCAAGGTCGGTGGCATTCTGGCGAACAACACCTACCGGGCGGACTTCATCTACCAGAACCTGGTGATCGAGGCCAACCTGGTGCACGGCGCCCACCTGGCTGGTGTGCAACGCCTGATGTTCCTCGGCTCGAGCTGCATCTACCCCCGCGACTGCCCGCAGCCGATCAAGGAGGAGTATCTGCTGAGCGGGCCGCTGGAGCAGACCAACGAGCCCTACGCCATCGCCAAGATTGCGGGCATCAAGCTGTGCGAGAGCTACAACCTGCAGTACGGGCGCCAGTACGTCAGCGTGATGCCCACCAACCTCTACGGCCCCAACGACAACTACGACCTGAACCACAGCCACGTGCTGCCCGCGCTGATCCGCAAGTCGCATGAGGCCAAGCAGCGCGGCGACCGGCGCCTGGTGGTCTGGGGCAGCGGGCAACCGCGCCGCGAGTTCCTCTACGTGGACGACCTCGCCGACGCGTGCGTGTTCCTGATGGAGCGGGGCTACGACGGACCTCTCGTCAACGTGGGCACGGGGCAGGACGTGACCATCCGCGAGCTGGCCGAAACGGTGATGAGGGTGGTGGGCTTCGATGGCGTGATCGAGTTCGACGCGAGCAAGCCGGACGGCACGCCGCGCAAGCTGCTCGACGTCTCGCGTCTGCACGCGTTGGGCTGGCACGCGCGCACCCCGCTCGAGGAGGGCATACGGCTGAGTTGGCAGGACTTCTGCGCGCGCCACGAAGGCGAGGTTCGATAGGAAAGAGACGGTCCGGCGCCGTTCTCGGTGACCGTTGCGGCAGGCGAAGGCGCTGTACGGTGTCGCAGGCGGCCCGGCGGTGCAGGTTCAGGGGAGCTGAAAAGATGAATCGAGAAGTGCTCCTGGTCTCGCATGGATTTCAGCCCCACTACGAGCTGTGCGTGGCCAACGGCCTGGCGGAGAACGGGTTGAGCGTGACCCTGCCGGGCTCGGACCGCACGCTGGTGGGTCAGCTCCGCGAGGGCGTGTCGTTCGTGAATCTGCGGGGGTCGCAGGACGAGGGGCGCCCCCGCTGGAGGAAGGCGCAGGGTCTGTTGCGCTATCACCTGCGCCTGTTGCTGCTGGCACTGCGCCACCCCCGGCAGCCGATGGTGATCATCGGCATGACGTCGCCTGAATGGCTGGTGGGCGTCGTGGAGGGGTTGCTGTTCAGGGCCACTGGGCGGAAGCTGGCGCTGGTGGTCCACAACATCCTCCCACACGATCGCCACACACCGCAGATGCGGCGGGTCTACCGGCTCATCTACCGCATCCCGAGCCGGCTGCTGGTGCACACGCAGGTCACGCGCGAGCGCTTGATGCTGGAGTTCGGCATCCGTCCGGACAAGATCCTCCTCGTGCCTCACGGGTTGAACGAGGCGGTCGCTCGGCGCACCGAGGATGTCGCCTGCGCAAAGCGGCGGTTGGGGCTCGACGCCGATCGGCCCGCGGCGTTGTTCTTCGGTCACGTGTCGCCGTTCAAGGGCATCGACCTGCTGTTGGACGCGCTCGACCACATGCCTCACGTGCAGTTGATCGTGGCCGGCAGGTGTCACACGGACGAGTTCGGGCAGCGGATGCGCCGGCGGCTGTCGCAGCTGTCGGCCGCAGGCCGCATCCGTTGGTTCGACGGCTACGTGGACGACGACACGACGGCCGACGTGTACTCGGCCGCCGAGCTGGTGGTGCTGCCGTACCGTCATATCGACCAAAGCGGGGTGCTGATGCAAGCGCTGGCGCTCGGCGTGCCCGTGGCGGCGACCCGAACGGGCGGATTCCTGGAAGTGGTCGACCCCGGCAACGGCGTGTTCATCGAGGAGCTGAGTCCCGCCGGGATCGCGCGCACCGTCTGCGCGTACTTCGAGCGTGGGGACCGGCCGACGGCTGCTCAGGTCCGTGCGACCGTCGGGCATTTGCGCTGGCGATACACCATGGCGCCCCTCGTCGAGTGGCTGAGAGGACGCGACCCCACGCAAGAGACGGAGCAAGCCTCGGAGGTGGGCGCGAGATGGCAGGGAGATGCGCAATGAGCGTGAACGCTGAAGCCATGCCCAGCGGTGCTCGCGAGGCAGAAGAGCCGCCTCTCGTGTCGCTGATCATCTGCACGAAGAATCGGGGCCAGCAGTTGAGGGCCTGCCTGGACAGGGTGGCGCGACTGAAGGTGCCTTTCCGGTGGGAGCTGATCCTTGTCGACAACGGCTCGACGGACGACACGGCGCAGGTGATGCGGGAGTTTCTTTCGAGGTTCCCTGGGGAGGGGCGTTACCTCCATGAATCGCGACCGGGCAACGGAGCGGGCCGCAATGCCGCGATCCGGGTGAGTCGAGGGGAGATCCTGGCGTTCACGGACGACGACTGTTACGTCGAGGAGGATTTCCTGGTCGAGATCGCGGAGGTGTTCTCGGACCCGCGCGTGGGCTACCTGACCGGACGCATCATGCTGTTCGATCCCACCGACTATCGGATCACGGTGAACGAATCGCCGCAGCCTCGGCGCATCAGCGCCGGCCGTGTGGTGCCGCACGGCTTGGTGCAGGGTGCCAACATGGCCTTTCGACGCTCGGCGCTCGAGCAGGCGGGCCTGTTCGACGAGGACTTCGGCGCGGGGGCGCGGTTTGCCGGCGAGGACTGGGAATTGGCGCTGCGCGTGAGCTTCGCAGGATGGGACGGAGGCTACTTCCCCGGGCCCACTGTGTGGCACCACCACGGTCGCAAGGAGCCCGAGGCCAGGAAGCTCAATCGCTTCTACACCATCGGGGAGGGGGCGGTGTATGCGAAGGGGGTCATCTCCCATCGCAGAAGGCTCAGGATGCTGGGCTACTGGCTCAAGCGACTGGGCGGAGATCTGCTCAAACGAAGATCGATGCACCGTGTACGACTCGTCACCTGGGGAGCATTGCAGTACGTTCTCCTGCGCATTCGCCATTGTCAGCGCACCGAAACCGCAAGATGAAGCTGTACTACTACCGTTGCTCCCAGCCCAACTTCGGCGACGAGCTGAACGCCTGGATGTGGCCGCGGCTGTTGCCGGACATGTTCGACGACCGGGAAGACGAGATCTTCCTCGGGATCGGATCGATTCTGTTCCCGAGCTTTCCGGCTCGGTCCCGCAAGATCGTCTTCGGGGCCGGTTACGGGGGCTACACGGCTGCGCCCAAGCTCGATGCCAACTGGACGGTCTACTTCGTTCGCGGCCACCATACGGCCCGCGCGCTGGGACTGCCCGAAGCCAAGGCAGTCGGCGATGCGGCGATCCTCTTGCGATCCTGTCTTGGGCCGGCGGCTGCGAACAAGCGATACCAGGCCTCATTCATCCCGCACTGGGAAAGCGCCAGGGACGGGTCATGGGACGCGGTCTGCCAGGTGGCGGGCATTCACTACATCGATCCGAGGAGACCGGTCGACGACGTGCTCGAGCAGATCCGCGCGAGCGAGGTCGTGGTCGCGGAGGCGATGCATGGTGCCATCGTCTCCGACGCGCTGCGCGTGCCGTGGGTCCCGGCGCGCCCCGTGCAGGGCGACCACCGGATGAAATGGTTCGACTGGGCTTCTGCGCTGGAGATCGATCTGCGCCCGCACTTGCTTCCGGCCTCCAACCTGCTCGAGGCCGCCCTCGCGGCGGCCCGCGGCGACGCGATCCGAGTGCGTCGGGTCCGCCGCTACGGGCAAGGGCTGCGTCGTGTGCTCCCTGGGTACATGATCGAACGCGCGGCCGCGCGGCTGGCGCAGCTGGCCCGCGCCGAGCCCTGCTTGAGCAGCGAGCGGGCCATCTGCTCGGCGCACCAGAAGATGCTCGAGCACCTGGATGCCTTGCGCAGGGACCAGGCGCTGAGACGCGCGGCGTGAAGGGTCCTGCGTCCGTGCGTTGCGCTTGTCGCATCCCGGTGGCTGCGCCCCGGCGTGACGCGCCTTCGCGGCTTCGCCGCGCCCACGGTTCAGTTGTTCGTTTCTCGTGTCAGGGCTGACTCGCAAGACCGCGTCTGCGGTGCTGTGGACGCTCGGCTCCCAAGCCAGCGTCGCCGTCGTTTCGCTCGCGTCGTTCACGGTATTGAGCCGGCAGGTGGGGGTTGCTGCTTTCGGTGAGTACCTGCTCGCCCTCGTGGTGTTGAGCGCCATCCAGTGGTGTGCCAACGGCGCCTACCGGGAGCCGGTGATCCAGGCGCCCGAGATCGACGAACGCATCGCCAGCACGGTGTTCTGGTTCACGGTGGGTGTCGGGGTGGTGCTCGCCGCGGTGGCGGCCGCAGCCGCGCTCGTGCTCATCCACCTGGGCCATGAACTCGTGGGCCGCTGTGTGCTGTGGATGCTGCCGCGTGTATTCATCGAAACCACCAACTCGGTGCCGCAGGCGTTGGCCTACCGGGCGATGTCGTTTCGTCTGATGGCGGTGCAGGGGGCGGCGGGCACCGTGGCCGGCTCGGCGCTCGCGATCCTGCTCATCCTCCAGGGCCTGGGTGTCGAGGGCATGGCCGTCGCGCAGAACGTCGCTCCCCTCGTGACGCTGCTCGTCCTCATGGGACCTCGGCGAGGCTGGAGGCCGCGCCGGCATTTCGCGTGGGCGGACCTCGGGGTGCTGCGCAGGTACACGCCTCATGTGCTCATGTGGCAGTTCGTCGAGATGCTCAACACCCAGCTCGATCGGGTGCTCGTGGGCGCGCGTCTCAGCCCGGCCGCGCTGGGTCTGTACGGCTTCGCGCGGCGCCTCAACGAGGTCGTCATCGGCGTACTGGTGGGTGCTGCGAGCAACGTCGCGCTGCCGGTGTTCTCGTCGCTTCAGCGCGAACCGCAGCGGCTGCGTCCCGCTTTTCTGAAGGCCGTGCGGCTCGTGAGCTTCGGGGTCTTTCCGGTCATCGCGGCGCTTTTCGCGCTGGCCGACACGTTCGTGCCGTGGGTGTTCGGAGACAAGTGGGCGCCGGCCGTTTTCGTCTACCGCTGTTTCCTGCTGCTCGGTCTCATCCAGACCATCGGCATCCTGCAAGCCTCCGTCATCCGCGGACTGGGTCACGCAGCCCTGTGGTCGCGCTACCAGGTCCTGCAAAGCGCAGCCAATGCCGTCGTCTGCCTCATTGCTGTGCCCTGGGGCATCGAGGTCCTCGCGATCGCCGTGGTGGTGCGCACCTATGTGCTGTGGGGATATGCCGTACGGATGACATGCGAGGTGGTGGGGCTGCGCAAGCGCGCCTACCTTCGCAGCATTGCACCCGCGCTCGCCTGTTCAGTCGGGTCGGGGGTCCTGGGCGTGGGGGTTCTGCGCTTGGCTCCACTCTGGCCAGAGGTCGCGCGCCTCGGATTGGGATGCGGGGTCATCGGACTTGCTTATCTTCTGCTGTCCTGGTGTCTCCAGCGCGACACCCTGCGAGAGGGCGCAGAGCTTCTATGGCGCCGCGGAGTGAGCGCCGACCACTAAAGAAGAAGGTGGCACCGCCGCGGGCGGTGCCACCTGCTTTTCGGGCCGATCCGGCCAGCCCACCGCTCGGGGGGTTACGGCTTGAGCAACACGGGCTCCAGGCCGATCGTGATCTGACGGCTGGACGGGATCATGCTCTCGCTGCCCAGCAGGGTGCGGATCTTCGAGACGACCCAGGTGCTCGCAAGGTTGACGGTCGTCTTCCCGGTGCTGGACCACAGAACCACGAAGTTCTCGGTGCCTCGGTTCATGCGCACCACGTAGATCGTGTCATTGACGCGATATGAATCCACCACGCGGGCGCCCTTCATCCACGAGGCCACCTCCTTGTAGGCGAGGCCGGCCTGGGTCGGCGTCGTGTAGTCGCTCTCGACCAGCTTGGCCAGAGGCTCGGTCCGCTCCCAGAAGTAGTAGTTGAAGTTGCTCACGCCCTTGATCCACATGATCATCATCGCCCGAGCCGTGGTGGACCGGATCTCCTCTGCCGTGGGCACGTAGGTGGAGCAGTTGAAGACCAGCGAGTCGCAGCCGGGGGCACCCTCGGTGTTCCACAGCTCCTTGGCTTCCTGGCCGTAGTTGGCCATCATCTGCCGCACGTTCGAGACGGCCAGCGCGAGCCGCTCGGGCGAGGTGTTGAAGTACCAGTGGAATCCGATGATGTCCACGTACCGACCACCGCCTGCCGCCAGGAAGTTGTTCAGCCAAGGCATCCCCTGACTCGCGGTCAGACCCGGCGAGACCAGCTTGTTGTTCGGATCGACGGCCTTCAGCTCCTCTCGGGCGATGCGGGCCATCTCCACCATGTCGGCGATGCTGCCGCTGTACAGCTGCTGGAAGTCGGGCTCGTTCCAGAGTTCCCAGTAGCGGATGCGGCCGGCATAGCGACGTGCCAGGGTGCGGACGTAATCACGCCAGTACTCCATGTTCGCCGGTGCGCCGCTGGCACCCATGCCGCTTAGGCCCTCCACGCCCGGCGTCTTGGAGGCCCACTGCGGCGTTTGACCCAAGGTCATGAGGATCTCCACCGAGGGGTCGTTGCGCTTGACGTAGTCGACCAGCATGTCCAGCCGCTTTCCCGCGCCGCTCGTGAAGTTCCAGGCGTCGTTCGAGGGCTCGAGGTCGCGCCAGTAGGTCCCGGTGTTCCACAGGCGGAAGATGCCGTTGCCCAGCCCCGGCCACCGCTGGTGCGTGCCGAACTTGTTCACGTGCATACCGAACATGTGGGCCGGCACGGTGGCCGTGGTGGAGAAGGGCGCGAGGGGATTCGATTCGACTTCGGCCAGGGTCATGTCGTCGACCCACACGCGCGTACCAGGCTCCTGCGGCGCGATGCGCAGCGTGCCCCCGATGTCGGCGACGGCGGTGCCCGTGATCTCGACCTTCTGCCAGGAGGTGGTCACTGTGACCGTCTTCGACGCGAACGGGTCCCAGGGGTGCGCGTCGCGGCGCATGAAGACCTGCACCGGGGTCGTCTTGTCCGAGCGAAGGTACACCGTCGCGCGGTAGGTCTTGCCACGGGCGAAGGCATACGGGTAGGTCAGATGCGCGCCGCCGGTACCTGGATCGACGAAGTAGAACATCTGCGACGAGCTGCCCGACCGGACGTACTCGGGACGCGTCTCGCGCGCAGCGGACCAGCGTGCAGGCACGCTGCCCCAGTAGTTGACGCGCCAGCCCGGGGCGGTGCCGGAGTAAGTGCCTTCGAGGCCGGAGGACGCCACCTGGATGACTTGCGTGGCGCTGCCGCCCGAGGCGGGAAGCGTGATGCCGCCCGTCGGGGAGGATGTGCTCGTGCTGACGTCCTCGACCGTCACGTCGTCGACGTAGAGGTTGACTCCCAGTTCCTTCACCGCCAGACGCAGCGAGCCGCCGTTGGTCCACTTGTAGGTGCCCTGGATCTCGACCTTCTGCCAGGAAGTTCCCACGGTGACGGTCTTGCTCGCGAAGGTCTCCCAGGGGTAGGCGTCGCGCCGCATCTGCACCGTCACCGCGGTCGTGGCGCTCGCCTTGAGGTACAGCGTCGCGCGGTAGGTCTTGCCGTTGATGAAGCCGAACGGACGGATGAGATGGGCGTCGCCGTTGCTCGGACGGCTGATGACGGTGAATCGCTGCGAAGCCACGCCGCTGTGGACGTTGGTCGGCGAGGTCTCGCGGGCGGTCTTGTAGTACGGCCAGGGCGAACCCCAGGCGTTGACCTGCCAGCCGGGCGCGCGCTCGGCAAACGGGGCCTCGAAGTCGCTCGTGAAGGAAGAAGTGGTCGAAGACACGGTCATCGCCCGCGCCGTCTCTTCGGACATCTCACCGGTCGGCTCCGACGCCTCGGCAGGCACGTCGCCTGCTTCGTAGTAGGCCGCGATGGGGTGGTCTGGGGAGGAATCGCTCCCCGCCAGGTCTTCGGAGGAGCCTCCGCCCCCGCATGCGGCCAAGCTCGCGGCCGCAAGTAAAGCTACCCAACGATACGTGGATGTGTTCATTGTTGTCCCAACGAAATTTGAGTGCGCACGCCCACCCCGCGGAACACAGGTGCTCCGCCGAAAAGGCGACGAGGAAAAATGAACGCGGGCGCGTTGGGGCCAGGCGTCGGTGAGCGACGCGACGTGGAACGTGGTGAAGCCCTGTTTCCCGCTGGGCGTTGTCAGACTGGCGTCTGAGCGTTGGGCCGCCGGAGCGTACGTGTTCTAGCGGCAGGGCCCGTTCACGGTTGACCCCTCAAGATGAAACAGCGCTGCGTTCTGAGTAACTAACTGATAACGCCTCCCCCACCACCTGTGAAATAACCCACGCTCTCCTACGTGGGGCCCTGCTTATGTCCGGCCGACGCCGCCCGGACGCCTGCTATTCGATGAGCACCGGCTCGGCCGACAGTTCGATGCGCGCCGCTTCGTCAAGCTCGTCGACGCTTCCATCCAGTCGTGCGATGCGACGCGCGCGCCAGTCCTCCGGAATGTCCAGAGGGGGTCGGCCCTCCGTGCTCCAGGCGATGCGAAACGTGCGGCCGTCCCGCTCGAACGTGAAAACGTGCCTGCCCGAAGCGTCGCGTTCGGCGGCCTTCATGCGAGCTCCCAGCATCCAACCCGCACCGCGTGCGTAGGCAAGGCCAGCAGGCGTCGGTGTGCGGTAGTTGGCGGTGACCATCCGTTCTCCCGGGAATCTGCCCTCCCAGAAGTAGTAGCAGAAGGCGTCGACGCCACGGGACCACATGGTCAGCATCGCCCTCAGCACAAGGCCGCGCTGCTGTTCGAGCGTGAGGGACGCAGCGGCCGAGCCCGACGCCGACCCCGACCCTGGAGAGCGGGGCACGTTGAGGCCGCCCTCGGTGTTCCAAAGAGGCTTGTCGTCCTGTCCGTGTTGGCGCAGCAGCGTGTGCACGTTGTCGATGAACGCGCCGATCGATTCGGGCCGGTCACCGAAGTACCAGTGGAATCCGATCGCGTCCACGTAGCGCCCGCCCCCCGCGCTCAGGAAGCGGTGGAGCCAAGCCAGCCCCTGAGCGGTCGTCAGTCCCGGGGAAATCAATCGGTTCTCCGGGTCCGCGGCCTTCAGCTCTTGTCGTGCGATGCGGGCCATCTCCACCATCGTCTCTACCGGGCCGCTGTAGAAGATGGAGTAGTCCGGCTCGTTCCACAGCTCCCAGTACCGGATGCGGCCGGCATAGCGCCGCGCGAGGGTGCGCACGTAGTCGCGCCAGAGGTCGAGATCGCGTGGCGGTGCGTTGTGCCCGAGCCCGTAGGCGCTCTTGGCCGACGGATCGGACGAGGCCCATGCGGGCGTCTGCCCAAGGACGTACAGCAGCTCGGTGTCGCGGCTGTGCTTGCGAACGAAGTCGAGGTAAAGGTCGAGGCGGCGAAACCCGTCGGAGGAGAAGTCCCAGCCCGGCGAGGGCTGCAGATCCTTCCAGGTGGTGCCCGTGTCCGAAAGACGCAGAATGCCCGGCGAGAACGATGGCCACTGCGTATGCGAGCCGAGCCGGATCAGGTGCATGCCGAAGAAGGTCCTCGGGATGGGACCGCTGTTGCGCGGCGCCAAATCACCGGCATCGCCCGGGGCGATGCGTACTTCGTCGACCCACACATCCACCCCTGGCCGCGCGGGCGCGATGCGCAAGGATGTCGCCGGGTCCAGCACGCGACCCTCGACGTTCACTTGCTGCCAGTCCCGGCCGGCGCTGACCGTCTTGATGGCGAAGGGGTCGTAGGGGTGGGCGTCGCGTCGCAGCATCACATCCACGAGGATCGGCTCGCGCGCACGGATCTTCAGGGTCGCGCGGTAGGGCTCCCCTCGCTGGAACCTGGCGGGGAAGATGAGATGCGCTCCGCCTCGCCCTCCCTCGTCGACGAGTCGAAAGCGCACAGGGCCGCCGCGCTCGCCCGCATGCTCTTGCTGGATTTCGTATCGGGCAGGGGGGCGGCCCCATGCGTTCACCCTGGCCGGCGCAGAGAGGGTCTTGTCCGGGTCTGGACGCGCGAGCGCTCCGGCTTGCGGCCAGGCCAGAAGGGCGGCTGCGAACCACGCCGCCGCGACGCCGGCGCGCAGGACGCGCGACAGCGGGCGGCGGATCGACGAGGCCAGGCTCCCGGCGGGCCCGGTTCGAGACGAGGACGAGAACAGGGTCAACGTGGAGGCTCCTCCTGGTGATCGCAGCGCCCCGGAATGCCGCCCCGGCCGCGCCGTCGCCGATCATGTGCAAGCCGGGGCGAATGCTATTGGCCCCAGCCCACACGTCGAGCCCCGTGCCGGTGAGAGTTGAAACTGCCTGTACTCGCCCTCGACGGCCTCCGCCTCGGTGAACGTCGCCGAGCACCCGACCCCGCATGCGCGGGGGACGAGGGCGTTAGACGTGAAACGCTGTGTATGGGAAGCCTCCATCCCGCCAGCGTTGATGTTTCAATTGCTGCCCTGCGAAACGCCGCGCCTTCCATGAAGCCACTCTCCGCCACCGCGATGTCTTGCGCCTCCCTTGAAGAATCGACCAGGGAGCCGGCATGAACTCGCGGGTGCTGATCGTGGACCAGGCCGTGATCCGCCGCAGCCCGGCCGGCAGTTGTGTCCGCGCACAGGTCGAGGGGCTGCTGCAGCAACACCGGGTCACCCTGTTGTCGGCCTCGTGCGATCTGCCGCCGCATCCCGCGCTGGAGCGCCGCGCCGTGCCGATCGTGCCGCGACCCGTGCTGCTGCGCTATGTCTCGTTCCAGGTGACCGCTCGCCTGGCTTACCTTGCTCACCGTCTCGCGCACGGTCGCGCAGACCTGGTTCAAGCTACCCAGGGGCAACTGGTGGGAGCGGACATCGTCTATGCGCACTTCTGCCACCGGGCGTACCTGCGGGGGCCATGGGCCGCGTCGGGAGTGACCGGAGCGCGGCGTTGGGCCCGTTGGCTCAACCACCGCTTCAATGCGTGGTGCGAAGCGAGGGCATTGCGCCGGGCGGCCTGCGTGGTCGTGCCCTCACGCGGTCTGGCCCAGGAGATCCGCGCCGAGTATCCCCACTGCGCGGCGAAGACGTGCGTCATCGCGAATCCGGTGGACGTGGAGCACTACCGCCGGCCGCCCGATTTCGACCGGCAGGGTGCGAGGTCTGGGCTCGGCGTGCCGGGCGAAGCCGTTCTTCTCTCGTTCGCAGCACTCGGGGACTTTCATCGCAAAGGCCTGGGTCTCCTGATCGACGCCCTGGCCGCACTGCCCCGCCCTGAGGCCGAAAGGACGTACCTGGTCGTCGTCGGCGGCCAGGAGCGCGAGATCGAGGCTTTCCGCCAACATGCCAAGAGGGCGGGGGTCGAGCGCCTGTTGCGTTTCGTCGGCTTTCAAGACGATGTGCGGCCCTACCTGTGGGCCTCGGACGTGTTCGTCTTTCCTTCGTCTTACGAAACCTTCTCGCTGGTGGCGCACCAAGCCGCGGCAGCCGGCCTTCCCGTGATGGCGACGAGAGGCTTGCACGGGATCGAGGAGCTGATCGAGGACAGTGGGGCAGGGTGGGGCGTGGAACGCAGCGCCGAGGCGGTGTGCCGCGGCTTGCAGGAGGTTCTGCGGATGCGGCCGCAGGAACTGGCGACCATGGGAGAGCGCGCACGCAAGGCGGTGCAGCGCTGCCATCCCGAGGCCTTCAAGACAGCGTGGCGCGAACTGTACGGGAGGATGCTTGCGATGCGGCGGACCAAGCCGATCGGGGGGACGGCATGACACGGGGACCGGAAGTGACCATCGTGCAGCGCCGATTGACCGGGTACCGGGTGCAGTTCTTCGAGCGCCTGCGCGCCTTGCTGGCGGCCGAGGGGGTGCGGTTGCGCCTGCTGCACGGCGATCCGACGCCTCTGGAGGCCACCAAGCGCGACGGCGGCCACTTGCCGTGGGCCGAGCACGTGCGCACCCGCTACCTCGCCGGCGACCGCTTGTGCTGGCAGAGCTTCGGCGCGCAGACCCGATCCTCCGACCTGGTGGTCGTGACGCAGGAGAACAAGCTCCTCTACAACTTCGTCGCGATGACGGTGGCGCGTCCGCCGCGGCTCGCCTTCTGGGGGCACGGGGCCAACCTGCAGGCGGAAAACCGCGACAGCTGGAAAGAGCGCGTCAAGCGTTGGACGACGTGCAAGGTGGACTGGTGGTTCGCATACACGGAGCTCAGCGCCGGCCTCGTGCGGCAGCAGGGTTTCCCGCCGGAGCGCATCACGGTCCTCGACAACGCCATCGACACGAACCAGCTGGCCGGCTGGTGTGCAAGCATCGATGAGCAGCGCAAGGCCGAGTTGTGCGCCAAGTGGGGCTTGCGGGGCCGCCACGTGGGCCTCTTCCTCGGCTCTCTGTACGCCGACAAACGCGTCGACTTCCTGCTGGACGCCGCAGAGGAGATCCGGCGCCGCGTGCCCGATTTCGAGTTGCTCATCGTCGGAGCAGGGCCGCTGCAAGGGAGGGTGGACGCCTTCTGCGCGAACCGTCCCTGGGCGCGCTCATTGGGCCACCGCCAGGGGATCGAGAAGGCCGAGGCGCTCGCGGTCGCTCACGTGATGCTGAACCCCGGCCTGGTGGGGTTGGGCATTCTCGATGCCTTCGTGAGCCGGGTGCCGCTGCTGACGGTCGATTGCGGCAAACACGGCCCAGAGATCGCCTACCTGGAGCACGGCCGCAACGGGTGGATGGTGCCGGACGGCATGATGCCCTTCGTGGAGGCCGCGTGCCTGCTGCTGACGCAACAGGAGCTGCGCGCCCAACTGCAGTCGGGCTGCGCCATCGCCGCCGGGCGCTACACCGTGGAGGGCATGGCGCGGCGTTTTGCCGACGGGATCGGCCAGTGTCTCGGAGCGCCTCCCTTGGGCGAGAGGGGCTTGGCATGGAGGACATGACCCCGCCCTCCTCGAACCCGCGCCCGCGCGTCCTGATCGCCCACAACAGCTACCAGCAACGCGGCGGCGAGGACGCGGTGGTGGAGGCCGAGGCCGAGCTGCTGCGCAGTCGGGGCCATGCGGTACGACTGCTCGTCGCCCACAACGACGCCATCGTCGGGATGCCGCGATCCAGGCTCGCGGCCCGAACTTTGTGGTCGAGCCAGACCGTGCGCGACTTCCGCCAGGCGCTGGTGGAGTTCCGGCCGGACATCTTGCACGTCCACAACACCTTTCCGCTCATCTCGCCGTCGATCTACTGGGCGGCAGCGCGTGCCGGTGTTCCCGTCGTGCAGACGCTGCACAACTTCCGGCTGCTGTGCCCGCAGGCCATGCTGCTGCGCGAAGGCCGCATCTGCGAGGACTGCGTGGGCCGCCTGCCGTGGCGAGGGGTGGTGCGCCGATGCTACCGGGGCTCCGCCGCCCAGAGCGGCGTGTTGGCAGGCATGATCTCACTGCACCGCGCGCTGGGCACCTGGGGCAGCAAGGTCGACCGCTATATCGCGCTGAACGAGTTCTGCCGACGCAAGTTCATCGAGGGCGGACTGCCCGCGCAGCGCATCGTCGTCAAACCGAACTTCGTCGACTTCCCGGCGCCCGAGGACGGTGCGCGCGAGGGGGTGCTCTTCGTCGGCCGCCTGGCCGAGGAGAAGGGCCTGTCGACGCTGTGCGCGGCCGCGCGCCTGGCGCCCGACGTGGCGGTCCGGGTGGCGGGCACCGGGCCGCAGGCCGGGCTCTTGCAAGGGATCCCGTCGGTGACGTCCCTCGGTGCCTTGTCTGCGGCCGAGGTGCGCGAGGCGATGTGCGGGGCGCAGGCGCTGGTGATGCCCAGCCTGTGGTACGAGAACTTCCCGCGCACCTTGGTCGAAGCGTTTGCCTGCGCGTTGCCCGTCATCGCGAGCCGGATCGGCGCGCTGGCCGAGCTCGTGGAGGATGGGGTGACCGGTCTGCTGTTCGAGCCCGGCAATGCTGCCGATCTCGCGGCGAAGATGAAGTGGGCGGCGGCCCACCCGGACGCCCTGATGCGCATGGGCCAAGAGGCGCGGCGGCGTTACCTGCGCGAGTTTTCACCGGAGGTGAACTACCGCCGATTGACCGAGATCTACGCGCAGGTGCTGGCCGCGACGCCGGTGGTGGGCCTGCCCGACAGGAAGGTGGCATGAGTTCGACGACCGAGACGAGGATCACGCGACCGGTGATCGGCGTGCCGATCGACGCGGTGACCTGGCGGCAGGCCCTGGACCGTCTGCACCGCTGGGCCCGCGGCCGGGAGTCGCGCTACGTGTGCATCTGCAACGTCCATTCGGTGGTGACGGCGCGTCAGGACGAGGACTTCGGACGCGTCGTGCGGGAGGCCGACATGGCCACACCGGACGGCGCGCCGGTGGCGTGGATGCTGCGGCGCCTGGGTGTCGCGGGCCAGGAGCGGATCAACGGACCGGATCTCATGTGGAAGTACTGTGCCGAGGCTTCCGCAAGAGGCACCTCCATCTACCTCTACGGGTCCACCGACCGGACGCTGGAACTCCTCCAGGCCCGCCTGCGGCAAGCGCATCCGGGCTTGCAGATCGCCGGGGCCTGGTCGCCTCCGTTCCGTCCGCTCAGCCCCGAGGAGGACGAGGACGTGGTGCGCCGCATCAACGAGTCGGGTGCGGGCATCGTCTTCGTCAGCCTGGGCTGCCCCAAGCAGGAGCAATGGATGGCCCGACACCGGGGCCGGATACGCGCGGTGATGGTCGGCGTCGGGGCGGCCTTCGACTACCACGCGGGGGTCATCCGCCGGGCGCCGGCCTGGGCCCAACGCCTGGGCCTGGAGTGGCTGTACCGCTTGTGCAGCGAGCCGCGGCGCCTGTGGAAGCGTTATGCTGTGACGAACACGGTGTTCGTGTTGCGCGCGGCGACTCAGTTGCTGCGTCACTGATTCACCACGGACCGTTCTGGTCTTCGGTCTGGAGACGGCCATCCGCATGCCGCTCCGGTACTTGCATCGATAACTCAGAGGGAACCTCATGAAAGTGACTGTCGTCGGCACGGGTTACGTCGGGCTGGTGACCGGCGCCTGTCTGTCCGAGATGGGCAACCACGTCGTATGCCTGGACCTGGACGCCGACAAGATCCGCACCTTGCGCGCCGGCGGCCTCCCGATCTACGAGCCGGGGCTCCAGGAGATCGTGCAGCGCAATGTGGCCGCGGGCCGCCTCGAGTTCACGACCGACGTCGAGCACGCGGTCGCGCACGGCACGATCCAATTCATCGCCGTCGGCACGCCACCGGACGAGGACGGGTCGGCGGACCTCCAGTACGTCCTTGCCGCCGCCCGCAACATCGGCAAGACGATGACGGACTTCAAAGTCGTCGTGGACAAGAGCACGGTGCCCGTCGGCACGGCCGACAAAGTCAAAGCGGCCGTGCAGGAGGAATTGGACCGGCGCGGCGTCAAGCTGGACTTCGCAGTCGTCTCGAACCCGGAGTTCCTCAAGGAGGGCGCGGCCGTCGCCGACTTCATGCGTCCCGACCGCGTCGTGGTCGGCGCGGAGGACGAACGGGCGATCCTGCTGATGCGGGCGCTCTACGCCCCCTTCATCCGCAACCACGACCGGATGATGGTGATGGATATCCGCAGCGCCGAGTTCACCAAGTATGCGGCGAACGCGATGCTGGCCACCCGGATCAGCTTCATGAACGAGCTGGCGCTCGTGGCCGAGAAGCTCGGGGCCGACATCGAACTGGTCCGTCAGGGCATCGGCAGCGACCCGCGCATCGGCTATCACTTCCTTTATGCCGGCTGCGGTTATGGGGGGTCGTGCTTCCCGAAGGACGTCAAAGCCCTGATCCGCACGGCCGAGGAGGTGGGGCAGCCACTGCGCCTGCTCGAGGCGGTCGAGGCCGTCAACGATCGGCAGAAGCAGGTCCTGGTGGGCAAGATCGTCGACTGCTATGGGGAGAACCTGAGCGGCAAGACGTTCGCGGTGTGGGGGCTGGCGTTCAAACCGAACACCGACGACATGCGCGAGGCGCCGAGCCGAGTGGTGATCGCCGAGCTTGCACGGCGCGGCGCGAAGATCCAGGCCTACGATCCGGTGGCGGTCGACGCGGCGAAGCGGGTGCTGGGTCATGTCCAGGGCCTGAGCTTCGCGGAGTCCGGCCGAGCGGCGCTCGAGGGCGCCGACGCGCTCGTCATCGTGACGGAGTGGAAGGAATTCCGCACGCCGGACTTCGAGGCGATGCGCGATTCGCTGCGCGACAAGCGCATCTTCGACGGACGCAACCTCTACGAGCCCAAGCTGATGAAGACGCTGGGCTTCGACTACCGGGGCATCGGGCGGGGCTGACGCTCAAGAGCGAGGGGCGGTCGGCCCCTGCGGCATCTTCCTGAAGGGCGTTCGCACGAGGCGACGGCTCACCCGCTGCCTCGCTGCGCCGAGACGGACGCCTCGGGCCTGGGGCGGCCGAATCTCGTGTACAGCGTGTTCATCATGCCGTCCGTCTCGTTCAGCTCGCGCCGCGCGCACATCGAGCACAGGCCGAGCGCGAAGATCAGGTAGCCGTAGATGAGCACGTTGTCCGTGAGCATCAGGATGTTGAAGTACAGCCAGAACATCCGGGCCGCCAGCGACTTGAACGCATAGGCCAAGCCGAAGAACCCGATGAAGACGAGCAGGCCATACTCGAGCGTGATCTTCATCAGGTCGCTGTGCAGCAGGTACTTGTGGCCGATGCCGGCCTTGTACATCAGCACTTCGTAGACGTGTCCCGCGCCTTTGCCGAGGACGGCGAGCTCGGGCAAGCCTTCGACGATCTCGCGCGAGGGCCAGTGCCACAAGAAGCTGCGCCCCATGCTGAAGTGGTTGCTGCTGGTGCCCGTCAGGTCCGTGATGAGGCGGTCGAAGGTGCCGAAGCCGTACATGACTTCCAGGCTGAGCAGCAGCAGGTTCAACGGGACCATGAACCAGGGCCGCAGGAGCTTGTCGGTGAGCGGTCGGGGCAGCAGGCACACCAGCCCGCACAGGACGGCCGCGATCACGCCGATGCGCTTGAGCGTGAGCACCGAAGCCGCCAGGGCGAGGAGGTAGAGACCCCACCGGCGCTTCAAGGCGGCCCACACGCCCAGCATCCCGAAGACCAATCCGAACTGCGATTCGAATGTCGACTCCGACATGAGCGGGTCGAACTTGAGGCCCTTGGAAAAGAAGCCGCCGGACCCGGACGCCTGCTGCACGGCGATCGAGACGAGCGTGCCGGCGAGGAAGCCGAAGAAGACCTGCCACCACGTCAGCCGGGGTTGGTAGCCGAGGCAGAAGGGCAGGATGCCGATGAGGATGAGGTAGATGTCCTGCCAGCCCCAACCGGTGGCCAAGGGGGCGAAGGCGATGCTGGCCACCAGCAGCAGCAGGAAGGGTCGGTACAGGTCCGGCATGTGGAGCCGGCCGGTCGCGAAGGCGGCCGACAGCCCGATGACCGGAATGAAGTACGTCAGATAGCGGATCGCCGATCCGAAGGCCACTCCCGCCCAGATCGTCAAGAAGCAGAACAAGGCGAAGACCGCGTCCACGCGCAACATGTGGACTGTCCGCTCCGGGGCCGGGGGAAGAAAAGGCGGGGGCCGTCTCATCGATCATCTCCAGCGCGAAGGGGCGGCACGACTCAGTGGACGCGAGGTGGGTCCCAGGTCGTGGATTCGAGGCGCCCGTAGCTGTCCTCGAACCGCACGATGTCGTCCTCGCCGAGGTAGGGGCCGGACTGCACCTCGATGATCTCCAGCGGGATGTGGCCCGGGTTGGCCAGGCGGTGCACTTCGCCCAGGGGGATGTAGGTGCTCTGGTTCTCGCTCAGCAGGATCTTGCGGTCTCCGCACGTGACCTCGGCGGTGCCGGAGACCACGATCCAGTGCTCGGCCCGGTGGTAGTGCTTCTGCAGCGACAGGCTCGCCTTGGGCTTGACCATGATGCGCTTGACCTGGAAGCGCGGGCCGCAGTCGATGCTGTCGTACCAGCCCCAAGGCCGGTGGACCTGGCGGTGCAGGATGCACTCGCTGCGGGCGCGCTGCTCCAGTTGGCCGACGATGCGCTTGACGTCCTGGCTGCGGTTGCGGTCGGCCACGAGCACGGCATCCGGGGTCTCGACGATCACCACGTTGTCCAGACCCACCGCGCTCACGAGGCGGCTCGTCGCGTGCACCAGCGTGTTGCGGCTGCCCTCGATCACGGCGTCGCCGTGGGCGACGTTGCCGTTCTCGTCCTTCGGGCTCACCTGCCACACCGCCTCCCAGGCGCCCAGATCGGACCAACCGGCATCGAGCGGCACCATGCGCAGCGAGAAGCCGGCGCGCGGGTCAGCGGGGCACTTCTCCATCACGGCGTAGTCGATCGATTCGGACGGCACGCGGGCGAAGGCCTCCTTGTCGGGCCGCAGGAAGCCGTTGTCGGCCCGGCGCGGGGCCCACGCCGCCTCGGTCGCCTCCAGGATGTCGGGGCGGAAGTGGCGCAACGCGCGCAGCCATACCGAGGCGCGCAGCACGAACATGCCGCCGTTCCAGTAGTAGCCGCCTTCGGCGCAGTAGCGTTCGGCGGTCGGCAAGTCCGGCTTTTCGACGAACGCCTCCACGGCTCGCAAGGCGCCGTCTCCGGCCGCGCGGATGTAGCCGAATCCGGTGTCCGGCCGGTCCGGGCGCACCCCCAGGATCACGATGTGCCCGTCCATCGCGCCTTGCACCGCCTGCCGCAGCGCTTGCGTGAACGCGCCCACGTCCGTGACGGTCTGATCCGCAGGGGTGACCACGAGGACCGGGTCCTCCGCGTCCTTCAACTCGTCGCGTGCGAACAGTGCTGCCAGGGTGAGGGCGGGGGCGGTGTTTCGCCCAAGCGGCTCGAGCAGCACCGCCGAAGGCTGCGCGCGCATCTCGCGCAGCTGGTCGAGCGTGAGGAAGCGGTGCTCCTCGTTGCCGACGATGCACGGGCCGACGAGTTCGTGCTCGGCGCCGGCCAAAGTCATCAACCGCTCCACCGCCTGCTGAAACAACGTGCGGCTGCCGTGAATGGCGAGGAACTGTTTGGGATAGAGCGCCCGGCTCAACGGCCACAGCCGGGTGCCGGAGCCCCCGGCCATCACGACGGGTAGAAGGACTTGTTTCATTATTCGACTCCCTGTTCAAAGAGACGCCCGCCCTATGCAGGGGGCGACGTGGCCGGGGCGTAGCCCTGCGGGTTCATGCGCTGCCAGCGCCACGAGTCGGCGCACATGGTGTCGAGATCGCGTGTGGCCTGCCAGCCGAGCAGTTCGCGCGCCCGGGTCGGGTCGGCGTAGCAGGCATCCACATCGCCCGGACGGCGGGCGACGATGTCGTAGGGCACCGGCCGGCCGCTGGCGCGCTCGTAGGCCTTCACCACCTCCAGCACGCTGTAGCCGCGCCCGGTGCCCAGGTTGACCGTGACCGATCGTTGCTTGTCGAAGAGGTAGCGCAACGCCGCCACGTGGCCCTCGGCCAGGTCCATCACGTGGATGTAGTCGCGCACCCCGGTGCCGTCGGGCGTGTCGTAGTCGTCGCCGAACACCTGCAGGCGCGGGCGGACGCCGACCGCCACCTGGGCCACGTAAGGCATGAGGTTGTTGGGGATGCCGCGCGGGTCTTCGCCGATGCGCCCGCTCGGATGCGCCCCCACCGGATTGAAGTAGCGCAGGCACGCGACCTGCCAGGCCGCATCGGCACGTTGCAAGTCCTCGAGGATCTGCTCGCACATGAGCTTGGTCGCCCCGTAGGGATTGGTCGCTGCTCGCGCGGCGTCCTCCACCAGGGGCAACCGCTCCGGCCGCCCGTACACCGTGGCCGACGAACTGAACACGAGCCGCTTCACGCCGTGCGTGCGCATCGTCTCGGCCAACGTCAGCAGGCTGCCGAGGTTGTTGCGGTAGTACTCGAGCGGCTTGGCCACCGATTCGCCCACCGCCTTGTAGGCCGCGAAGTGCACCGCGGCGTCGATGCGGTGCAAGCGGAACACCTCCTCCAGGGCCGCCCGGTCCCCGACGTCGAGTCGGTGGAAGACGGGCTTGCGCCCCGACAGCTCCTCCAGGCGCTCCAGCACCACCGGGGAGCTGTTCGAGAAGTCGTCCACGCCGACCACCTCGAAGCCGGCCTCTTGCAGCACGAGCCAGGTGTGCGACGCGATGTAGCCGGTCGCCCCCGTCAGCAGAATCGTCTTTTTCGTTGTCATGTGTGTCGTGTCGGTCACTGAAGCGTCAGCTGGGCCAGGCAGGTCGCCGTGCGGGCTTCGTAGGGGAAGCTGACCTGGGAGCCGTCGTCGCTCACGCGGCGCTTCTCCCAGCCGAGGTTGCAACCCACCAGCCACGCGCGGGTGATCGCGTAGTCCACCCCGAAGCCGAGCGCCGTGGTGCGGTCGGTCCCGCTGGCGGACGCCAGCACCGGCCGCCCGGCTTCGTCGCGCACCACTGCGTCCTTGATGTTGCGGTGGGTGTATCGGGCGTTGCCCTTCACGCGCAGCTTGCCCGTCGCATCCCAGGTGGCTGCGACCTTGAGGGTCGTCAACAGGCGCGTGTCCTCGAAGGGCGTGAGGGTGAGGTTGGCGGGGTCGTCGAGCGTGTCCGGCAACCAGGCGAGCTGACTCTGATCGTTGGTCTCGCGGATGAGCTCGACGCGCAGCCCGAGCTTGCCGGTGGGGCGGTAGGCCCATGTCAGGGCGCCCGTCACGCCGTCGAAGTCGCGCTGCTGGGCGAGCGAGTGATCGGTCGAGGTCAGGCTCAAGCGCGCGCTCAAGGTGCTCAGGCCGGTGGGCACCCACACCGCGGTGAAGTCCAGGTCGCGGCGGCGGATCTTGTCCTTGACGGGTTCGCCTCCGGCCGTGGTGCGGTACTCGGGGGTGCGACCTTCCGTGGCGCGCCCCGCCACACCGAGGCTCAAGAGGTCGCTCGGCTGGTAACGCACCCCGAGGCTCACGGTGTCCGAGGTCTGCTCGCGGCTGCGAAAGGCCTCGGAGCTGTAGTTCTGGTCCCGGTGGCTCCAGCCGCCTTCCAGCACCCATCGGGCGTCGCCGCCCAGACGGGCCTTGAGGCCGAAGTCCTCCAGCGTCTGGAGGTTGCGTTCGCGCACGACGGTGGTGCCGGTGTAGCTGCCGAAACTCACCAGGCTGCGCGAGTTCGTGTACCACACGCTGCCCGACAAGCGGTTCACCGTCGACAGATCGCCCCGCAGGTTGACGTCGTACTCGGTGTTGTCGAGCTGCGAGTACTCGTCGAATTTGTTGCGACGGACCCCGGCGTAGGCGAGCAGACGCTGCCGCCCGATCGGCTGATCGACCCCGACGCGCAACCCGGTCGAAGAGATGCGGTCGCTGCGCTCGGCGCCTTCGCGGTCGCGGAAGAGGTTGGAGTCGTGGGTGAAGGCCTGCGTGGCGCTCAGGAAGTAAGGGCGCAGCTGGGCGGCGGCCGGTGCGGCCATCACCATGCACGCCAGCGCGGCGGCCACGGGCAGTGCGGCAGGGCGAAAGGCAAGGGTGCGGTGCGGCATGAAGTCTCCTCAGTCAGATCGTCGTCGTGGGTTGTCAGTAGGCGTGGCGGTCGAACAGCACCAGGCGTACCGTGCGCGCGATGATCAGCAAGTCCAGGCCCAGCGACCAGTTGCGCAGGTACTCCAGGTCGTACTCCACCCGCGCCTCCATTTTCTCCAGCGTGTCGGTCTCCCCGCGCAGGCCGTTGACCTGCGCCCACCCCGTGATGCCGGGCTTGACCTTGTGGCGCACCATGTAGGCCTTGATGATCTTGCGGTACTGCTCGTTGTGAGCCACCGCGTGGGGCCGGGGGCCGACGATGCTCATGCGCCCTTGCAGCACGTTGATGAACTGGGGCAATTCGTCGAGCGAGGTCCGGCGCAGGAAGGCGCCGAACTTCGTGACGCGCGGGTCGTTCTTGGTGGCTTGTTTCACGTCCGGGCCGTTCTCCATGGTGCGCATGGACCGGAACTTGTAAACCGTGATTTCCTCGCCGTCCAGTCCGTTGCGCTTTTGCTTGAAGATGACCGGCCCGGGCGAACTGAGCTTCACGCCGATGGCGATGACGAGCAGCAGCGGGGAGATCAGCACCAGGATGATGGAGGCCAGCACGATGTCGCTGAGCCGCTTGACGAGGGCGTTGGTGCCGGTGAAAGGGGTCTCGAGGATGCCGACCACCGGCACCCCGTTCACGTCTTGCAGCCGGCCCTGGATGATGCTGATGCCGAAGACGTCCGGCACGAAGAAGAGCGACGCGGTCGTGCCCTGCAGCGACTCGAGCAGCGCCTTGATGCGCGGCTGCGAGGTCAGAGGCAGGGTGATGTAGACCTCCTTCACGCCGTGGCGCATGACGTACTCCGACACGTCCTCCAGCCGGCCGAGCAGCTTGTCCGCAGCGTCCGAGTGCACCCGCGCGTCGGCGCGGTCGTCGAAGAAGCCGAGGAAGTCCGAGCCGAAGCCCTCGTGGCCGACGAGGGCCCGCGCCACTTTGACGCCGAGCGGTCCGGCGCCGACGACGATCGCCGAGCGCCTGGCCTCGGGCCGGCTGGCGGCGACCATGATGATCTTGCGACCGATGGCCACCGCCACCCACTGCGCCAACGGCGTCAGCACGGCCCACCACAGCAGCACGTCCGGGTCGAACTGGTCCAGGCTGCGGGTGGCGTAACCGCACAAGGCCAGGATGGCGAGCAGGCTGACCCAGGAGATCGCGATGTCGACCAGGGCGGTCAGCCGGGCGTCCTTGAAGCGGTTGCGGCCCGGAAAGGACAGGGCGAAGACCAGCAGGCACAGCGTCATCGCCGCGCCGTCCAAGGGCCTGTCGTAGTAGCGCAGCAGCGCCAGGAAACACGCCACCGTGATGGTGGGCTCGAGGAAGGCCGCCACGAACGACGTGACCGATTGCGGCGCGTTGTAGAAAGTTCTCGTGTACGTTCGGTCTTCAAACATGGAACTTGCCTGTCCATTTGCCTGCCCACGGCGGCCGGGGTCGCCCCCGTCCGCCGATCTCGACGGCGCCACGCTGCGTGCACGCCGGCATCGGGCACCCCCCGGAGCGGGCGCGCCACGTGCTGCCGAGGCGGGCAAGCGTGAAGCCGCCGGCTCCCTGAGGCGGCGGCCGCCGCCGCGGGGTCACGGCCCCCAACTGCAAAAGCCCCGGGGAGCGGGGCTTTTTCCGTGACGCTGCGGCAAGCGGTCTGAAGTTCATTGTGGCAGTCAGGGTCCGCATTGTGTTCACGCAGACGCGGGATCGACAGCCGCCTGTCCCTACAATCGTTGGATGCTGCAACACCTCACCGAGCTCGTCTGGCCCGCTGCGCTGCAGCGGCTCGTGCTGGCGCTGAACCACGTTCTTGCCTCTGAAACAGAGGCCGTCGCGCGATTGCGTCCGCACGTCGGGCGCATCATCCGTCTGTCCGTCGGGGGGCTGCCGGCCTTGTTGCAATGGCCTGGGATTCTTGCGTTTCGTATCACGCCGGCGGGGCTCCTGGAGCTCGCCGAGCCGGCCGATGCCGAGCAGGCCGACCTCGCCATGCGGGTGGATGCCGGGCAGCCGGCCGTGCTCATGCAGGCGCTGCTCGACGGCCGCCGCCCCCCGGTCGCCATCGACGGCGACGCCCATCTGGCAGCGGATGTCGCGTGGCTGATGGACCATGTGCGCTGGGACTACGCCGACGACCTCGACCGGGTCTTCGGCCCCCTGGTGGGTGGCCAGTTGGCGCGGCTCTTCGCCGCGGCGGCGGCCGCGGCGCGACAGGTGCTGCGCACGCTGGCGCAGTTCGCTCCCGGCGGCGGTGAGCCGCCCGTCCCGACGACGACGGCCCGGGGCGCATGAGAAGGCTGCTGCGCCTCATCTTCATCGCGGTGACCGTCCTGCGCTACGGCGTGGACGAGCTCGCGCTCTCCAGCCTGCGGCAACCCTGGCTGCGGGTGCTGTCGCGCATCATCACCATCGGCCGGCGCCTGGACGCGCCCCGCGGTGTGCGGCTGCGTCTCGCGCTCGAACGGCTGGGGCCGATCTTCGTCAAGTTCGGGCAGGTGCTGTCCACCCGCCGCGACCTGCTGCCGCCCGACGTCGCCGACGAGCTGGCCCGGTTGCAGGATCGCGTGCCGCCGTTCCCGCCGCAGGCCTCGGTGCGCATCATCGAGCGGGCCTTCGGGCGCCCCATCGACGCGCTCTTCGAGAGCTTCGAGCGCGAGCCCGTCGCCAGCGCCTCCATCGCGCAGGTGCACTTCGCCACGCTCAAGGGCGGACGCGAGGTGGCGGTCAAGGTCCTGCGGCCGGGGATGCTCAAGGTCATCGACGAGGACCTGGCGCTCCTGCGCACCCTGGCCGGCTGGGTCGAGCGGCTGTGGGCGGACGGCAAGCGGCTCAAGCCGCGCGAGGTCGTCGCCGAGTTCGACAAGTACCTGCACGACGAGCTGGACCTGGTGCGAGAGGCGGCCAACGCGGCGCAGCTGCGCCGCAACATGGAAGGGCTGGGCCTGGTCATCGTGCCCGAGATGGTCTGGGACCTGTGCTCGGAGCAGGTCATCGTGATGGAGCGGATGAAGGGCGTGCCGATCAGCCAGGTGGACCGGCTGCGCGAGGCGGGCGTGGACATCAAGAAGCTGGCGCGCGACGGCGTCACCATCTTCTTCACGCAGGTCTTCCGCGACGGCTTCTTCCACGCCGACATGCACCCCGGCAACATCCAGGTCAGCATCGACCCCCAGACCTTCGGCCGCTACATCGCGCTGGACTTCGGCATCATCGGCACGCTGACCGAGTACGACAAGGACTACCTCGCGCAGAACTTCATCGCCTTCTTCCGGCGCGACTACAAGCGGGTGGCCGAGCTGCACCTGGAGTCGGGCTGGGTGCCTCCCGGCACACGGGTGGACGAGTTGGAAGGCGCGATCCGGGCCTGCTGCGAGCCGCATTTCGACCGGCCGCTGCGCGACATCTCGCTCGGCCAGGTGCTGATGCGGCTGTTCCAGACGTCTCGCCGGTTCAACGTCGAGATCCAGCCCCAGCTCGTGCTGCTGCAAAAGACACTGCTCAACGTGGAAGGCCTCGGCCGCCAGCTCGACCCCGACCTGGACCTCTGGAGCACGGCCAAACCCTTCCTGGAGCGCTGGATGAACGAACAGGTGGGTTGGCGCGGCTTCCGGGACCGGCTGGTGCGCGAGGCCCCACGCTACGCCCGCTGGCTGCCGGAGATGCCCCGTCTGGCGCACCAGGCGCTCACCGAGCTGCCCGCCATCCGCCTGCGGCTGGAGGAGTTGGCCGAGGAGCGCAGGCGGTCCAACCGCCTGATGGCCTGGGTGGGCGCCGCCGCTGGCGGCCTGGCGCTGCTGTCACTGGCCCAACTCGTCTTGCAACTGCTGCGGTAGCCCGCCGCCCGGGCGCCCCGCCCGCGGCGAAAGTGCACGTTCCGGCGTGGCGATTTGACCCAGCCGGCAGTCACATTCCGAGACATCCGGGATACACTCGCCGCCCAGCGAGCGGCGGCGCGGCCGTGGCTCCGTGAGGGGTTGGGCGCCGCTCTAGAGCGGACGGCCGGGGCGGCGTCCTTCCGAGAAGTTGCGGTTTTCCCTGGGGACACCCATGAACTCCACGCTCATCGCGTTCATCGCGCTGTACCTGTTGGCCTCGATCGGCATCGGCCTGTACGCCGCCACCCGCGTGAAGAGCGCCACCGACTACGCGGTGGCCGGTCGCAGCCTGCCGCTGTACATCATCGTGGCGACCACCTTCGCCACCTGGTTCGGCTCCGAGACGGTGCTGGGCGTGAGCGCCAAGTTCGTCCAGGGCGGCCTGAACGCCGTCATCGAGGACCCGATCGGCTCGTCGTTCTGCCTGATCTTCGTGGGGCTGTTCTTCGCCTACAAGCTCTACCGGATGACGCTGCTGACGATCGGCGACTTCTATCGCAAGCGCTACGGCACGGCGGTCGAGGTGCTGTGCTCGCTGATGATCCTGCTGAGCTACCTGGGCTGGGTGGCTGCGCAGATCACCGCGCTCGGTCTGGTGTTCAACCTGCTGTCCAGCGGCGCGATCCCGGTGACGACGGGCATGATCATCGGCACGGCGATCGTGCTGTTCTACACCTTGTTCGGCGGCATGTGGTCGGTGGCGCTGACCGACTTCTTCCAGATGATCATCATCGTCGTCGGGCTGGTGGCGATCGCCGTGATGGCCGGGCAGATGGCCGGAGGCGCGACCGCGGTGGTCGATCTCGCCCGCAGCCAGGACTTCTTCCGCTTCTTCCCCGAGCCGACGCTGCACGACTGGCTGTTCTTCATCGCCGCGGCGATCACGCTGATGCTCGGCTCCATCCCCCAGCAGGATGTCTTCCAGCGGGTGATGTCGTCCAAGGATGCGCGCACCGCCCAGGTCGGGCCGGTGCTCGGCGGCACCTTCTACCTGCTGTTCGCCTTCGTGCCGATGTTCATCGTCACCAGCGCCTTGCTCATCATGCCCGAGGAGACTCGCGCGCTGCTGGCCGACGACCCGCAGAAGGTGCTGCCGACGCTGATCATGAACCACATGCCGCTGGTGGCGCAGGTGTTCTTCTTCGGCGCGCTGCTGTCGGCCATCATGTCCACCGCCTCGGCCACGCTGCTGGCGCCTTCGACCACCTTCGTCGAGAACATCTACAAGCACCTGCGCCCGGGCATGGACGACAAGACCTTCCTGCGCACGATGCGCATCACCGTGGTGTGCTTCACCGGCTTCGTGCTGACGTATGCCCTGGTGATGGAGGGCACGCCGATCTACGAGATGGTGTCCTCCGCCTACCAGGTCACGCTGGTCGGCGCCTTCGTGCCGCTGGCTTTCGGGCTGTACTGGAAGCGGGCCACGACGCAGGGCGCGGTGCTGTCCATCGTGGCCGGCGTGGCGGTGTGGGTGCTGCTGTTGGCGGTGCCGGCCTGGGGCGAGGCCTTCCCGGCGCAGCTCGCCGGCCTGCTCGCCTCGGGTGTCGGGATGATCGTCGGCTCCTTGATGCCGCAGTTCATGGTCGACCGCGCCGAGATGAAGCCGCACCTGGCGTAAGCCGCCAGGCTGGCACAGGGGGCGGCCGGCCGGCGCACGCGGGCGGTCGCCGGCGCCGCTTGGGGGCGCGCTCCTTATAATGAGAGGTTTTGCGTCCAACCCCTTCAGGTGAGCTGATGCCAATCTACGCTTACAAGTGCGAGTCCTGCGGGCATGGGCAGGACGTGATGCAGAAGATCTCCGATCCGTTGCTGACGGTGTGCCCACAATGCGGCGCGTCCACCTTCCGCAAGCAGGTGACGGCGGCCGGGTTCCAGTTGAAGGGATCGGGCTGGTACGTGACCGACTTCCGCGGCGGATCGTCCTCCGGGGGCTCGTCGTCCGGGTCATCGTCCGGGTCGTCGTCCGGCCACGGCGGCGAGAGCACCTCGGACGGTGGCGGCAAGTCGGAATCCGCCCCGGCGGCCGGCGGCGCCTGCGGCAGTTCCTGTGCCTGCCACTGAAACGGCCGGCGCCCGACCGTCGGTCGGAAGCGCCGTGAGGAAGTACGTCATCACCGGCTTGCTGGTGTGGTTGCCGCTGGCCGTCACCGTCTGGGTGCTGCTGTGGATCGTCGGCGTCTTGGACGGTGTGTTCGCGGCGCTCCTGGCGGCTGCGCAGGCGGTGCTGCCGGTGTCGGTCGGCCCCATGCTGGAGCAGCTGGGCCGCATCCCGGGCCTGGGGGTGCTGCTGACGCTGGCCGGCATGTTCCTCACGGGCTTGTTCGTGGCCAACATGTTCGGGCAATGGTGGCTGCGCCAATGGGACCGCATCCTCTCGAACATCCCGATCGTCAAGTCGATCTACACCTCGGTCAAGCAGGTCTCCGACACGCTGTTCTCCAGCAGCGGCAATGCCTTTCGCGAGGCGGTGCTGGTGCAGTACCCGCGCCACGGGTCCTGGACGATCGCCTTCGTGACGGGCCGACCGGGCGGTGAAGTCGCGGAGCACCTGCACCCGCAGGACTACCTGAGCTTGTATGTGCCGACGACGCCCAACCCGACGTCCGGCTTCTTCCTGATGGTGCCGCGCGCCGACGTGCTGCCGCTCAAGATGAGTGTGGACGAGGCGCTGAAGTACATCATTTCGATGGGGGTGGTGGCGCCGCCCGCCATCGTGGACAGCCAGGCCCGCCGATTGGTGGAACTGCCCCCGATCGCGGGTGCCGAGCCGGGCCAGCGGGAATGACCACCTGCCCAGCGGCCCGATGACCGTGCGGCGGCGCTGCGGCGACCGCCCTCTCGAACCTTGGAGTGACCCCATGAGAACCACCTACGCCGGCCTCGTCAGCGAAGCGCTGCTGGGCCAGACCGTGACCCTGATGGGCTGGGCCCACCGTCGTCGCGACCACGGCGGCGTGATCTTCATCGACCTGCGCGACCGCGAGGGCCTGGTGCAGATCGTCTGCGACCCCGACCGTCCGGAGACGTTCAAGGTGGCCGAGAGCGTGCGCAACGAGTTCTGCCTCAAGGTGGTGGGCAAGGTCCGCGCGCGCCCGGCCGGCACCGAGAACCCCCACCTGACGAGCGGCAAGGTCGAGGTGCTGTGCCAGGAGCTGGAGGTGCTCAACCCCAGCGTGACGCCGCCCTTCCAGCTCGACGACGACAACCTCTCCGAGACGACGCGCCTGACGCACCGGGTGCTGGACCTGCGCCGGCCTTACATGCAGAAGAACCTGATGCTGCGCTATCGCGTCGCGATGGAGGTGCGCAAGTTCCTGGACCAGCATGGCTTCATCGACATCGAAACGCCGATGCTGACCAAGAGCACCCCGGAAGGCGCGCGCGACTACCTGGTGCCCAGCCGCGTGCACGACGGCATGTTCTTCGCGCTGCCGCAGTCGCCGCAGCTGTTCAAGCAGCTCTTGATGGTCGCGGGCTTCGACCGCTACTACCAGATCACCAAGTGCTTCCGCGACGAGGACCTGCGCGCCGACCGGCAGCCGGAGTTCACGCAGATCGATATCGAGACCTCGTTCCTTTCGGAGCAGGAGATCCGCGACATGTTCGAGGAGATGATCCGTCACGTCTTCAAGACGGTGATGGACGTGGACCTCGGCAAGTACCCGGTGATGACGTACGCCGACGCCATGCGCCTGTATGGCTCGGACAAGCCGGACTTGCGCGTCAAGCTCGAGTTCACCGAGCTCACCGACGTGATGGCCGATGTCGAGTTCAAGGTGTTCTCGGGCCCGGCGACGATGAAGGGCGGGCGCGTGGCGGCGCTGCGCATTCCCGGCGGCGGCGAGCTGAGCCGCGGCGAGATCGACGCCTACACCGAGTTCGTCAAGATCTACGGCGCCAAGGGCCTGGCCTGGATCAAGGTCAACGACGCGTCCAAGGGCCGCGACGGGCTGCAGTCGCCGATCGTCAAGAACCTGCACGACCGCGCGATCGACGAGATCATGAAGCGCACCGGGGCCCAGACCGGCGACTTGATCTTCTTCGGCGCGGACAAGGCCAAGGTCGTCAACGACGCGCTCGGCGCGCTGCGGGTGAAGGTCGGGCACAGCGAGTTCGGCAAGAAGCACGGCCTCTTCGAAGACCGCTGGGCACCGCTGTGGGTGGTGGACTTCCCGATGTTCGAGTACGACGAGGAGGAGCAGCGCTGGAACGCCGTGCACCACCCGTTCACCGCGCCCAAGGACGGACACGAGGACTGGATGGAGAGCGACCCCGAGCGCTGCGTCGCCAAGGCCTACGACATGGTGCTCAACGGCTGGGAGCTGGGCGGCGGCTCGGTGCGTATCCACCGTGCCGACGTGCAGAGCAAGGTGTTCGCGGCGCTCAAGATCGGCCCTGAGGAGGCGCGCGCGAAGTTCGGCTTCCTGCTGGATGCGCTGCAGTACGGGGCGCCGCCCCACGGCGGCCTCGCGTTCGGCCTGGACCGTCTTGTCACGCTGATGACCCGCGCCGAGTCCATCCGCGACGTGATCGCCTTCCCGAAGACGCAGCGGGCGCAGTGCCTGTTGACCGGGGCGCCGAGCCCGGTCGACGAGAAGCAGCTGCGCGAGCTGCACATCCGCCTGCGCAATCCGCAGCCGGCGCACGGCTGAGGCCGCGAGCAGGGGAGCACGAGGGGCGGCCACCAGGCCGCCCTTTGCATTTCTGGAGCCCGGCCCCATCTGGCACACAATTGGCTGGAAGCATGCCACCGGACACAGCAGCGTGAGTCCCCGCCCATACAAGATCCCGGAATCGGTCCTGGTCGTCATCCACACCGACGACCTGCAGGTGCTGTTGCTCGAACGGGCCGACCGGCCGGGCTACTGGCAAAGCGTCACCGGCTCGAAGGACCGCGCCGACGAGCCGTATGCGCGGACCGCCGTGCGCGAGGTCCAGGAGGAAACCGGCATCGTGATCGGCTCGCCGGAAGTTCCTGACGAGGCCCTGCGCGACTGGGGCCTGGAGAACGTCTACGAGATCTACCCCGTCTGGCGGCATCGCTATGCGCCGGGCGTGACGCACAACACCGAGCATGTGTTCGGGCTGCTCGTGCCCCGCGAGGTGACCGTCACTCTGGCTCCCCGCGAGCACTTGCGCTACGAGTGGCTGCCGTGGCGCGAGGCGGCCGACCGATGCTTCTCGCCCTCCAACGCCGAGGCCGTGCTGCAACTGCCCCGGTTCGTGACGCCTGTGTCGTGAAGCACCGAGGACAAGATGCCCACCCATCCCCTGAACTCCACCTTGCTGCCGTCCGGGGCCACCACCGGCGCGTCGGGCAACGACGCACTGCTGCGGGTGGCGACCTACAACATCCACAAGGGCGTGCGTGGTGTGGGGCCGGGCAAGCGGCTGGAGATCCACAACCTGGCTGAGGGCATCGAGGCCCTCGACGCCGACCTCGTGTTCCTGCAGGAGGTGCGCAGCCGCCACGACCTGGAGGCCCGGCGTTTCGCGCGCAGCAGCTTCGGCTGGCCGGCGCAGCCGCAGGCGGACTTCCTCGCGCCCGAGGGCTACGGCGTCGCCTACCGCACCAACGCCTATACCCGCGGGGGAGGCGAGCACGGCAACGCCCTGTTGTCGCGCTGGCCGATCGGGGCCGACATCTGGCATCACGACGTGTCGGACCATCGCTTCGAGCAGCGGGGCCTGCTGCACGTGCCGGTGCATTGGATGGACGTCCACCTGCACGCGATCGTCGCGCATTTCGGCCTGATCCATGCGAGTCGCGTGCGGCAGGTGGAGCGGCTCGCGCAGTACATCGCGGACCACGTTCCCGACGGCGCTCCGCTCATCGTGGCCGGGGATTTCAACGACTGGGGCGAGCGCCTGGACGGGCTCATGCGGGAGGCGGGGCTCGAGCGCGCGCTCGGGGCCGAGGGCCGGCGGGCGCTCACCTTCCCGTCGCGCGTGCCGGTGTTCGCGCTCGACCGGGTCTACCTGCGCGGGCTGCGGTGCCGCTCCACGTTCGTGCCGCGGGGCACGACCTGGGCCCGGATGTCGGACCACCTGCCGCTCGTGGCCGAGCTGGAGCGGGTGCGTTGAGCCGATGAGTGCCTTGCCATCCCCCCGCGGCGATCCGCCGGCGCCTGCCGAGCCGAGGGCCGAGACCGGCCTGGACCCGCTGCCGGCGACGGTGCAGGAGGCCTGGCCTTTCGCCTGGTACGTGCACCCCCGGCCGGTGTTCCTGGGCGGCAACCGGGTCCGGCTGCTGCGCGGCGGCGAGAAGCTCTTTCCTGCGCTGTGCGAGGCGGTGGCGCGGGCCCGGCACGAGGTGTGGTTCGCGACCTACATCTTCCACGACGACCCGGCCGCCTCGATCGTCGCCGAGGCCCTGTGCCGGGCGGCACGCCGGGGCGTGCGCGTGCGTGTGGTGCTCGACGGCTTCGGCTCGTGGAGCACGCTGCCGCGGCTGCTGCCGCAACTGCGCGCGGCGGGGGTGGCGGCGGTGGTGTTCCGCCCCATCCGGGGCTGGTGGAGTTGGTTCCAGCCGGGGCAGCTGAGGCGGTTGCACCAGAAGCTGTGCGTGGTCGACGGCGAGGTGGCGTTCGTCGGCGGCATCAACATCATCGACGACCTGCTCGACATCCGGCATGGATGGTCGCAGCTGCCGCGGCTCGACTACGCCGTCGAGGTGCGCGGGCCGGTGGTCCATCCGATCGAGCACACGGTGCGGGCGCTGTGGACGCGCGCGTCCTTCGGCCGCGACTGGCGCGACGAACTGGCCGTGCTCGCGCGCAGTCCGCATCCGATCGCGCGCGCGAAGCGCTTCTTCCGGCGCCTGCGGGCCACGCGATGGGCGGGGCTGGAGGGGGCGGCGCTCGATCCGAGCCCGGTGCGCGCGGCCTTCGTCGTGCGCGACAACTTCCGCCAGCGCCGCACCATCGAGCGCAGCTACATCGAGGCCATCCGCCGCGCCGAGCGACGCGTGGACGTGGTCTCGCCGTACTTCTATCCGGGGCGCGTCTTCCGCCAGGCGTTGGTGGCTGCCGCGAGCCGCGGGGTGCAGGTGCGGCTCTTGCTGCAAGGCAAGCTGGACTACCGCATCGCCGGGTTCGCGGCGCGCGCACTCTACGACGAGCTGCTGGTGCACGGCGTGCGCATCTTCGAGTACATGCCGGCCTTTCTCCACGCCAAGGTCGCGGTGGTGGACGACGACTGGGCGACGGTGGGCAGTTCCAACATCGATCCGTTGTCGCTGCTGGTGAACCTGGAGGCGAACGTCATCGTGCGCGACCAGGCCTTCGTGCGCGGGCTGAGCGAGGAGCTGGAAGAGGCCTTCGCCGCCTCGCGCGAGGTGACGCAGCCGGACCTGGCCTTGCCGCGGTGGTGGGGGCGGCTGCGGCGGGGCGTGGTGGCCTGGTGCGCGCACGTGTACTTGCGCGTGGCCGGCGCCACCGGGCGGTACTAGCGCGGGGCTGCCGGGCAGCCCTCGCGGGCCGGCGTGGCGATGGCCCCGGGCCCTGGCGGCCGGACGCGGGCAGCAGCGCCGGGTAAGGAGCATGGACGGCATGCGGGAGCACCGAGAGGACCTGGTGGTCGAGACGCCGAGCGGGCTGTACTGCCCGCCGGGCGACTTCTACATCGACCCCTGGCGCCCGGTGGATCGCGCCGTCATCACCCATGCCCACGCAGACCACGCCCGGGCCGGCCATCGCCACTACCTCGCGTCGGCGCGATCGGTCGGCGTGCTGCGGGCGCGCCTGGGCGACATCGAGGTGCAGGGGGTGGGCTGGGGCGAGCGCGTGGTGCACCGGGGGGTCGCCGTCTCGCTCCACCCGGCCGGCCATGTCCTCGGATCGGCCCAGGTGCGCATCGAGCATGCCGGGCGCGTGTGGGTCGTCTCGGGCGACTACCGGGTCGAGGCGGACCCCACCTGCGATGCCTTCGAGCCGGTGCGCTGCGACTGCTTCGTCACCGAGTCCACGTTCGGCTTGCCGATCTACCGCTGGCAGCCCCAGCAGGCGGTGTTCGCCCAGATCGATGCCTGGTGGCGCGCCAATGCCGAGGCGGGGCGGCCGAGCCTGCTGATGGGCTACAGCTTCGGCAAGGCGCAACGCCTCCTGGCGGGTGTGGAGGCGAGCATCGGCCCGATCGTCGTGCACGGGGCCGTCGAGCCGATCAACCGCGCCTACCGCGAGGCGGGCATCGCCTTGCCGCCCACGCACAGCGTCGCGCAGGTGCAGGACAAGGCCGCGCTGCGACGCGCGCTGGTGATCGCGCCGCCGAGCGTGCAGGGCAGCGCCTGGAGCCGCCGGTTCCCGGAGGCCAGCGACGCGTTCGCCAGCGGGTGGATGCGGCTGCGTGGCGCCCGCCGGCGCCGGGGCGTGGACCGGGGCTTCGTGTTGTCGGATCATGCGGACTGGCCCGGCCTGCTCGAAGCCATTGCCGCGACCGGTGCCCAGCGCGTGATCGTGACGCACGGCTACGAGGCGGTGATGGTGCGCTGGCTGCAACAGCAGGGCCTGGAGGCGGGGGCCTTTCGCACCGAGTACGGCGACGAGCAGTTCGGCGCCGAGGGGGGCGCCGTCGAGCCCCAGGGTGATGCGGCTGCCAGGCCTGTCGGCGCAGCGGGCACCGGGCCGCAGGCAGAGGAGGAGTGACCTTGGACGCCTTCATGCAGGCGGCGCGCCGGCTGTCGCGACGCTACCGGCCCGGGTTGTGGATCGGAGCCATCCGCCTGGCCTTCGATGCTTCGGTCGTCGAGACCGCCGAGGCGGTGGAACTGCGCCCGCCCCACTACCTGGTGGCCGTCTGGGAGCCCCCGGGCTGGACGGCGCGGCCCGACCGCCCCGCGCGCCAGGCCGTGGTGGAGGCGCCCGGGACCGAAGACGCCGTCGAGGCGTGGCGGCCGCTGCTGCCGCGCTGGCCCCAGGTGGCGGCCATCGCAGCGCCCGACTCCCGCGGCGCCCTGCTGGAGCTGATGCGCCACGTGCCGGAGGGCGAGCGCGTGTGGCTCACCGACGAGGCGGTGGACTGGCGCCTGGTGGCGGCGATCGTGCTCGAGAGCGACCGGCATTTGGAGGCGTACCACCGCGAGGGGCTGGAGGGTTTCATCCGGGCCTGCGACGAGGGCGACCTCGAGCGCATCCGCGCCGAGTACTCCGACCGCGATCCGGGCTTCGAACGCTGGCGCCTGGGGCTGCTGGGCGGCGGCGGGGCGGGCGGCGACGACCCACAGGACCCGGCGACCTGAAGGCCCGCCGCCTTGCCGCGAGTCGCGAGCCGCAACCCCGAGCCGCCGCTCCTTCGACGAGATGCCCGCATGCAGCGTTTCGCACGCCTTTACACGGAGCTGGATTCGACCACGGCCACCCAGGAGAAGGTCGCTGCCTTGCGCCGCTACTTCGGCGAGGCCGCCCCGGCCGATGCCGCCTGGGCGGTGTACTTGCTGGCCGGCGGCCGGCCGCGCCAGGTGGTGCCGACCCGCGTGCTGCGGGATGCAGCCTGCGAGGCGGCAGGCATCGACGACTGGCTGTTCGAGGAGTGCTACCAGGCGGTGGGCGATTTCGCCGAGACGGTGGCCCATGTCCTGCCGCCGCCGGCGGCCACCTCCACGCTGGGGCTGGCGGCCTGGGTCACCGAGCGCTTGCTGCCGTTGCGCGGCATGCCGCCCGAGGAACAGAAGCGCCGCGTGCGCGCCTGGTGGGACGAGCTCGACGACGCGGGCCGCTTCCTGCTCATCAAGCTGATCGGCGGCGGGTTCCGGGTCGGCGTCTCGCGCATCCTCGTGACGCGCGCGTTGGCCGAACACGCCGGGCTGGACCCGAAGTGCGTCGCGCAGCGGATGATGGGGTTCACCACGCTCGTGGCCAAGGGCGACGCGCTGCCCGACGAGGCTCGCTTCCTGGCGCTGGTGGCCCCGCAGGAGGCGGGCGCCGCGCTGCAAGCGGGCCATCCCTATCCGTTCTTCCTGGCCCACCAGGTGGACGTGCCGCTCGCGCAGTTCGACGGGAGGCTCGGCCCCGTAGGCCAGTGGTTCGCGGAGTGGAAGTACGACGGCATCCGTGCGCAGGTGATCAAGCGCGCGGGCGAGGTGTGGATCTGGTCGCGCGGCGAGGAGCTGGTCACCGACCGCTTTCCCGAGGTGGTGGCGCTGGCCGAGGCGCTGCCCGACGGCACCGTGGTGGACGGCGAGATCGTGGTGTGGAAGGACGGCCGTCCGGCGCCCTTTGCCGTGCTGCAGCAGCGCATCGGCCGCAAGACGCTGACGCGCAAGGTGCTCGCCGAGGCGCCTGCCCACCTCATCGCCTACGACTTGCTGGAGTGGCAGGGCGAGGACTGGCGCTCACGGCCCCAAGCCGAGCGCCGGGCGCAACTGGAGCGGCTGCCGCTGCCGCTCTCGCCGCTGGTGGAGGCATCGTCCTGGCAGGGCCTGGCCGCCTTGCGCGAGCAGTCGCGCGAGCGTGGCGTGGAGGGCCTCATGCTCAAGCACCGCCAGTCGGCCTACGGCGTGGGCCGCACCAAGGCCGAGGGCACCTGGTGGAAGTGGAAGATCGACCCGATGAGCGTCGACTGCGTGCTGATCTACGCCCAACGCGGACACGGGCGCCGCGCCAGTCTCTACACCGACTACACCTTCGCGGTGTGGAACCGGCCCCCCCGCGACGCCGCCGAGGCCCAGGCCGTGGTGGAGGCGATCGTCGAAAGGCGCCCGCCCGAGCCCGGCGGCTTGCAGCTCGTGCCTTTCGCCAAGGCCTACTCGGGCCTCACGGACGAGGAGTTCCGCCGCATCGATGCCGTCATCCGCCGCACCACGCTGGAGAAGTTCGGGCCGGTGCGCAGCGTCAAGCCCACGCTCGTGTTCGAGCTCGGATTCGAGGGCATCAACCGCAGCACCCGCCACAAGAGCGGCATCGCGGTGCGCTTTCCGCGCATGCTGCGCATCCGCGAAGACAAGCCGCTGCACGAGGCCGACACGCTGGCCACGCTCGAGACGCTGCTGGCGTCGAGCTGAGCCGCCTGCCTTGGCGCACCTTCGGGCCGACTGGCTGCCGGTTCGTCGGCCGGTGCCCCGTCAACCCGTGTTGCGCAGGCCGGCCGCGATCCCGTTGATCGAGATGTGGATGCCGCGCTGCACGCGCTCGTTGACCTGGCCGGCGTCCTTCTGCTGGCGGTAGCGCCGCATCAGCTCGACCTGCAGGTGGTTGAGCGGGTCCAGGTACGGGAAGCGGTGGGCGATCGAGCGCGCGAGCGCCGGGTTGGAGGCGAGCCGCTCGCGTTCGCCGGTGATCGCGGCCAGCGCGTCCTGCGTGCGCTGCCATTCCGCCTGGATCGCCGCGAAGATCTTGCGGCCCAGCCGCTTGTCCTCCACCAGCTCGACGTAGCGCGCGGCCACCGCGAGGTCGGTCTTGGCGAGCACCATGTCCATGTTGGACAGCAGGGTGCGGAAGAACGGCCACTGCTTGTGCATCTTCTGCAGCAGCGCCAGCCGCTCCTTGCTGGCCTTGGGGTCGCGCTGCAGGAAGGCTTCGATCGCCGAGCCGAAGCCGAACCAGCCCGGCAGCGCCACGCGGCACTGGCCCCACGAGAAGCCCCAGGGGATGGCGCGCAGGTCCTCGATCGCGCGGGTGGCCTTGCGCGAGGCCGGGCGCGAGCCGATGTTGAGCTCCGCGATCTCGCGGATCGGCGTGGCCGAGAAGAAGTAGTCCGTGAAGCCCGGCGTCTCGTACACCAGCTTGCGGTACGCGGACATGCTGGCGTCCGAGATCTCCCTGGCCGCTTCCAGGAAGGCGCGGGGCGCGGGCTTCGTGGGGTGCAGCAGCGTCGCCTCCAGCGTGGCGGCGACCAGCGTTTCCAGGTTGCGCCGGCCGATCTCGGGGTTGGCGTACTTGGAGGCGATCACTTCGCCTTGCTCCGTCAGGCGGATCTGGCCGTTCACCGTGCCGGGCGGCTGGGCCAGGATGGCCTGGTAGCTCGGCCCGCCGCCGCGGCCCACCGTGCCGCCGCGCCCGTGGAAGAGCCGCAGGGTCAGGCCGTGCGACTCGCGCAGCGGCCCGAACAACTCCACCAGCGCGATCTCGGCGCAGTACAGCTCCCAGTTGCTCGTGAAGTAGCCGCCGTCCTTGTTGCTGTCGCTGTAGCCGAGCATGATGTCCTGCTCGCCCCCGCTGCGGCAGATGAGCGGCAGCACGCCCGGCAGCGCATAGAACTCGCGCATGATGGGAGCGGCATTGCGCAGGTCGCCGATCGTCTCGAACAGCGGCACGACGATGAGATCGGCCACGGCCTCGCCGTCGAGCGTGCCGCGCAGCAGGCCCGCCTCCTTTTGCAGCAGCAGCACCTCGAGCAGGTCGCTCACCGTCTCGGTGTGGCTGATGATGTAGTGCTTGATGGCCCGCTCGCCATACGTCTGCCGCATGCGGTGCGCCGTCTCGAAGATGGCCATCTCGCTGCGGGTCCACTCCGAGTACGCGGCACCGCGCACCGTCAGCGGGCGCACCTCGTTGAGCAGGCGCAGCAGCAAGTGCACCTTGTCGGCCTCGGCGAGCGAGGCGTAGTCGGGCTCCACGCGGGCCATGGCGAGCAGCTCGGCCACCACCGCTTCGTGCTTGTCGGAGCTTTGCCGCAGGTCCACCGTGGCGAGGTGGAAGCCGAACACCTGCACCGCGCGCATCAGCGGGCGCAGCCGCGCCTGCGCGAGCGCCTTCGCGTGGTGCGACAGCAGCGAATGCTCGATGACACGCAAGTCCGCGAGGAACTCCTCGGCGCTCGCGTACGGATCGGAGGGCGCCACCGCGTGACGCAACGCCTCCTTGCCCGTCAGCCGCTCCAGCGTGGCCGCCAGTCGCGCATACATGCCGATCAAGGCGCGGCGGTAGGGCTCGTCCAGACGATGCTCGCTCGTGTCGGGCGAGCGCTCGGCCAGCGCGCGCAGCTCGGGCGTCACTTCCACCAGCATGGCCGAGATGGACAGCTCGGCGCCGAGCGCATGCACTTCCGTGAGGTAGTGCCGCAGCGCGACCTCGCATTGCTCGCGCAGCGCCAGCTGCAAGGTCTCGGCGGTGACGTTCGGATTGCCGTCGCGGTCGCCGCCGATCCAGTTGCCCATGCGGAAGAAGGGTGGCACTTCGTAGCCCGGCAACATGCGCTCGATCTCGCGGTACATCTTCGGGATCTCGCGCAGGAAGGTGGCGTGGTAGTAGCTCAGCGCGTTCTCGATCTCGTTGGCCACCGTGAGCTTGCTGTAGCGCAACATGCGTGTCTGCCACAGCTGCGTGATGCGGGCCCGCAACTGCGCCTCGTTGTCTTCCAGCTCGCGCTCGGTGTGCAGCTCGTCGCGCTGGTGGATGAGCTCGGCGATCTGGCGCTCGGCATCGAGGATGGACTTGCGCTGCACCTCGGTGGGGTGGGCCGTGAGCACCGGCGAGATGTAGGCGTGCCCGAGCGTGCGCGCCACGTCCTCGGCGCGCACGTCGCGCTCGGCGAGCCGCTCGAAGGTCATCGCCAGCGACCCTTCCTGCACGTGGCCCTGGCGCTCGTGGTGCTCGCGTCGGCGCACATGGTGGCGGTCCTCGGCGATGTTGGCCAGGTGCGAGAAGTAGCTGAACGCCCGGATGACCGACACCGTCTGGTCGCCGCTCAGGTTCTTCAGCAGCCGGTCGAGCGCGCGGCCGGCCTGCTGGTCGCGCTTCAGGCGGTAGGCCACGGCCAGCTGTCGGATGCGCTCGATGAGCTCGAACGCCTCCTGCCCCTCCTGCTCGCGGATCACGTCGCCCAGGAGGCGGCCGAGCAGACGGATGTCCTCCACCAGAGGCCGGTTCTTCTCGGCGGCGTCGTCTTCACGTGCCGGAGCGGGCCGCGCGGCGCGGCTGCCTGGGCCCGGCCCGCGCGTCGCGCTGCGCAGGGCGCGTTCCGCAGGGCGCGCGGGGGCGGTGCCACGGGGACGGGAGACGGGGGCCTCGGCGGGACGGGCGGCTCGGGGCATGGTTACCTCGACGGGCAAGGGGTTGGTAACAAAATTACAAACCGTCGATGGTAGCAAAGGCTCTTCGACCGACCGTGCGAAGCGGCGGGGCGTGGCGACGCCCGGGCGGCGCGCGGTGCTCGGGTAGCATCGGGCCATCATGACCACCGACACTTCCTCCTCCTGGGTCATCGCCACCCGGGAAAGCCGGCTCGCCCTGTGGCAGGCGCATCACGTGCAAGCGCTGCTGCGGTCGCGCACCTCGCGCCATGTCGAGCTGCTCGGCATGACGACGCGCGGCGACCAGATCCTCGATCGCACCCTCTCCAAGGTGGGCGGCAAGGGCCTCTTCGTCAAAGAGCTCGAGGTCGCGCTCGAAGAAGGGCGTGCGCACCTGGCCGTCCACTCGCTGAAGGACGTGCCGATGGATCTGCCGCCGGGCTTCGTGCTCGCGGCCATCCTCGAACGCGAGGACCCGCGCGACGCTTTCGTCTCAGCCCGTCACGCCTCGCTCGCGGAGCTGCCCGAGGCGGCGCGGGTCGGCACCTCCAGCCTGCGTCGCATGGTCCAGTTGCGGGCGTTGCGCCCCGACCTGCGCATCGAGCCCTTGCGGGGCAACCTGGACACGCGCTTGCGCAAGCTCGATGAAGGCCAGTACGACGCGATCGTGCTGGCCGCCGCGGGGCTCAAGCGGCTGGGGCTCGAGGCACGCATCCGCTGCGTGTTCGACGCCGACGAGATGATCCCCGCCGCCGGGCAGGGGGCGCTCGGCATCGAAGTGCGCGCCGAGCAGACCGAGCTGCGCGAGCTGCTGGCCGGGCTCAATCACGAGCCGACGTGGCTGGCGGCGCATGCCGAGCGTGCCGTCTCCCGGGCCCTGGGCGGCAGCTGCAGCATGCCGCTGGCCGCGCACGCCGTGTGGTCGGGGGGGCGGCTCGTCTTGAACGTGGCGCTGGGGGCGGCCGACGATCGGCCCACGGTGCTGCGCGCGCGCGTGGAAGGCGAGGTGCGCGATCTGCCGGCGGCCGAGGCCCTGGGGCTGCAGGCGGCCGCGCAGCTGCGCGCGCAGGGCGCCGAGCAGTTGCTGGCCGCCCACTGAGATGGGCCGGCCGAGATGAAGGTCCTCGTCACGCGGCCACGAGGCCAGGCCGAGGAGTGGGTGGCGTCGCTGCGCGGCCTGGGGCTGGACGCCGAGGCGCTGCCGTTGATCGAGATCGGCCCGGCGCCGGACGCCGCCGCCGTCGCGCGCGCGTGGCAGCAGCTGTCTCACACCGATCTCGTCGTCTTCGTGAGCCCGAGCGCGGTCGAGCAGTTCTTCGCGGCGCGGCCGACGGGCCTGTCCTGGCCGCCGGCCACCCGGGTGGCGAGCCCCGGGCCGGGCACCGACCGCGAACTGGCGCGCCAGGGCCTGCCGGCCGCCGCGCGTGTGACGCCGCCGGCGGACGCGCTGCTGTTCGATTCCGAGGCGCTCTGGCAGCTCTTGCGGCACGAAGACTGGCGCGGGCGATCGGTGCTGATCGTGCGCGGCACGTCGGGGCGGGACTGGCTCGCCGGGCGGTTCACCGAGGCCGGCGCCCAGGTGCGTTTCGTCAGCGCCTACGAACGGCGCACCCCGCAGCTCGACGCTGCCGGTGACGCGCTCTTGCGCCGGGCGATCGAGCGGCCGCGGCAGCACGTGTGGATCTTCAGCAGCTCCGAGTCCATCGAGCACCTGCAGGCCCTGTGTGAAGCGGCCGGGCTGCGGCCGCGGTGGCCGGAGTTCCTTGCGCTGGCCACGCATCCGCGCATCGCCGCCGCGGCCCGCCGGGCGGGGATAGCCGGTGTGATGGAATGCACACCCGCCGTGGCCGACGTCGTGCGGTCGATACAATCCCTCGCACCGTGAACGACACCTCTTCTGCCTCCACTCCCGCCCCTGTTCCTGCCCCGCTGGCGGGCGACCGCGCCCAGGCGCCGGTGCCCCCCGCCCCTCAGCCGCCGCGCGCCGGCGAGTCCACCCCGGGACGCGGCCTGTGGTGGATGGCCTTCGTCGGCCTGCTGGTGCTCGGCGTCGCCAGCGTGGTGCTGGCCTACCAGGCGCAGCAACGCGTGCAGGCGCTCGAGCAGGAGCTGGTGCGGCGCCAGCAGGAAAGCCAGGAGCAGGCCACCGAGGCCCGGGCCTTGGCACGCCAGGCGCAAGACCTCTCGCGTGATGCCAGCGCGAAGGTGGCCCTGATCGATGCGAAGCTTGCCGAGGTCGCGCTGCAGCGCGGACAACTCGAGGAGCTGATGCAGTCGCTGTCCCGCTCGCGCGACGAGAACCTGGTCGTGGACATCGAAGCGGGCCTGCGCGTGGCCGTGCAGCAGGCGGCCATCACCGGCAGCGCCGAGCCGCTGGTGGCGGCGCTCAAGTCGGCCGAGGAGCGGCTGCAGCGCGTGAACCAACCCCGCCTGGAAGGGGTGCGCCGCGCGATCGCCCGCGACCTCGAGCGCGTCAAGGCCGTCGGGGTGGCCGACATCTCCAGCCTCGTCATCAAGCTCGACGAAGCGGTGCGGCTGGTCGACGAGCTGCCGCTGGTCGCCTCCTCGCGCGTGCCGTCGACCGCCGCCCCCGTGGGTGGCCCGGCGCCGGGACGCTCCGCGCCCAAGGCGGCCGCCGGTGCCGCCGACACGGCCGCGACTGATCCTGAATGGCTGCAATGGCTGCGGCGCAGCGCCGAGGCGACGTGGACCGAGGTGCGCTCGTTGGTGCGCGTGACACGCATCGACCAGCCCGAGGCCATGCTGATCGCGCCCGAGCAGGGCTTCTTTCTGCGCGAGAACCTCAAGCTGCGGCTTCTCAACGCGCGCCTGGCCCTGCTCAGCCGCCAGTTCGAGACGGTGCAGTCCGACCTGCGGGTCTCGCAGCGCGCGCTGGAGCGCTACTTCGACACCGGCTCGCGCCGCACGGCGCACGTGCTCGAGCTGGTGCGGCAGGTGGCGGCGCAGGCGCATCAGTCCGCCATCCCGCGGCCGGACGACAGCTTCGCGGCGCTGATGGCGGCCGCGGCAGGACGTTGAGAGGCGGACGGCACCGGCCTATGCACGGCATCATCTGGCTGATCTTGTTGTTCGTGGCGGCCGTGGTGGCCGCCACCTTCCTCGGCGACAACGGGGCGCTGGTCACGCTGTTCTGGCCACCGTGGCGCGTGGACGTGTCGTTCAACTTCTTCCTGATCGCGCTGGTGGTGTCCATCATCGCGGTGTACTTGTCGCTGCATGCCCTGGGTGCGCTGGTGAGCCTGCCTCGACGTGCCCGCGAATGGCGCATGGCCAAGCGCGATCGCGTCGCGCAGCAGGCCTTGCGCGAGGCCCTCGGGTGGTTCTTCGCCGGCCGCTACAGCCGTGCCTACAAGGCCGCCGAGCGGGCAATGAACATCCAGCGCGAGACGCCGGATCTCGCCCCCGACCAGGAGTTCTCGCAACTGGCGCACCTGCTGGCCGCCGGCAGCTTGCACCGTCTGCAGGATCGCGCCCGCCGGGACGAGCATCTCGCGCAGGCGCTGCAAGGCGCGCGCGGCCCGAGGTTGCCGCGCCCGACCGAAGAAGGTGCGCGACTGCTCGCGGCCGAATGGGCGCTGGATGATCGCGATGCTCCGCGGGCGCTGGAACTCCTGGCCGAGTTGTCGCCGGGCGTGGCGCGCCGCACGCAGGCCCTGCGGCTGAAGCTGCAAGCCGCCCGGCTGGCCGAGCGCCCGCTCGAGGCGCTGCGCACCGCGCGGCTGCTGGCCAAACACCAGGCGTTCTCGAACACGGCCGCGCAGGGGCTGCTGCGTTCCCTCGCCTTCGAGGCGATCGAGGGGGCGCGCGACCCGGACCAGCTCAGGCGGCTGTGGCAGCAGTTCGACAGCGTCGATCGCAAGGACGTGTACGTCGCCTGCCGGGCGGCGTGCCACTTGGCTCGCATGGGCCAGGCGGACGAAGCCCGTGCTTGGCTGCGTCCCTTCTGGGACGACATCGCGAGCCGCCCGGTGGAAGAACGGGCCGAGTTGGTGCGCGCTCTCGCCGAGGCCCTACCGGGCATCGGGCCCGACTGGCTGCCGCGCCTGGAGTCCGCAGCCAAGGCGCACCCGCGGGACCTGCAACTCACCTACGCGCTCGGCCGGGCCCTGGCGGAGCTCAGGCTGTGGGGCAAGGCGCGCCAATTGCTGGAGCGCTGTGCGCAAGACGAGGCGCTTTCGGCCGAACAGCGGCGCGCGGCCTGGCTGGCTCTGGCGGACATCGCCGAGCAAGAGGGCGACGAGGCCGCCGCCAACCGGTGCTTCCGTCGTGCTGCACAAAGTGCGTGACACAACGGAAATCTTCCTGCTATACTGGCGGTCTTCGCGGCTGTAGCTCAGTTGGATAGAGTACTTGGCTACGAACCAAGGGGTCGTGGGTTCGAATCCTGCCAGCCGCGCCAAAATTGCTTTGAAGATCAACGCCTCAGAGGCCGCTGCCTCTGAGGCGTTTTTGTTTGGCGTGACTTGCTGCGTGGCTTTCCACGGGTGCCGAGTACGGCGGGCTCCACCTTAACGGTGGCGCGGCGCCTCAGCACGTCGAGCGCGGCGTTGTTCGCGATCCGGGACAGCCATGTGCGAAACCGTGCGTTCGGCTGCCACTGCGGCAACGCCTGCCATGCGCGCACGAACGCCTCCTGTGTCAGTTCCGAGGTAGCGGTTCGCATATCGTGAGTAACTGCAAGCTACCGCCCGAGACCGACGCGGCCCTGCACGGCATCCTGGCGCAGATTGCGCAGGGCACCGACGCGATGGCCGGCAAGTCGAAGACGAAGCCGCGTGACGGCGCCTTGAAGGTGGTCGCGGCGCTCGACGAGTACGGGCGCACCTTCGACCATCCGGGCTGGAAGAAGCTTCACCACTGAGTCGCAGCACACAGCCTGGGCGAGCCGCCGACGCGCCACTGCGAAGGGGGGCGTCCGGCGCACGCCCTGCGGGCGACCGGGGAGGTGCCTTTCGCGCGGCCGGCGCGCTGCTTGCTGGCGCGGTGGGACCCCTTTGCGGGGGACCGATCCTCGACCGACTCCCTGGAGGCTGTGATGACACTGCACGTTGCGAGACACCCCTGGCTGGCCCGTGGGCTGCGCGCCTGCGGAGCCGCCCTGCTCGTGATCGCTGGCGCGCTGGCCGGCCTGGCCGGTGCCCAGTCTTCGTCGCCGGCCGGGGAGCCCAAGAGTGCGAAGACCCGTGTGCTGGAGGCGGGCGCCAAGCTGATGCAGGGCAGTGCGCCGCCGGCGCGCCTCGACATCCACCTGGTCGGCTTCCATCCGATGAAGGAGGAGCCGCACCATCAGATGGAGGCGCATCACTTCTGCCGTCAGGTCAACGAGGACTTCGCGCAATGCGTGCTCTTCGACGGCAGCGGGCCCGAGGCCCGGCTCAACGGCGTGGAGTTCATCATCTCCGAGAGGTTGTTCGCCACCTTGCCGCCGGAGGAGCAGCGCTACTGGCATCCGCACAACGGCGAGATCCTCTCGGGGCAGCTCGTGGCGCCGGGCCTTCCGGCTGCGGCCGAGAAGGAGCTGATGAAGCAGAAGATGAACAGCTACGGCAAGACGTGGCACGTGTGGAACACGGGCGAAGCGGGAGACGGCGGGGATCGGCTGCCTTTGGGCCCCGCGAAGCTGGCATGGTCGTTCAACCGGGACGGTGAGTTGAAGCCGCACCTGCTGCAGCAGCGCGATCGGCGCTTGGAGATCGACTCCGCGCAGAAGCGACGGCAACGGTCCGATTTGACTTCGCTGGCCCGCCCGCAGGCCGGCGTGGACGCCTTGCGAGAGGCCTTCCCGGGCGCGCGCGAGATCCCGGGTGTGGTGGACCGCTCGGCGCGCATTCCTGGGACGGCGGCGCCTGCCTCACGGTGAGCGAGGGCGCTGCCGGCCCTCGAGCGCGTCGAGGAGGGACGCCGGGGCGGTCGATCGCCGCCGGGACCGCCGGCTACCGGCCGAGCCGGGTGGACCGGCTGCCGGAGGACGGGGCCACGCTGTGGCGGGTGTCCTCCGCGGCGCGAGTCATCTCCGGCAGTTCGGGCGCAGCCTCCGGCCTCGGCACGTCGAACAACCGGAACGCCGGGCGATCCGGATAGGTGCGCTGGAGCAAGGGCTTGGCCACGTTGAAGACGGGCGTGCCGTTGACCGTGGCGCCCTCCGGGGTGCCGCGGTGGGCATGGCCGTGGAAGACGGCATTCACGGGATAGCGGATCAGCGGGTCTTCCAGCCGGCTCGTGCCGAGGAAGGGATAGATTTCGACCGGCTCGCCGCGCACCGTGGCCTCGACGGGCGCGTAGTGCAAGAGGGCGATGCGCTCGCGGGTGCGCAGCTTGGCCAACGCCGACTCGAGCTTGAGCGCTTCATGGATGGCCTCGTTGACGAACTGCTTGATCGCTTGCTCGCCCCAGGGGCCGAGGGCGCCGCGGCCATACCCGCCGCAAAAGCCCTTGACCCCGGCGATGCCCACGCCGTGCACCTCGCACGCCTCACCGTCGAGCACGCGCACCCCGGCTTCGACGAGGATGCGGCTCACCTCCTGCGACAGCCCGGACTCGAAGTCGTGATTGCCGAGCACCGCGACGATCGGGATCGAGACGACCGAGAGCTCTTCGGCCAGCACCTTGGCCTCCTCGGGCAGACCGTAGTCGGTGAGGTCGCCGCACAGCAGCAGCGCGTCCGCGGATTCGCCCGCCTGGGCGAAGAAGTCGCGCAGCTGACCGCGGGCCTCCCGGGTGCAGTGCAAGTCACCGACGGCAGCGAAGCGTACGGAGCCGCTCGGGGTGCGGGCCGCGCCGCGGGTGCTGGGATGGCGGGAAGAAGGAGCGGAATGGGTGGTCGTCATGGCACGGCATGGCTAGCAGGCGACGTGCCGGCCAGGCCGCAGCGCGCGGGCACAGCGGTTGCCCCGCAAGCCTGCACGATGGACCGAAGGGTGATCGAGATGAACTGCACCACCTGCGACAGCCCGTTGCTGGACGACGTGGACGAGGCCACCGTCGACTTCTATCGGGCGGTGTTGCAGACGCTGACGCGAAGGCGGTTGCCCTTCCTCGTGGGCGGCGCCTTCGCGTTCAACTGCTGGACCGGGGTGCAGCGCCCCACGCGCGACCTGGACCTTTTCGTGCGGCGCGATGACTTCGAAGCGATCGCCCAGGCGCTGCGCGACGCGGGACACGAGGTGGAGCTGACCTTTCCCCACTGGCTCGGCAAGGTGCGCGCGGGCGACGAGTACATCGACCTGATCTTCAGTTCGGGCAACGGCATCGCGGTGGTGGACGACGAATGGTTCGACCATGCGGGCGACGCGACGGTCTTCGAGGTGGACGTGCGCATCTCGCCGGTGGAGGAGATGATCTGGTCGAAGGCGTTCATCATGGAGCGCGAGCGCTACGACGGCGCCGACGTGGCCCACCTGCTCCACGCCCACGCCGCCCGCATGGACTGGGAGAGGCTGTTGAGGCGCTTCGGCCCGCATTGGCGCGTGCTGCTGAGTCACCTGGTGCTGTTCGGGTTCATCTACCCGGCCGAGCGCCATCGGGTGCCCGCCGACGTGGTGGAGCGGCTGCTCGGTCGGCTCCAGGGCGAGTTGCATGCCCCGGCCCCCGTGGAGCGCCTGTGCGGCGGCACGCTCCTGTCGCGCGAGCAGTACCTGGGCGACGTGGAGCAGCAGGGCTACCAGGATGGCCGCGTCGCTCCCTTCGGCAACATGACCGAGGAGGAGGTCGCGCTGTGGACCGAAGCCATCCCCGAGCGGCCGTCCGCGGCGGCCGAGGGGGCGTGATGCGCCGTCAGGTCCGCTCGTGTCGTTCCAGCCAGTGATAGCCGTAGGGCTCCATCTGCATGTGGAGCCGGCCTTCGCGCGGCGCTTCGCAGTACCGGTCGCTCAGGATGTCGTGGTTGCAGCCGTCGATCGCCTCGACGGGCAGTGACACCGGGACTTCGCCGGCGCTGAGGTTGTGGAGCAGCACGAGGCTGCGTCCTCCGTGTTCGAGGCGGTGCGCCAGCACTTCGGGGCGGCCGCTGTCCAGCCAGCTGCAGGCGCCCTCACCGAACTGGCGGTACTCCTTGCGACGGCGCAGCATCCGCTCCAGCCAGTCCAGCAGCGAATCCGGGTCGCGACGCTGACGCTCGACATTGACCGTGCGGTAGCCATACTCGCCCTCGGCGATCACCGGCAGGTAGCACTGCCGGGGTGGCGCGGTCGAGAAACCGCCGTTGCGCTCGGCGCTCCACTGCATGGGCGTGCGCACGCTGTTGCGGCCTTCGAGCGAGAGGTCGTCGCCCATGCCGATCTCGTCGCCGTAGCGGAGCACGGGGGTGCCGGGCAGCGTGAGCATGAGGCTGTGCGCGAGTTCCAGCCGCCGGCGGTCGTTGCCGAGCATCGGTGCGAGCCGCCTGCGAATGCCGCGGCCGTAGAGCTGCATCTGCGGCTGAGGCCCGAAAGCCTCGAAGACCTCCTGGCGCTGCGCCTGCGACAGACGCCCCAGATCGAGTTCGTCGTGGGTGCGCAGGAAGTTGTTCCACTGGCACAAGGGCGGGATCGGCGGCAGCTGCCGATACGCGCGCAGCAGCGGCTCCGCCTGTCCGCGCGCCAGGGCGAGGAACAGGTGCTGGTTCGCCCAGAAGTTGAAGCACATGTGGATCTTGTCGCCCTGGCCGAAGTAGTCCTCCACCTCCTCGGGGGGCAGGTTGGCTTCGGCCATCAGGCACACCTCGCCGCACAGGGTCTGCACGTGGTGGCGCAGCTCGCGCAGGTACTCGTGCGACTGCTCGCGCCGCCCCGGCGGGGCTCCTTTCATCTCGATGACAAAGGGCAACGCATCGACACGGAAGCCGCTCACGCCGAGTTGCAGCCAGAAGCCGGTGATCTTCTCGATCTCGCGGCGCACCGCCGGGTTGGCGATGTTGAGCTCGGGCTCGTGGTGGTAGAAGCGGTGGTAGTAGTAGGCGCCGGCCTGTTCGTCCCAGCTCCAGGTCGTGCGCTGCTCGCCTTCGAAGACCATGCCCTGGTCGGCATCCGGCGGCCGGGTGGGCGACCACACGTAGTAGTCGCGGTAGGGCGACGAGGGGTCGGTTCGCGCGGCCTGGAACCACGGGTGATCGATCGACGTGTGGTTCACGACCAGGTCCACCATCACCCGTATGCCCAGATTGCGGGCCTGGCGCACGCATTCGACGAAGTCCCCGAGCGTGCCGAGCGACGGGTCGACCGAGTAGTAATCGCTGATGTCGTAGCCGTTGTCGCGCAGTGGCGACGGGAAGAACGGCTGCAGCCAGACGGCGTCGATGTTCAGCCCGGCCAGGTAGTGCAACCGGCTGCGCAGGCCGTCGAAGTCGCCGATGCCGTCGCCGTTGCCGTCGGCGAAGGTGCGGACGTCCAGGCAGTAGATGAGTGCGTTCTTGTACCAGTGCTCAGCCATGGGGGGCCTTCCTTGCGAGTTGCATCAGGTGCCATGCGCGCAGACACTCCGCGACGCTCCATGCCTGCGCCACGCACCCTTCGGGACGGTGGGGCGGCTGCGCGTCGAACACCTCGCTGACCTGCCCGACGCCAGCGGTGCGCAGGTGCTCGAACAAGGCGTCCAGGAGCGGCGCGAGCGCGCTGGCCGGCGTGCCGGCCTTGAGGCTCGCCTCGACATACGGCCCCAGCAGCCAGGGCCACACCGTGCCCTGGTGGTAGGCGGCGTCGCGCTCGCGCAGGGCACCCCGGTAGTGAGGCCGATAGGCGGGCTCGTGCGGCCCCAACGTGCGCAAGCCGTAAGGGGTGAGCAGATCGCGCCGCAGGGTCTCGAGCACCGGGCCCCAATGACCCGGCGCAAGAATCGGGTGGTCCAGCGAGATCGCGAAGACCTGGTTGGGTCGCAGGCTCGCGTCGTCGCCGTCGGGCCCGTCGATCACGTCCTTCAGGTGGCGGCGCTGCGGGTCCCAGTAACGTCGCTGGAACGAGGCCTGCGCGCGCTCGGCCAGGTGCCGCAGGCCCTGCACCGGCCGCCGGCGGGCTTCGGCCCATCGCGCCATCCAGTGCAGGGCGTTGAACCACAGCGCCTGGATCTCGACCGGCTTGCCGCGTCGCGGGGTGACGACCCACTCGTCCACCTTGGCGTCCATCCAGGTGAGTTGGTAGCCCTCGGCGGCCGCATGCACCAGGCCGTCTGCCGGATCGACTCCGATGCCGAAGCGCGTGCCGCCCAGGTGGCGTTCGATGATCTCTTCCAACTGCGCATAGAGCTCGTCGACGAGGCTCTCGTCGCCGGTGTGGGCGTGGTAGCGGGCGACGGCGTGGAAGAACCACAGGGTCGCATCGACGGTGTGGTAGAGCGCCTCGCGTCCGCCTTCGGGAAAGAGGTTGGGCAACAAGCCGTCACGCACGTACCGGCCGAAGGTGTGGAGGATCGCGCGGGCCTCCTCGTGGCGGCCGGTGAGCAGGGTGAGCCCTTCGAGAGAGATCATCGTGTCGCGGCCCCAGTCCGCGAACCACGGGTAGCCGGCGATCACGCTGCGGAAGGCGGCCGGCACCTCGGCCTCGTCGGTGTCCAGCCGCGTGCCGGGTTCGACGATGAACGCATCGGCGGCGAGCACCCAGCGCGCTGTCTGCGCGTCGGCCGCAGCGCCGGCGCGCACGAGCAGCGCCGCGGCGCGCTCCTGCTCGCGCCGCCATTCGGTCTCGAAGTCGCGCGGCGGCTCGGCGCCTACCCACATCGCCAGCGTCACCGGCTGGCCCTGGCGCAGCAGGGTGCGCCACCGCCCGGGGCTGTGCAGGTCGGCCACGTGGTCGTAGCCGCGCGCCCGCTCGGTCTCGAAAAGCACGTCGCGCACCGTCTGCGGCAGCGCCTCGAACTCGCCCTCGCCGCTGCACGCCACATGCAGCGCGATTCCGTCCGTGCCGACGCGGCCGGCGAACACCGGGTGGTCCGGCCGGCCGCCGTGCGCCAGGGCCATGCGTGGGCCGCCCCTCGGCAGGGCTTCGTCGTGCCGGCGCAAGTCGAGGTAGGGGCGCAGTTCCAGCGGGCGTTGCGGGCCGCGGAGCAGCGTCCATTGCACCAGCGTCGCATTGCGGCCGTGCGGCATCAGCGCGCGACGCTCGACGATCGCGCCGTCGACTTCGTACGTCCACACCGGCAGCACGCCTTCCAGTCGGAACCCGCGCAGCCGCGCGCCTGGCACGGCGGAAGGCTCGGGCCGCTGCGCACCACCGCCCAGCACGAGGCGCCGCCCCTTTGCCTCCAGTACCTGATCGAGCGCCGGCACGAGCACGTGGCGGCCACGAGGCCGTGAGAGGCTGGCGACGAGCCAGCCGTGGTAGCGGCGCGCGGGGCCGGCGTCCAGGCAGCCGAACGCATAGCCGCCCAGGCCGTTGGTGCACAGCCATTCCCGCTCCCACGCAGCCTCGGCCGACAGGCAAGCGCCGTCGAGCACGAGGCGGGGCAGGGTCGGGGGCGTCGGTTGCATGGTCGCAGCGGGCCAGAGGCGGTGTCGCCGGTGGCCGGCAACGCGCGTGCCGGCCGGTGTGAGCGGCGGTGCGAGTGGCGTGCGAGTGGCGGTGCGAGTGGCGGTGCGAGTGGCGGTGCGAGTGGCTGGCTGCTGGGCCGGCCTGAATGCGAACATAGGGGGATGCGCATTCAGGTGCTTTCCGACCTCCACCTCGAAACCTATCCCGATTACCACCCCCGTGTCGCTGCCGGCGTGGACGTGCTCGTGCTGGCGGGCGACATCGGTTCTTACCAGCGCGGTTCGCGGCTGGACGAGCCGGACTTCGGCCTGCGCCGGTTCGCTCCCGCGCTCGGCGCACCGTGGCCGCGGGTGCTCTACCTCCCCGGCAACCACGAGTACGACGGGCTGGACTACGACGAGACGCGTGCTCGTCTGCAGGAGGCGTGCAACCGGCTGGGCATCGATTGGCTGGACCGCAGCACCCGGGTGATCGGGGGCGTGCGCTTCGTCGGCACGACGCTCTGGGCGGATTTCGATGCCCTGGCCCAGGAAGCCATCGCCCGCGGTGACGAGGACGAGGTGCAGCGGTTGCGCGGCAAGGCCTTCCGCGCCGCGAACTACTACCTCTCCCACCACACCACGCTGCGCGACGGGCGCCCCTTGTTGGCCGACGCGCTGCGGGATCTGAGTTTGGATTGCCAGGCGTGGCTCACCGAGGCACTGGCCACGCCGCACGACGGGCCCACCGTCGCCGTCACGCACTTCGCACCCAGCCTGCGCAGCGCCGACCCCCGCTACGGCCTGGTGCCCGGCACGGCCGGGTTCTGCAACGCGCTCGACGACTTGCTGTCGCTGGCCGATGTGTGGATCCACGGCCACCTGCACCACCGGGTGGATTACGTGGTCGAGGGGCAGCGCGGCGGGCGGCCTTGGCGTTGTCGGGTCGTCGCCAACCCGATGGGGTACGCCCACAAGGGGGAGCAAGCCGGCTTCGACGATGGCTTCACGCTGGACTTGGACGGCCCTCGGCGGTCGGCGGGCTGAACGGCGCCGCCTCCAGCGAGCGGGCACGACCGGCGGCCTTCGCGCGGTAGAGGGCCTGGTCGGCACGTCGCACCAGGTCGTCCAGCGTCGCCGCTTCGCGGAAGCCGGCGATTCCGGCGCTGTAGTCCAGGCTCTCGCCCCCTGGCAGACGCACCGCCTGCTTCACTGCCGTGCGCAATCGCTGGTCCAAGCGGCGTGCCGCGTCCACCTCCGCGCGGGCCAGCAAGATGCCGAACTCCTCGCCACCCCAGCGCACGGCCAGGTCGCCACGCCTCAGAGAGCTCTTCAGCACCTTCGCGAAGGTGCGCAGCACCTCGTCGCCCAGGGCGTGTCCGTGGCGGTCGTTGACCTGCTTGAAATGGTCGATGTCCAGCAAGATGAACACGCCCGGATCGGCGTGCCGCCGCGCCTGCGCGAGCAGGGCTTCGCTGCGCACGGTGAAGGCGCGGCGGTTGAGCAGGCCGGTGAGGCCGTCGGTGTCCGCCAGCCGGCGCAGCGCGCGGTCGGCCTCCTCGTGCCAGGCCACCATGAAGCCCAGCATGCTGAGCACCAGGCAGATCTGGTTGACGAGCGCTGCAGCCACGTTGAGCGGATGCGGTGCGCGGTAGTAGGGGTAGAGCTCGGTGAAGAAGGCCCCGAGCACGCCGCGCCCGACCGTCACGCAGGCGAGGGCGGCCAGGGCGACGAACACGAGCCAGCGCCAGGGACGCATGCGCTCGGCGGCAGGCCAAGCCAGTGCCAGGCAGACGAGGGCCATCTGCAGCGCAAGGCCGAAGTTGGACCAGCCGACGCGCCACGCGTAGCTGTCGAAGCCGAGCCCGTAGCCCAACGGCGTGAGCACGAGCGCCCAGGCCATCCAGCGACCGCCAGGACGCGGCCCCAGCCACGCGCGCGCGGCCGCCCACATCGCGCCGAAGCTCGCGCCGATGAAGGCCATCGACAAGGTGCTGAAGAACTGATCGTGCAGGCGGGGAGCCGCGAGGAACGCGAGCCATCCGAGCGCCTGCGAGACGGCGCTCGCCTGAATCCACCGAGCGCCGGCGCTGGAGCGCCAGCCGACGACGGCCGGCAGGGCCAGTGCGACCGCAAAGACACAGAGCATCAACGAGACGAGCAGTGTCTGGACGTCCAGGCTCATCTCGGTACGGGAAGCCGCAGCTGCGGCGGTCGAAACAGCATCGCGCGGATTCTGCCCGAGCCACCCCTTGCGCAGACTGATGCAAGCGAAACAGGCTGCACGCGCGCGGTCCAGGCCGAGCGTATTTCACGGGCCGCCGGTGCGGGCCGTGCAGGACCGCCGCACCGTGTTCAGGCGGTTCTCAACCAATGCCCGGGCCGCAGCCCATCCGGCCCGGGGAGTCCTGCGGCTTTCAGAGGTCGAACTTCACGCCTTGCGCCAGCGGCAACGAGCCCGAGTAGTTGACGGTGTTGGTCGCCCGGCGCATGTAGGCCTTCCAGCAGTCGGAGCCGGACTCGCGGCCGCCGCCCGTCTCCTTCTCGCCGCCGAAGGCCCCGCCGATCTCGGCGCCGGAGGTGCCGATGTTCACGTTGGCGATGCCGCAATCCGAGCCCCGGGCGGACAGGAACGTCTCCGCCTCGCGCAGGTCGTTGGTGAAGATCGCCGACGACAGGCCCTGCGGCACGTCGTTGTGCAGCGCCAGCGCCTCGTCGAACCCGCGGTAGCGCAGCACGTACAGGATGGGCGCGAACGTCTCGTGGCGCACCACGTCCGTCTGCGCGGGCATCTCGACGAGGGCCGGGCGCACGTACCACGCCTCGGGAAAGCGCTCGGCCAGCACCCGCTCGCCGCCCTCCACCCGGCCGCCGTCGCGCCGCGCCTGCTCGAGCGCCGACTGCATCGCATCGAAGGCGGCGCGGTCGATGAGCGGGCCGACCAGCGTACCCGCTTCGAGCGGATGGCCGATGCGCAGGCTGGCGTACGCGCGGCGCAGCCGCTCGAGCAGCGGCGCGGCGACCTCCTCGTGCACGATGAGGCGGCGTGCCGTCGTGCAGCGCTGCCCGGCCGTGCCCACGGCGGCGAACAGGATGGCCCGCACGGCCAGCTCCAGGTCGGCCGAGGGCGTCACGACGATCGCGTTGTTGCCGCCCAGCTCGAGGATGCAGCGGCCGAAGCGCTGGGCCACCCGCGGCGCCACCGCACGGCCCATGCGCGTGCTGCCGGTCGCCGAGACGAGCGGCACGCGCGGGTGGTCCGCCAGCAGCTCGCCCAGGTGGGCATCGCCGATCAGCAGCTGAGACAGCTGCGCCCACTGCGGCTCGCCGCAGCGCTCGCAGGCCCGCTCGAAAAGCCGCTGCGTCGCCAGGGCTGCGAGCGGCGCCTTCTCCGAGGGCTTCCACACCACGGCGTCGCCGCACACGAAGGCGAGCGCCGCGTTCCACGACCACACGGCCACCGGGAAGTTGAACGCGCTGATGACGCCGACGACGCCCAGCGGGTGCCAGGTTTCCATCATCCGGTGGCCCGGGCGCTCGCTCGCGATGGTCAGTCCGTGCAACTGGCGCGAGAGCCCCACCGCGAAGTCGCAGATGTCGATCATCTCCTGCACTTCGCCGGCCCCCTCGCTGGCGATCTTGCCGACCTCCAGCGAGACCAGGTGGCCCAGCGCCTCCTTGTGCCGGCGCAGCTCCTCGCCGAACAGGCGCACCAGCTCGCCGCGCCGCGGAGCGGGCACCTCGCGCCACTGCAAGAAGGCCTGGTGTGCGGCCTCGATGCGCTCGCGCGCCTGCGCTTGGCTGTGCACGGCCACGCGCCCGAGGACGGCGCCGTCGATCGGGGAGCGGCTCTCCAGCGGGCCGTCCTGCCAGTCCTGGGCGGGCACACCCAGCCGATCCATCAGGGTTGCGATGTTCATCGTGAGGCTCCTCAACTGATCGACTCCACATGCCGCAGCTGCTGATACGCCTGCCCGAAACGGTTGGCGAGGAAGTCGTCGAGCTCGATCTGCTCCTGCCGGATGAAACCGCGCGCCGGCAGCTTGCCCTGGCGGAACAGATCGACCGCAGCGCACACGCCGGCGGCCGTCGTGATCTGGATGGCACTGAGCGAGCGCTCGCCGTTGCGTTCGGCGAAGATCTTACGCGCGAACACCTCCTGCACCAGCGCCCCGTGCTTGAGCCCGCTGACCGTCACGAAGACGAGCACCACGTCCTGCATCGTGGTGGGCACCGAGCGGCGCAGGATCTGCTTGAGCGTCTCCTGATCGTGGCGCAGCTCCAGCTCCTCCAGCAAGATCTTCATCAGGGCGCAGTGGCCCGGGTAGCGCACCGACTTGTAGTCGAGCGAGCGCACCCGGCCGGCCAGCGTCTCGCACAGCGTGCCCAGGCCGCCCGAGGTGTTGAAGGCCTCGTACTCCACGCCGTCGAGCGCGAAGTGCTCCAGGCCTTCGAGCGGCAGCAGCTCGGTGCGCTCGCCGTCGCGGATGGCCTCGCACGGGTGGCAGTACTCGTTGATGAGCCCGTCCACGCTCCAGGTCAGGTTGTACTTGAGCGAGTTGGTGGGGAAGGCCGGCAGCGCCCCCACGCGCATCTTGACGTCGTGCACCTCGTCGAAGCCGCGCGTGAGGTGATGCGCGACGATGCCGATGAAGCCCGGCGCCAGACCGCACTGCGGCATGAAGGCCACCGGCGCGCCTTGCGCCAGCGCCTTGATCGCCCGCGTGGCCGCCACGTCCTCGGTAAGGTCGAAGTAGTGGCAGCCCGCTTCGCGCGCCTGCGTGGCCACGCGGATCGCGCAGTGGTAGGGCAACGCGTTGATCACCGCGTCGTGGCCTCGGAGCACCGCAGCGAGGGCGAGGTCGTTCTCGGTGTCCGCCTGGCGCACTTCCACCGCGCGCGCGTCGAGCCGGCGAAGGGCCGCTTCGCTGCGGTCGATCACGGTCACCTGGTAGTCGCCCGCGCCGCTCAAGAGCCGGGCGATGGTCTGCCCGATGTGCCCTGCGCCCAGCAATGCGATCTTCATGTCGTCCTCCTAGGTGTGTTCAGGCCAGTCTAGGAAGAGCGCCTGACGATTCATAGCGCGAGTTCGACGTAAGGGCGAGCTTTCTCGTCATAATGACGACAACGATCGTCACTTTGTCTCGAACTGGTGAAAACCCTGGACGACCTCGACCGCGCGCTGATCTCGCTGCTGCAGGTCAATGCCCGCGAGAGCACGGCCAACCTCGCGCGCAAGCTCGGAGTGGCCCGCACGACGGTGCTCGCGCGCCTGGCGCGGCTGGAGCAGCACCAGGTGATCGCCGGCTACACCGTGCGTCTGGCCCAGGACGTGGAGGGGCGCTCCATCCAGGCCTACGTGGGCATCACCGTGCAGCCGCGCTCCGGCAAGGACGTGGCCCGGCGCCTGGCGCGCATGCCGGAGGTGCAGTTGCTGTGCACGGTGAGTGGCGAGTTCGACTACGTGGCCTGGCTGCGCGCCGACACGCCCGAGCGGCTCGACGCGCTGCTCGACGAGATCGGCGAGGTCGAGGGGGTGATCAAGACGACCACCTCCATCGTGCTGGCCAAGCGTATCGACCGCGTGGCGCGTTGAGCGGCGGCGCCGGGCCGGCGCGGCGGTCGCGGGCCTGCGCCTTCAGCGCCTCTAGACCACACCGCGCGACCGCAGCTCGCGCAGCCGCTGCTCGTCCAGCCCCAGCACGCGCTGCAGCACCTCGTCGGTGTGCTCGCCGAGGTCCGGCGGCGCGCTGTGGGCCACCGGGGGCGTCTCGGCGAGGCGCAGCGGGCTCGCCACGCCGCCGATGTGGCCGAAGCGCGGGTGCGGCAGGTCCACCCGCAACCCGCGCGCGCGCACCTGCTCGTCGTCGAAGGCCTGGGCGATGTCGTTGATCGGGCCGCAGGGCACGGCGCGGTCTTCGAGCAGTTGCACCCACTGCCGGGTGGTGCGCTCGCGCGTCAGCTCCGCGATCATCGGCACCAGCAGCTCGCGGTGGCGCACCCGCGAGGTGTTGGTGGCGAAGCGCTCGTCCTTCGCCCACTGCGGCACGCCGGCCGCCTCGCAGAACCGCGCGAACTGCCCGTCGTTGCCGATGGCCAGCAGCATCGCGCCGTCGGCGGTCGGGAAGTCCTGGTACGGCACGATGCTCGGGTGGCTGTTGCCTTGGCGTTGCGGCGCGCGGCCGGTGTTGAGAAAGGCCGAGGCCTGGTTGGCGAGCATCGCCATGCCCACGTCCAGCAGCGCCATGTCGATGTGCTGCCCGCGACCGGTGCGGTGGCGCACCTCCAGCGCGGCCAGGATCGCGGTGGCGGCATACACCCCGGTGAAGAGGTCGGTGATCGCCACCCCCACCCGCATCGGCCCGCCCCCGGGCTCGTGGTCGGGCCGGCCGGTGATGCTCATCATGCCGCTGGCCGCCTGCACCAGCAGGTCGTAGCCGGCGCGCGGGGCGTAGGGGCCCGTCTGGCCGAAGCCGGTGATCGAGCAGTAGACGAGCCGCGGGTTCAGTTCGCGCAGCGACTCGTAATCGAGCCCGTAGCGTTTCAGGCCGCCGACCTTGAAGTTCTCGATCAGCACGTCGCTGCGCAGCGCCAGTTCGCGCACCAGGGCTTGGCCCTCGGGCTGGGCGATGTCGATGGTGACCGAGCGCTTGTTGCGATTGGCGCAGGTGTAGTAGGTGGCCGCCTCGGTGTCGCGCCCCTCGGCGTCCTGGAGGAAAGGCGGCCCCCAGTGCCGCGTGTCGTCGCCTTCGCCGGGCTTCTCGACCTTGATGACCTCGGCGCCCAGGTCGGCGAGGATCTGGCCGCACCAGGGCCCGGCCAGCACGCGCGAGAGGTCGAGCACGCGCAGGTGGCCGAGCGCGGCGGCCGGGGCGGGGGCGCGGGAGGAGGTGCCGGTCATCGTGCGCTCACGCACTGAACGCCTGGATCCCCGTCTGCGCGCGGCCCAGGATCAGCGCGTGGATGTCGTGCGTGCCCTCGTAGGTGTTGACCACCTCCAGGTTCACGACGTGTCGGATCACGCCGTACTCGTCGCTGATGCCGTTGCCGCCGTGCATGTCGCGCGCCGTGCGGGCGATGTCCAGCGCCTTGCCGCAGGAGTTGCGCTTCATGATCGAGGTGATCTCGGGCGCGGCCGTGCCTTCGTCCTTCATGCGGCCCAGCCGCAGGCAGCCTTGCAGGCCGAGCGTGATCTCGGTTTGCATGTCGGCCAGCTTCTTCTGGATCAGCTGGTTGGCCGCCAGCGGCCGGCCGAACTGCTTGCGCTCGAGCACGTAGTTGCGCGCGGCGTGCCAGCAGAACTCGGCGGCGCCCAAGGCGCCCCAGGCGATGCCGTAGCGGGCGCTGTTGAGACAGGTGAAGGGGCCTTTGAGGCCCTCGACGTTCGGCAGCTCGTTGTCGGCCGGCACGAACACGTCGTCCATCACGATCTCGCCGGTGATGGACGTGCGCAGACCCACCTTGCCGTGGATGGCGGGGGCCGACAGGCCCTTCATGCCCTTTTCGAGAATGTAGCCGCGGATGCGGCCCTCGTCGTTCTTGGCCCAGACGACGAACACGTCGGCGATCGGGCTGTTGGTGATCCACATCTTGCTGCCCGAGAGCCGGAAGCCGCCCTCGGTCTTGCGCGCGCGCGTCTCCATGCTGCCCGGGTCGGAGCCGTGGTTCGGCTCGGTCAGGCCGAAGCAGCCGATCCACTCCCCGCTGGCGAGCTTGGGCAGGTACTTGCGGCGCTGCGCCTCGGAGCCGAATTCGTAGATCGGCACCATCACGAGCGAGGACTGCACGCTCATCATCGACCGGTATCCGGAGTCGACCCGTTCGATCTCACGCGCGATGAGGCCGTAGCTCACGTAGTTGAGGCCGGCGCCGCCGTATTCGGCGGGAATGGTCGGGCCCAGCAGGCCCAACTCGCCCATCTCGCGGAAGATGGCGGGGTCCGTCTTCTCGTGCCGGAAGGCTTCCAGCACGCGGGGCATCAGCTTGTCCTGGCAATAGGCGCGGGCGGCGTCGCGCACCATGCGCTCGTCTTCGGTCAGTTGCTGGTCCAGCAGCAGCGGGTCGTCCCACTGGAAGCTGGCTTTCGGGGCCTGGGCCATGACGGTCTCCTCGAGTGTCGGGGGCAATGGCGTCATCGTAGGCGCCACCGAGCGCCGGGGCAAACGAGTTTTTCGCAGCACGGTGTGCAAGAATGGAACTCCGTGCGTCGCCCGTCCGGCAAGTGCGCGGGCGAACGACTGCGAGTTCCGCACAATGAGACGCAAGATCCCCAGCACCCAGGCCCTGGTGTGCTTCGAGGCCGCGGCCCGCCACGAGAGCTTCACCAAGGCGGCGGAGGAACTCGCCCTCACGCAAAGCGCGGTGTGCCGGCAGATCGGCTCGCTGGAGGAGTACCTCGGCGTGCCGCTGTTCCGTCGCACGCGGCGGGGGGTGGTGCTCACCGAGGCCGGTGCGGCCTACGCCCGTCGCATCGCCCCCCGGCTGGAGGCGGTCGAGCGCGACACCCTGGCTCTCATGGCCCACCCCGGGGCGGCGGGCACCTTGGACCTGGCGGTGGTGCCCACGTTCGCCACCCGCTGGCTGGTGCCGCGCCTGCCGCGGCTGGCGGCCCGCCATCCCGAGCTCGTCCTCAACCTCGAGACGCGCACCCGCCCGTTCCTCTTCGCCGAGACCGAGTTCGACGCGGCCCTCTACGCCGGCACGCCCGCGCAACTGGCCAACTGGCCGGGGGTGGAGGCGGTGCCCTTGCTGCGGGAGGATCTGGCGCCGGTATGCAGCCCGGCGCTGCTGGGCGGTCGGCGCTCGCTCGGCGCGCACGAGCTGGCCGCCTTGCCGCTGCTGCAGCAAAGCACCCGGCCGCACGCCTGGGGCCAGTGGTTCGAGGCGCAGGGGGTGCACCACCCCGGCGCGAGCGCCGGCCCGCGCTACGAGCTCTTCTCGATGCTTGCGATGGCGGCGGCCCACGGCATGGGGGTGGCGCTGATCCCGCCGCTGCTCATCGAGGCGGAACTCGCGCGCGGCGAACTGGTCATTGCCTGCGAGCCCGCCCAGCCTGGCGAGCGCTGGTACTACCTGGTGCTGCCGGAGCGCAAGGTGGGCGACCCGCTCCTGGGCCGTCTGCGCGAATGGATCATGGACGAGGCGGCGCTCCAGGAGCCACCGGGCGGCCCCACGGTGCCCGGGCCACGGGCGAGAGGGGCACCCCCCGGCCCGGCGGCCCCACGCCCGGCCGCCCGGCGCGACAATCGAGCCTGAACCCCGATGTCTGTCATGAGCAAGGCCTTCACCAAGGAATCCGACGCCGGCGAGGACGACGACCTGGAGCCGGCGCCGGTGCCGCAAGGCACCAAGAACTACATCACGCCGCAGGGCTACCGCCGGCTGCGCGAGGAGTTGATGCACCTGATCGACGTCGAGCGCCCGAAGGTGGTCGAGGTCGTCTCGTGGGCCGCCTCCAACGGCGACCGGTCCGAGAACGGGGACTACCTCTACGGCAAGAAGCGTCTGCGCGAGATCGACCGGCGCATCCGCTTCCTCACCAAACGCCTGGACATCGCCGAAGTGGCCGACCCTTCGCTGCACCACGGCAGCGACCAGATCTTCTTCGGCGCGACGGTCACCTACGCGACGGCCAAGGGCGAGGAGCGCACCATCACGATCAAAGGGATCGACGAGGCCGACGCGCTCAAGGGCGAAGTGAGCTGGATCTCGCCGATCGCGCGCGCGCTGCTCAAGGCGCGCGAAGGCGATGAGGTGCAGCTGGTCACGCCGGGCGGGGTCGAGAAGATCGAGGTGCTGGAGGTGCGCTACCCGGCGCCCGGCGAGGCCTGATCCGGGCCATGGCCGCGGCGCCCGGCGCCGGCCGATCGCAGACGCCGAACGGTTCACCGCCGTGTCGGCCGGCCGGCTCTCACTGAGGCTTGACGCGCGCCACCCGGAGCACCAGCGGCGAGCGCTTGAGCGTGCGCAGCACCTGGGCCAGGTGCACACGGTCGCGCACCGCCAGCAGCATGCGGATCTCCATCGTCGCGTGGCCCGGTTCGTGGCCCATGTCGATGTGGGTGATGTCGGCCTCGGCCTCGCTCACCGCCTGCGCGATCTTGGCCAGCACGCCTTTGCCGCTTTGCACCAGCAGCGAGACGGCCGTCTCGAACGGCCGCTGCATCTCCTCGGCCCACTCGACCGCGATCCAGCGCTCGCTGTCGCGCTGGAACAGCCGCTTGCCGACATGGCAGTCGGTCGTGTGCACGACCAGGCCCTCGCCGCGGCCCAGGTAACCGGTGATCGAGTCGCCCGGTATCGGCCGGCAGCAGGTGGCCATCTGCACCGTCGCGCCTTCGGTGCCGTCCAGCGTCACCAGAGTTTGCGCGGGGGTGCTGTCGTCGTGCAGGTAACGGCTCATCGACAGCGTCAGCGCATCGGGCCGGGCCCCGGCTTCGGCCATCAGCTTGGCCAGCCGCTTGGCCACGATGGTGGCGATCTTCTTGCCCAGGCCGATGTCGATCATCAGCTCGCGGCGCGAGCGGTTGCCGCTCCAGCGCACCAGCGCCTGCCACAACGGCGCCGCCTCGCCCTGCGTCTCGTCGCCCGGCGGCAGGTGCAGCCCTTCGGCGCGCATGGCCTGGGCCAGGAGTTTTTCGCCCAGCTCGAGCGATTCCTCCTGCTTCATGTTCTTGAGGTAGTGCCGGATCTTCGAGCGGGCACGCCCGGTGCGCACGAAGTTGAGCCACGCCGGGTTGGGGCGCGAGACCGGGGCGGTGATGATCTCCACCACGTCGCCGCTGCGCAGCTCGGTGCGCAAGGCCACCTGCTCGCCGTTCACCTTGGCGGCCACCGTGTGGTCGCCGATGTCCGAGTGGATCGCGTAGGCGAAGTCCACCGGCGTGGCCCCCCGCGGCAGCGCGAGGATCTTGGACTTGGGCGTGAAGACGTACACCGCGTCGGGGAAGAGGTCGATCTTCACGTGCTCCAGGAACTCGGCCGCATCGCGCGTCTCGTCCTGGATGTCGATGAGCGACTGCAACGAGACCATCCCCACGCGCTGCGCCTCGGTCAGGCCCTGGCCGGCGTTGTCCGCTTTGTACAGCCAGTGCGCGGCGATGCCCTTTTCGGCCACCATGTGCATCGGCTCGGTGCGGATCTGGAACTCCACCGGCGTGCCCAACGGGCTCACCAGCGTGGTGTGCAGCGACTGGTAGCCATTGGCCTTGGGGATGGCGATGTAGTCCTTGAAGCGGCCCGGCATCGGCTTGTAGAGCTGGTGCAGCACGCCCAGGGCCAAATAGCACTCCGGCAGCGTCGAGACGACGATGCGAAAGCCGAAGATGTCATTCACCTGCGCGAAGCTCAGGTGCTTCTCGCGCATCTTGCGGTAGATGGAGTAGAGCGTCTTCTCGCGGCTGTGGATCTGCACCAGGATCGAGGCCTCCTTGAAGGCCCGTTCCACGTCGTGGCGGATGCGCTCGACGATGTCGCGACGGTGACCGCGCGCCTTCTGCACCGCCTTGGTCAGCGCCGCGAACCGCCACGGCAGCAGGTACTTGAACGACAGTTCCTGCAACTCGCGGTACACCTGGTTCAAGCCCAGGCGGTGGGCGATCGGCGCGTAGATGTCGAGCGTCTCGCGGGCGATGCGGGTGCGCTTGTCCGCCGGCATCGACTCCATCGTGCGCATGTTGTGCAGCCGGTCGGCCAGCTTGATCAGCACGACCCGCACGTCGCGCGCCATCGCCAGCAGCATCTTGCGGAAGGACTCCGCCTGCGACTCCTCGCGTGTGGAGAACTGCAGCTTGTCCAGCTTGGTCAGCCCGTCCACCAGTTCGGCGGTGGAGGCGCCGAATCGCTCGATCAACTCCACCTTGGTGGTGCCGGTGTCCTCCATCACATCGTGCATCAGCGCGGCCATGATCGCCTGCGCGTCGAGCTTCCACTCGGCGCACAGGCCGGCCACCGCGATGGGGTGGGTGATGTAGGGCTCGCCGCTGGCGCGGAACTGGCCCAGGTGGGCCGCGTCGGCGTACTTGTAGGCGTCGCGGATGCGCTTGATGTCGGCCGGGTCGAGGTAGTCGAGCCGGTGGACCAGGGCGGCGAACGACGCCGCAGCCGCGTCCTCGTGCGCGCCGTGGGCCTCAGCCGGCGGTGCGACGGCACGTGGTTTCTTGGTGACGGAGGCGGCGCGAGCGACCATGCAAAGAATGTAGCGCGGATTTCGCCGGGCGGCTGCCGCCCCCGGGAGAGGGCTGCCGCCCGACCCGGATTCGTCTCACCCGCGTGTGCGGCAAGACGCCCTGCGCCCGTCCCACCGTGGGCCGGTCCCGCCCGCTGCGGCCAGAGCCGCAGCCGGGACGCCCCGGCGGGTGCCGCACCCTGGAGCCGGCCGCCTTGCCGAGCGGCCGCCGCAAGCGGCTGGGCCCGGCCGGTGGGCGCCCCTTTCCGGCCCAGCGCCGCGAGGCGCTCTTCGGGGGCGGGAGTCAGGTGGCGCTCAGGTCGGCACCTTGCGCAGCATCTCGAGCCCGACCTCGCCGGCGGCCACCTCGCGCAGGGCCGTCACGGCGGGCTTGTTCTTGCTTTCGAGCTTGGGCGCGTGGCCCTGGCTCAGCATGCGGGCCCGGTAGGTGGCGGCCAGCACGAGCTGGAACCGGTTGGGGATCTTCTGCAGGCAGTCTTCGACGGTGATGCGAGCCATAGCGATTCTCCAGACGCCGACGCGGGACGCCTCAGAACATGGAAACAGGGGTCACGGCGACGGGCTCACTCGATCCCGAGCGCTTCGCTCACTCGATCCCGAGTGCTTCAAACACGGCCTTCTTCGTCCGACGCTGGGCAGCGTATTTGAGCCGCTGCGCGTGAACGATCGCTTTGAGATCGAAAAGCGCCGTCTCGAAAAGGGCATTGATTATAACGAAGTCGAAGTGCCGGGCCTGCGCCACCTCGACGCGGGCGTTGGCCATGCGGCGGTCGATGACGTCCTCGCCGTCCTCGCCGCGGCGCTTGAGCCGCTGCAGCAACTCGTCCCAACTGGGCGGCAGGATGAAGATCAGCACCGCATGGGGAAAGAGCTGCTTGATCTGCAGCGCCCCCTGCCAGTCGATCTCGAGCACGACGTCGTCGCCGGCGGCGATGCGCGCCTCGATCGCGGCGCGGGAGGTGCCGTAGAGGTTGCCGTGCACCTCGGCCCACTCGAAGAACTCGCCGCGGTCGACCATTTGCCGAAACTCGGCTTCGCTGACGAACCAGTACTCCCGGCCGTTCTGCTCCTGCCCGCGCGGGGCTCGCGTGGTGTGCGAGATCGACACGGCGAGGTGGGAGTCGAGCTCGAGCAGGGCCTTGACCAGGCTGGACTTGCCGGCACCGCTCGGCGCCGCGACGACGAAGAGATTGCCAGGGTATTCCACGGGGGCGGCCTCGGGAGTCATTCGATGTTCTGCACCTGCTCGCGCATCTGCTCGATCAGGACCTTCATCTCGACCGAGATCTGCGTGAGCTCGAGGGCCGAGGACTTCGACCCGAGCGTGTTGGCCTCGCGGTGCAGTTCCTGGATCAGGAAGTCCAGCCGCTTGCCGATCTCGCCCCCTGCGCGCAGCAGGCGCTCGATCTCGTCCAGGTGCGCCTCGAGCCGGCCGAGCTCCTCGGCCACGTCGATGCGCAGGGCGTAGGCGGCGGCTTCGTTGAGGGCGCGCTCCTGCAGGGCCTCGGCGCTCACCGACTGCGCGGCGCCGGCGGCCTCCAGGGCCTGTCGCCAGCGTTCGAGGAAGCGCTGCTGCTGGCGCTCGACCACCTGCGGCACCAGGGGTTCCGCCTGCTTGGCCAGCTGCCGCAGCCGCTCGATGCGCTCGAGCAGGATGCCCACCAGCCGCTCGCCCTCGCGGGCGCGGGCCTCGCGCAAGGCGTCCAGCGCCTGGCGCGTCGCCTGCAGGGCCAGCTCGTCCAGCCGCTCGGCGCCTGCGGTGCCCCGGCACCATTGCAGCACTTCGTGCACGCTCAGCGAAGCCGCCTGCGGCAGCCAGGATTGCACGGTGGCCTGCGCGCCGGCCAGGCGGTTGAGCTGATCCGGCTGGGGGTGGGGCAGGCCGCTGTCGGCCTCGCGCGCGGCGTTCAGGCGCAGCTCCACCTTGCCGCGGCGCAGCGCACCCGTGAGCAGCTCGCGCAGCGCCGGCTCGACGGCGCGCAACTCGTCGGGCATGCGGAAGGCCAGGTCCAGAAAGCGGCTGTTGACCGAGCGCAGTTCGACGGTGACCGCGGCGGTGCCGGCCGCACGGATTTGGCCGTCTTCCCCAGGGGTTCCCGGCGGGTGCGAGGTGGCGCTCGCGTAGCCGGTCATGCTGTAAACTGCCATGACGCTTATCGCATTGCAAAATTCGATTATGTCAAAGCCCAAACCAGCCCCGTTGCCGCCCGGCACCGTGGTCGGGGGTTACCAGATCATCAAGAAGCTGGCGGCCGGGGGCTTTGGCGTGGTCTATCTGGCCGAGGACCAGGACAAGCGCCTGGTGGCCCTCAAGGAATACCTGCCGGCCTCGCTGGCCGAGCGCAATCCGGGCGAGCTCGCCCCGCGCGTCAAGCCGGAAAAGCAGCCTCTTTATCGCCTGGGCCTCAAGAGCTTCTTCGAAGAGGGGCGCTCGCTCGCACAGATCTCGCACCCGAGCGTCGTGTCGGTGCTCAACTTCTTCCGCGAGAACGAGACCGTCTACATGGTGATGAACTACCTGCAAGGCGACACGCTGCAGGACTTCATCGTGACGGCGCGCGAGCTCAAGCGCGAGAAGGTGTTCCGCGAGTCGACCATCCGCTCGCTGTTCGACGAGATCCTGCGGGGTCTGCGCATCGTGCACCAGCACAAGATGCTGCACCTGGACATCAAGCCGGCCAACATCTTCATCACCAACGACAACAAGGCGGTGCTGCTGGACTTCGGCGCGGCGCGCGAGGTGCTCTCCAAGGAGGGCAACTTCATCCGCCCGATGTACACGCCGGGCTTTGCTGCGCCCGAGATGTACCGCCGCGACGGCACGCTGGGCCCCTGGACGGACATCTATGCCATCGGGGCGTGCATCTACGCCTGCATGCAGGGGTACCCGCCCAACGACGCGCCTCAGCGCCTCGAGAAGGACCGGCTGACCTTGTCGCTCTCGCGCTTGCGCAACATCTACTCGGACAACCTCATCGAGGTGACGGAATGGTGCATGGCGCTGGACCCGCTGTCGCGCCCGCAAAGCGTGTTCGCGCTGCAAAAGGAGCTCGCGCGGGAGACGGAGCGGCGTTACACCAAGCTCACCTTCAGCGAGCGGCTCAAGCTGCAGCTCGAGAACCTGAAGGGCGGTAAGGCCGCTTGACCGTGGACAGGAGCGGCTCCATGAGGTTCTCGGTCTACCAGGTCAGCCGCAAGGGTGGCCGCGAGAAGAACGAAGACCGCATGGGCTATTGCTACACGCGGGACGCGGGGCTGTTCGCGCTGGCCGACGGCATGGGCGGCCATCCGCAGGGCGAGGTGGCCTCGCAGCTGGCGCTGCAGACGATGGCGGCGCTGTTCCAGCGCGACGCCAAGCCCACGCTGAAGGACCCGTTGCGCTTCCTGCACGACGCGATCATTGCCGGGCACCATCAACTGCTGCGCTACGCGACCGAAAAGGCGCTGATCGACACCCCGCGCACGACGGTCGTCGCCTGCGTGCTCCAGAACGGAGCGGCCTACTGGGCCCACTGCGGCGACTCGCGGCTTTACCTGGTCCGCGGCGACAAGCTCATTGCGCGCACGCGCGATCACTCCTACTCCGAGTTGCAGGAGACGCTGGCGGGGGTGGTGCCGATGGGCGAGCGCTTCAATCGCAACGTGCTGTTCACCTGCCTGGGCAGCCCCGGCAAGCCGGTGGTGGACACGGTCGGGCCGATGGTGCTGCACCAGGGCGACCGCATCCTGCTGTGCTCCGACGGGCTGTGGAGCAGCGTGCCCGATGTCGAGATCGTCGAGCAACTGGCGGTCCGCCCGGTGTCGGACGCGGTGCCGGAACTCGTCGAGCGGGCCTTGCGGCGGGCAGGCGGCAAGAGCGACAACGTCACCGTCCTCGCGGTCGAGTGGGAGTCCTCGGAGGACTTCGAGCCGACCCGGGCCATCTCGACCCAGACGCTGGCCGAGGACGTGTTCGCCTCGACCATCCAGGCCGGGGTCGGCGGTCAGGAGCCGGACGACCTCGACGAAGCCGAGATCGAGCGCTCGATCCGCGAGATCAACGAGGCGATACGGCGGTCCTCGCAGAAGAAGAGCTGACGAGGGGCTCAGGGCGCCCACCCGGGCGGCGTCGCCGGCCTCGCGTCTTGCTCGCGGCATGCTCCGCCGAAGCGGCCGGTTCGGCCCGTGCGGCCGGCGCACGGCGCCTCGGGCGGGCTCGAAGGCGCCCTGGCCCCCTCGCATCCCCGCACGCTGCATGGCGGTTGCGGTCGGGGCGACAATAGCGGGTTCCCCCACAGGTTGCTTCCATGCCATACGAACGTACTGCGGGGCGCGCGCAGGATGCGCTGCGCCCGGTGAGGATCACGCGCCACTACACCAAACACGCCGAGGGCTCGGTGCTGGTGGAGTTCGGCGACACGAAGGTGCTGTGCACCGCCTCCGTGGAGGAGAAGGTGCCGCCGCACAAGAAGGGCAGTGGCGAAGGCTGGGTCACGGCCGAGTACGGGATGCTGCCGCGCTCGACGCACACGCGCAGCGACCGCGAGGCGGCCCGCGGCAAGCAAAGCGGACGCACCCAGGAGATCCAGCGGCTCATCGGCCGCTCGATGCGGGCCGTGTTCGATCTCGCGGCGCTGGGCGAGCGCACGATCCACCTGGACTGCGACGTGCTCCAGGCCGACGGAGGCACCCGCACGGCGAGCATCACCGGCGCGTTCGTCGCGGCCCACGATGCGGTCACCTGGCTGATGCAGCGCGGCGCGATCGCGCGCTCGCCCATCCGTGATTTCGTTGCGGCGATCTCGGTCGGGGTGGTGCAGGGCACGCCGCTGCTCGACCTCGAGTACGTCGAGGACGTGGCATGCGACACCGACATGAACGTCGTGATGACGGGGGCGGGCGGTTTCGTCGAGGTGCAGGGCACGGCCGAGGGCGAGCCGTTCACCCGCGCGGAGCTGGACGTCCTGCTCACGCTTGCGGGCAAGGGCATCGGTGAGTTGATCGCGCTGCAGCGCCGCGCGCTCGGCGTGTGAGGGGGCTGCGATGCGCGTGGTGCTCGCCTCGAACAATGCGAAGAAGCTCGCCGAGTTGCAGGCGCTGTTCGCCCCGCTCGGCGTGGAGCTGGTGACCCAGGGCTCGCTCGGGGTGCCGGAAGCCGCGGAGCCGCACCCGACCTTCGTCGAGAACGCGCTCGAGAAGGCCCGCCATGCGTCCCGCCTGACGGGCTTGCCGGCGCTCGCCGACGACTCGGGGCTGAGCGTGGACGCGCTGGGCGGTGCGCCGGGCGTGCTCTCGGCGCGCTACGCCACGCTCTTCGGCGGGCCGCGCGACGACGGTGCGAACAACGAGGCGCTCCTGCGGCAGTTGCAGGCGGTCGAGGACCGCCGCGCGCGCTTCGTTTGCGTGCTCGCGGCCCTGCGACGGCCCGACGACCCGGAGCCGCTGATCGCGATGGGCCGCTGGGACGGCGAGGTGCTGCGCGGGCCCCGCGGGCAGGGCGGGTTCGGCTACGACCCGTTGATGTGGATCCCCGCCCTGGGGGCGAGCGTGGCCGAGCTCGACGCGGCGGTGAAGAACCGGCACAGCCATCGTGCGCAGGCGGCGCGCGAGCTGACGCGGCTGATGCGCGAGGTCTGGCTCGGTGGCCGCGGCTGACGGCGTGGGCCGCGGGCGGGTGGCAGAAAGGGGCAAGCCTTGAACACCGATGTCGTCGGCCGGTATCTGCGGCCGGGCACCCTGACGTTGGGGGCGATGCCGCCCTTGGCGCTGTATGTGCATCTGCCCTGGTGCCTGCGCAAGTGTCCCTACTGCGACTTCAACTCGCACGAGTGGCGCGAGGGCGGCAGCCTGCCACAGACGCAGTACCTGGACGCGCTGCGGGCGGACGTGGAGGCGGCCTTGCCGCTGGTGTGGGGCCGCAAGATCCACAGCATCTTCATCGGCGGGGGCACGCCCAGCCTGTTTTCGCCCGATGCCATCGACCGGCTGCTGGCCGACGTGCGGGCCTTGCTGCCGCTGGAGCCCGCCTGCGAGATCACGCTGGAGGCCAACCCGGGCACGTTCGAGCGCGACCGCTTCCGCGGGTTTCGAGAGGCGGGGGTGACGCGCCTGTCCATCGGGGTGCAGAGCTTCGACGACGCCAAGTTGCGGGCGCTGGGGCGGGTGCACGACCGGGCGCAAGCGATCGCGGCGGTGGAGGAGGCGTGCCAGTGCTTCGAGACCTTCAACCTGGACTTGATGTACGCGCTTCCCGGGCAGACGCTGGCCGAGTGCGAGGCGGATCTGCGGCAGGCGCTCGCGTTCCGGCCGCCGCACCTGTCGGTGTACCACCTGACGCTGGAGCCCAACACCTACTTCGCGAAGTTCCCGCCCGCGGTCCCGGACGAGGATCTGGCCAGCGAGATGCTCGACCGCATCGTCGAGCGCACGGGCGAGGCCGGGCTGGTGCGCTACGAGGTGTCGGCCTATGCGCGGCCCGGGCACGCGTGCGCGCACAACCTGAACTATTGGCGCTTCGGTGACTACCTGGGCATCGGCGCCGGCGCGCACAGCAAGCTCAGCTTCCCGCACCGGGTGGTGCGGCAGGTGCGTTTCCGTGAGCCCGCGCGGTACATGCAGGCCGCGCTGGCGGGCCAGGCGGTCGCGCAGGATGAAGAAGTGCGGCGCGAGGACCTGCCGTTCGAGTTCATGCTCAACGCGCTGCGCCTGCGCGAGGGCTTCGAGCTGGCGCGGTTCAGCGAGCGCACGGGGCTGCCGGTCACGGTCATCGCCCGTGCGCTGGAGGAGGCCGAGCGCCGAGGGCTGATCGAGCGCGACCTGCAGCGCGTGTGGCCCACCGACCGCGGCTTCGACTTCCTCAGCGACTTGCAGGCGTTGTTCTTGCCCGGATGAAGGGGGCCGGGCCTTCCTCCCGCGGGGCGGGAGGACGTACCGGCGGTGTCCCCCATGGCAGAACTGACAGGGGCGGGGTCGCCCTGTATCCTGCGCGGGCCGTGTTCATGGCAGCATGGGCTGCCCCAGCCGCATCCGCCCGGCGGACCGTTCGCACGGCCCCGGTGTCGCAGGGCGGTTCTTCACCACAGGGAATCGCAGCGTGAGTTCCGAGCTTTCGTCGCCCACTCCCTATCCTGGCGTGTCGCCCCGGCGGGTGCTGGTGGTCGATGACGACCGGGTGCAGCAACTGCTGCTCACCGCCCACCTGGAAGCGTGCGGCTGCGAGGTGGACGTGGCCGACGACGGCGAGGAGGCGTTGCAGTTGTGGCGCGAACGCCGGCACCGGCTCGTGATCACCGACTGCCGCATGCCGGGGATGGACGGCTATGCGCTGGCACGGGCCTTGCGCGCCGAGGCCGGCGCGTCGCAGGTGCGGCTGGTGGGGACGAGCGCCGACGTGGACGACGCGCCGCGGGCCTTGGAGGCCGGGATGGAGCGGCTGATCGCCAAGCCGGTCGGGCGCGACGAACTCCTGGGGCTGTGCCGCCAGGCGTTCGGCCCGGCGTGAGCGCGGCCGCTCTCGTCGGGGCGCCCGGGCGGCTCTTGCTCAGACGCGGTTCAGGCTGAGGCCGGCGGTGGCGCGCAGCCGCTCCAGCAGGGCGGGCGCGATGCGTTGCAGCGGCAGGACTTCGTCGGCCGCCCCGCAGTTGATGGCCTCGCGCGGCATGCCGAAGACGACGCAGGTCGCTTCGTCCTGCACGTAGTTGTAGCTGCCGGCGTCGCGCATTTCCTTCATCGCGCGAGCGCCGTCGGCGCCCATGCCGGTCAGCATGATGCCGATGGCGTTGGGGCCGACCACGCGCGCGGCCGAGCGGAACAGCACTTCCACCGAAGGTTTGTGGCGGTTGACCGGTTCGCCGTCTTGCACGCGGGCGATGTAGTTGGCACCGCTGCGGTCGACGCTCAGGTGCAGGCCGCCCGGCGCGATGTAGGCGTGGCCGGGCAGGATGCGCTCGCCGTCCTGCGCTTCCTTGACCGCGATGCGGCACAGCCCGTCGAGCCGGGCGGCATAGCTGCGGGTGAAGCCGGGCGGCATGTGCTGTGTGATGACCACCGCCGGCGAGTCGGCGGGCAACTGCATCAGCACCTCCTTGGTGGCCTCGGTTCCGCCGGTGGAAGCGCCGATGAAGATGAGCTTCTCGGTCGACAGGCGGCCCAAGGCGCCCGCCCGCACGGGGACGGTGCCCGGTGCAGCGGGGGCGGCGGCCGGCGACGCCGCCGGGGCCGCCGTGGCGGGCAGCTTGCGCACCTGCGCGCGCGCGGCGATGCGGATCTTGTCGGTGATCTCGTGCTCGAGGTGTTGCAGACCGTTGGCCACGCCGATCTTCGGCTTGGCGACGAAGTCGATCGCGCCCAGCTCCAGCGCCCGCAGGGTGACTTCGGCGCCGCGCTCGGTCAGCGTGGAGACCATGACCACCGGCATCGGGCGCAGGCGCATCAGCTTCTCGAGGAAGTCGAGGCCGTCCATGCGGGGCATCTCGACGTCGAGCGTGATGACATCGGGATCGAGGTTGCGGATCAACTCCCGGGCTGCGTACGGGTCCGCCGCGACGCCGACGCACTCCATGTCCGGCTGGCGGTTGATGATTTCCTTGAGCAGGCTGCGCACCAGAGCGGAGTCGTCGACCACCACGGTACGGATCTTGGACATCGTGGATTCCTCGGAACCTCAGAACAAATCGATCGAGCCCGCACCGCTGGCAGGCGGCAGCAGCCTCTGGCTGGCCGCCCGCTCCTGCGCGATGAGAGCTTCGGGGTTGGAAGGAGCGAGGCGCTTGACCATGGCCTTGCCACTGGCCGGGAAGAAGCAGACCTTGCGGGGGAAGACGTCGAGCACGTCCTTGGAGACGACCGGGATGTGCTCCGTCTTGAGGTAGTGCAAGACGAACTCGGTGTTGCGCTGGCCGACGTTGAGCACGTTCATGCCGGAGATGACCTGGCCGCCGCCGAAGACCTTGGCTTCGAGCGTCGAGCGCGACGCGCCCCGCTTGAGCAACTCGTTGATCAGCAGCTCCATCGCGTAGGAGCCATAGCGCCCGCCGTCCTGCGCCCCGCCGGAGTCGGGCAGCATGAAGTGGTTCATTCCGCCGATGCGGGCGTGGCGGTCCCACAGACAGGCGGCGATGCACGAGCCGAGCGTGGTCATGATGAGGATGTCCTCGTCATGCACGAAGTACTCGCCCGGAAGCACCTTGACGGCGTCGTTCTTGAAGTGCGCGTCGTAGAAGAAGAACGAGGCCTCGCCGGGCTTGCGGGGCTGAGCCTTGAGCCGCTCCAGCCGGCTGGTACTGGGCGCGCCGGCGGTGCCGCTCATGCCGCCGAGGGGGAAAGAGGGTGCGGTCAGGGTCATGATCGCGATATCGGCAGGGCCGGTTCTGGCCTTGAGCGGCTCACACCCGCAGATAGACCGTCTTGCCGCGCAGCTGGAACAGGTCGCGCGAATCGGTGAAGTTCTCCGAATGACCGACGAACAGGAGGCCGCCCGGCTTCATCACCTGGTGGATGCGTTGCAGCACGCGCCGCTGCGTGGGCGCGTCGAAGTAGATCATGACGTTGCGGCAGAACACGATGTCGAACGGCTCGCCCAGCGACCAGTGCGTGCTCATCAGGTTGAAGGGTCGGAACTCCACGAGCCGGGCCACCTCGGGTTTGACGCGGATGAAGCCGGCGTTGCGCCCGGTGCCGCGCAGGAAGTGGCGCTTGAGCAGGTCACGCGAGAGGCCTCGCGCGTCCTCGGCGTACACGCCGCGGCTGGCGGTGGCGAGCACCCGGGTGTCGATGTCGCTGGCGAGGATGCGCACCGGCGCGCCCGGGCCGAGGGTGTCGCACACCGTCATCGCGAGCGAGTAGGGCTCCTCGCCGGTCGAGGCCGCGTTGCACCAGAGGCGCAACGGCCGCGCGGTGCCCCGGCGGCGCAGTTCCTCGGCCAGCAGGCGGAAATGGTGCTCTTCTCGGAAGAAGGCCGTCAGGTTGGTCGTCAGGGCGTTGACGAACTCCTCCCACTCCGCCTCTGCCTGGGGGCCGGTGGCGCGCTCCAGCCATTGCAGGTACTCGGCGAAGGAACGGTGCCCCGTCTCGCGCAGGCGCCTCGAGAGGCGGCTGTACACCATGGCCTGCTTGCCCGCATGCAGGCTGATGCCGGCACGCTGGTAGATCAACTGCCGCACGCGCTCGAAGTCATGCTTGTCGAAGCTGAACTCGCGCGTGAGGTCGGCGAGCGGATCGGCCACGGGAGGGGGCGGGAGCACGGCGCTCATGGAGGCTTTCGTCGAATCGCGGCAAGGCAGGGCCTGTCAGGGGCCTCATGCCCTTTATCGGCCGCGCGCGCGGCAACTTGAGCCGGGCGAGGGGCCGCCCGCGACTTCGTGGGCGGCCGCGGTGGGCGTCCCGCGGGAGGGCCGCTGGGACGAGGGGCCGTCCTCAGCGGGGGCCGAGCCGCTTGCGCTCGAGCAGGTGCCAGTTGAGGCGCAGCATGTAGTTCTGCCAGCCGTTCTCGCCCACGGTGCGCCCGGCGCTCAGGCCGACCCCGAGCCGGCCGGGCACCAGCCAGAGCTCGCTGCCCACGGTCTGGACGGTGCGGGCCCCTTCGGCCGTGCGCATCTCGCCAGCGAGCTGCAGGCGCTCGCCCCAGCGCCACTGCAGCGCGGCGTTGACGAGCGCGCCCGTCTCGCCCGTGGTGGCATCCAGGCGCGGGCCGGCATTCACGCGCAACTGCAGGTCGGCCGGCAGGGCGATGGACGCCAGGCCGAGCAGACTGGTGACCCGGGGCTGCCAGCCGAGCTGGGTCATGTGCGTTGCGAACGAGGAGATCTTGAGGCCCCAGCGCACCGGCCCGAAGGTCCAGTCCGGTGCCGACCACTTGGCGGAAGCGCCGATGCCCCATGTGTCGGGCGGCGGGGCCGCGATGCCGCGGGGCAGGGCCGCGCGGCCGGCGCCGGCGTCCGGCCGGGGCGCGATCGCAGCGAGGTTGTGGCCCTCCAGACTGCCGGGTTGGGTCGCGCTGCAGGCTGGCGCCCTCACCGCGGCCCGGGCGCCTCGGCTGTGTTCATACCAGCCCTCGATCTGGCAGCCTCCGGGGGCGATCTGCACCGGGCTTTCCGTCACGAGGGGGGCGGGCGCCTGCGCGTGGGCCAGCCCGGCCGCGCCCACCGTCAGGGCGCCGGCGAGCAAATGCCGGGCGCAGTCGGTGCAGGAAGGGGGACGGGCGCGGGACATGCCGGAATTGAACCGTCCGGCCGTCGGCGCCCGCAAGTGAAGAAAGCACGCCCCGGCGTGCCGAGTCGGCACCCGGGGCGGCGGTTCGTGCGATAAGTCCGGGTCGGGGCGTCAGTGCGCCAGCGCGTAGCCCTGGTCCTCGATGCGGAACGAACGCACCATCTGGGCCAGCCGCAGCGCCTGCTCCTTCAGGCTCTCGGCCGCGGCGGCCGACTCCTCGACCAGCGCGGCGTTCTGCTGCGTCATCTGGTCGAGCTGCACCACCGCGGCGTTGACCTGGCCGATGCCCTGGTTCTGCTCGGCCGCCGCGGCACTGATCTCGCCGATGATGTCGGTCACGCGCTGGACCGAGGCGACGATCTCGCTCATCGTGGAGCCGGCGTCTTGCACCAGCTTGGCCCCGGACTCGACCTTCTCGACGGAAGCACCGATCAGGGTTTTGATCTCCTTGGCGGCCTGGGCGCTGCGCTGGGCGAGGTTGCGCACCTCGCCGGCGACCACCGCGAAGCCCCGGCCCTGCTCGCCGGCGCGCGCGGCTTCGACCGCGGCGTTCAAGGCCAGGATGTTGGTCTGGAAGGCGATGCCGTCGATGACGCCGATGATGTCGGCGATCTTCTTGGAGGCGGCGTTGATCTCGTCCATGGTGGCGACGACCTGGGAGACGACCTGGCCGCCGCGGGTGGCGACTTCGCTGGCCGAGCAGGCGAGCTGGTTGGCTTGGGCGGCGGCGTCGGCGGACTGCTTGACGGTGCCGGTGAGCTGCTCCATGGAGGAGGCGGTCTGCTGCAGGTTGCTGGCCGCCTGCTCGGTGCGCGAGGACAGGTCCTGGTTGCCCGAGGCGATCTCGGTCGACGCCGTGGTGATGCTCTCGGTGGAGGACTGCACCTGGGACACGATCCGACGCAGCGAGGATTGCATCTCCTGCAGGGCGCGCAGCAGCTCGGCCGCCTCGTCCTTGCCCTGGGCTTCGACGCGCTGGGTGAGGTCGCCGTCGGCGATGGCCTGGGCAAGCTGCTTCGCCTGCGAGATCGGCTTGCAGATGCTGTGCATGTTGAGCAGCGTGAGCGGCACCACCACGAGGACGGCGATCGCCAAGGCCACCCCGAAGAGGGCGATCGTGCCTTGCACGGCCTGGGCGTTGCGCTCCTCGGCGGCACGCCCCTTCGCAGTGAGGGCCTGGTCGAGGCGCTTCAAGCGTTGCTCGGCCTCGTCGTAGGCGGCTACCGCCTTCGTCATCACCCGGTTGGCGACCGTGGCCGAGTCGTAGCCGCTGGCCATCAGCTGCGCCGCGACGGGCTGGAAGTGCTTGGCGTACTGTTCGAGGTGGCTGCGCATTTCCTGCAGCACCGCGCGGTTGGAAGCGTCCGAGGCGGCCATCTGGTCGATGCGCTTGACCAGCCTGTCGTAGCTCGCTTGCCAGGCTTCCTTGCCCCTCATGACGGCGGCGGAATCCTCGTAGTTGATGATCATGTCCTTCTCGTGGCGCCGCAGCAGGCCCATGTCCTCGCGCATCGAGGCCAGCGCTTCGCTCGTCGTGAAGGAATGCTCGATGAAGTCGCCGCTGAGCGACTGGATGCGATACATGCCGAAGAGGCCCGCGCCGCCGACCAGCGCGAGCAGCACGAGCACGACGGCGATCGCACCGATCATCCGCACGCGGATCGTGAAGCTGCGCATCAGGTTCATGAACTGCATGTTTGCTCCCTTCTCGATCACTCGGCCAGGCCCATGCCGGGGTCCGACATGAGCTTTTCGATGTCCAGCAGGATCAGCATGCGTTCGCCGATCTGCCCGAGCCCCAGGATGCAGTCGGAGTCCACCGCGCTGCTGATCTCCGGCGCCGGCCGGACCTGCTCGCTCGGGATCTCGAGCACGTCGCTCACCGCGTCCACGACGATGCCCATGACGCGGCCGCGCACGTGGAGCACGATGACGACCGTGAACGCGTTGTACTCGCACTGGGAGGTGCACAGACGCAGGCGCAGGTCCACGATCGGCACGATCACGCCGCGCAGGTTGACCACGCCCTTGACGTGCGCCGGCGCATTGGCGATGCGCGTGGGCGGCTCGTAGGACCTGATTTCCTGCACCTTCAGGATGTCGATGCCGTACTCCTCGCCTCCGATGCGGAAGGTGAGGTACTCACGCGGCTTCGCGGCTTGTTCGGGGATGTGTTCTTGAGCGCCCATGTTGCGTGATGAGTCGAATGGCGAATGGGTTGTCGGTGTCTGCTCTTGCATATCGGCAGTGACCCGGAGGACTTGAGCGCCCACGAGTCGCCCGACCGCGGCGGCGCCCCACCCCCCGAGGGGGTGTCGGCCCGGCTTCGGGCGGCCGGGCGCCGGGCGGTATGTTTGTGCCCCCGGGGCGTGCGCCCCACCCCCCGAGGGGGTGTCGGCCCGGCTTCGGGCGGCCGGGCGCCGGGCGGTATGTCTGTGCCCCCGGGGCTTGCGCCCCACCCCCCGAGGGGGTGTCGGCCCGGCTTCGGGCGGCCGGGCGCCGGGCGGTATGTCTGTGCCCCCGGGGCTTGCGCCCCACCCCCCGAGGGGGTGTCGGCCCGGCTTCGGGCGGCCGGGCGCCGGGCCTCAGGCTGCGGCGTAGGCGTCCAGCCGGAACTGCGCGACGAGCTGGGCCAGCCGCGCGGACTGCTCCTTGAGGCTCGTCGCCGCAGCGGCCGACTGCTCGACGAGGGCGGCGTTCTGCTGGGTCATCTCGTCGAGCTGCGCGACGGCCTGGTTGACCTGGCCGATCCCCGAGCTCTGCTCGCGCGCGGCGGCTGCGATGTCGGCGATCATGTCCGTCACCCGCTGCACCGCGGCCACGATCTCTTCCATCGTGGCACCGGCGTCGGACACCAGGCGCGAGCCGCCTTCGACCTTCTCGACCGAAGTGCCGATCAGCCCCTTGATCTCCTTGGCGGCCTCGGCCGAGCGCTGCGCGAGGGTGCGCACCTCGGCGGCGACCACCGCGAAGCCGCGCCCGTGTTCGCCGGCGCGCGCCGATTCCACGGCGGCGTTCAGGGCCAGGATGTTGGTCTGGAAGGCGATGCCGTCGATGACGCCGATGATGTCGGCGATCTTCTTGGAGGCGGCGTTGATCTCGTCCATGGTGGCGACGACCTGGGAGACGACCTCGCCGCCGCGCCGAGCGGCCTGTGTGGCGGTGGTGGCGAGGCTGCTGGCTTGCTGCGCGCTCTCGGCGCTGTGGTTGACGGTGCCGGTGAGCTGCTCCATCGAGGAGGCCGTCTGCTGCAAGTTGCTGGCGGCCTGTTCGGTGCGCGCCGAGAGGTCGTGGTTGCCGCTGGCGATCTCGGCGCTCGCCGTCGTGATGCTGTCCGTGGCTTCGCGCACCTGCGCGACCATGCCGCGCAGGGCCTCCTGCATGTCGGCCAGCGCCTGCTGGAGCTGCCCCGCTTCGCCGCCGGTGTTCACCGCGACGGTGCGCGAGAGGTCCCCAGCGGCAATGGTGCGTGCGTGCTCGACCACCTCGCGGATGGGGCGCGTGATGGAGCGGCTCAGCCACCAGCCGAAACCCCCGGCGAACGCGATGCTGGCCGCGATCAGCGCCACCGTGATCAGCGCGGCCCAGCGGGTGTCGCCTTGCGCCTGGGCCGCGCTGTCCTGGGCGCGCTGCTGCGCCAGCGCCTCGACGGCCGCGACGCTGGCGATGTAGGCTTGGCGTGCCTGCTCGAAATCGCCGGCGAGCAGGGCCTCCAGGGCCACATAGTCGCCCTGGTCGCGCATCTCGGTGATCTTCGGGCCGTACGCGACGATCACCTGCCGCGCCTCGCGCACCTTGGCGAGCCCCGCCTGAATGTCCGGGTCGCGGGCCACGGCCTCGATCCGCTTTTGCAGTTCGTCGATGCGCGCCGACGCGGCCTGGTAGTCACGCATCAGCTGGTCCGGGTAGTCGCCGGTGCCCAGCCGGGCATGCGTGGCCACTCGAAAGACGTTGAGCTCGATCAACCCCTTGAGCTCGCTGGTGAGCTGCATCAGCCGCCATTCCTGCTCGGAGAGGCGGCTCATCACCGAGGTGGTGTCGAACAGCTTCTTGACGCTGTAGCCGCTGACGGCCGCCATCAGCAGCATGAGCAGGCCGAGCGCAGCCGCGAGCCGGGCCGAGATGCGCGTGTGCGTAAGGCGGTGGAGAATGTTCATCGTGTCTCCTCTTCGTGCCGCAGGATGCGGCGTTCTCCATGCGAAGCTATCGGCGCGGCCGGCGGCAACTTGAGTTCGTCCGGTGCGTGGCTCGGCCGGGTTTGCCCGGCCCGCGCGCCGGGGCCGACGCTGCGCTCACCGCCCGGGCGCGCGGGCGGTCAGAAGGTCGTCCAGTCGTCGGACGGGGTGGCCGCCGCCGTGGCAGGTGCCAGGCGGGCGATGGGCCGCCTCGGCGCGGGCTTGTCGCCAGGCTTGCGCCCCGAGCCGGCGGAGGACGGCGCGCTCGCCTGAGGCTGCGCGGCGCGTGCGAGGAGGTGCTGGGCCTGCTCGCGCGCATCGTGCGCGAGCTTGAAGGCCGCGACCACCTCGGCCAGGCGATGGGCCTGCTCCTTGAGGCTTTCGGCCGCGGCGGCCGACTCCTCGACCAGCGCGGCGTTTTGCTGCGTCATCTGGTCGAGCTGGTTGACGGCGGTGTTGATCTGGCCGATGCCCTGGTTCTGCTCGGCCGCCGCGGCACTGATCTCGCCGATGATGTCGGTCACGCGCTGGACGGAGGCGACGATCTCGCTCATCGTGGAGCCGGCGTCTTGCACCAGCTTGGCCCCGGACTCGACCTTCTCGACCGAAGCACCGATCAGGGTTTTGATCTCCTTGGCGGCCTGGGCGCTGCGCTGGGCGAGGTTGCGCACCTCGCCGGCGACCACCGCGAAGCCCCGGCCCTGCTCGCCGGCGCGCGCGGCTTCGACGGCGGCGTTCAAGGCCAGGATGTTGGTCTGGAAGGCGATGCCGTCGATGACGCCGATGATGTCGGCGATCTTCTTGGAGGCGGCGTTGATCTCGTCCATGGTGGCGACGACCTGGGAGACGACCTGGCCGCCGCGGGTGGCGACTTCGCTGGCCGAGCAGGCGAGCTGGTTGGCTTGGGCGGCGGCGTCGGCGGACTGCTTGACGGTGCCGGTGAGCTGCTCCATGGAGGAGGCGGTCTGCTGCAGGTTGCTGGCCGCCTGCTCGGTGCGCGAGGACAGGTCCTGGCTGCCCGCGGCGATCTCGCCGGAGGCGGTGGTGATGCTGTCGGTGGACGAGCGGACCTGCGCCACCACCGTGGAGAGCGACGCGACCATGAACTTCAGCCGCTCGAGCAGGCTGCCCGGCGCGGGCTGGCCCAGGTCGATGGCGAGATTGCCACGCGCGACTTCTTCCATCGCCGCCATCGCCACAGCCGGGTCGCCGCCCAACTGCGCGCGCACGCTGCGGCCGACGAGATGCCCGATCGTGACGATCACGCCCATCAGCAGCAGGCCGAGCACCACCGACTCGACGATGGCCGCGCGGGTGACCGCCGCGAGGTCGTCCATGTAGAGGCCGGAGCCGACCATCCAGCCCCAGGGCTTGAACTCCATCACGTATTGCAGCTTGGGCACCGGCACGTTCTGGCCGGGCCGCGGGAAGTTCGTGTCCACGAAGGCGCGGCCGTCCTTGCTGGCGCGCAGCGCGACGGCGATGTCTTTGATGGTGTAGCGGCCTTCGCCGTCCTTGAGCTGGTCGGCCATGTTCTTGCCGCGCCACTCGGGCCGGATCGGGTGCATCACGCTCACCCCGTCCAGCGTCCAGATGTAGAAGTATTCGGAGCGTCCTTCGGGCCCGCCGTAGCGCGACTGCTCGATGGCCGCTGCGGCGGCCTTCTGCGCGTCCTCGGGCGACATTTCGCCCTTCTGGGCCTTGGCGTGGAAGCCGGCGACGATCGAATACATCGATTCGACGGCCGATTTCAGCATCTCGCGGCGGTCTTCCTCCACCCTGACGCGGGTCTGGTGGGCGTAAAGGAGCGTGAGCAGCGCGAGGCCGCCGACGGCGGTGCCGATGAGCACCAGGATCTTCTGTTTGAACGTGAGTGCCTTGAGCACGGGGAACTACTCCTAGCTCGGATTTCTTCGAATGAAATGCCTGCGTGACGAGGTCACGGCAGGGGGTCTTCGGCTGCGGCAGGCAGGAACTTGAATCGGATCGCGTGGAGCACGTCACGCCCCTGCGGCCGGGATGCGGCGACGGGTGCGGCGGGGGGCAGGTCGTGACCCTCTCCCGGGGGCGGGACAGGTCCGGGCAGGCCCGAAGGGGGGAGGCCAGAGGGCGTGGGCCGTGCCAGGCTTTGCAGGCGCGGCCCTGGGCCGCTTCACGCGGCGAGGACGCGCTGAGGCTGCGCGGCGCGTGCGAGGAGGTGCTGGGCCTGCTCGCGCGCATCGTGCGCGAGCTTGAAGGCCGCGACCACCTCGGCCAGGCGATGGGCCTGCTCCTTGAGGCTTTCGGCCGCGGCGGCCGACTCCTCGACCAGCGCGGCGTTTTGCTGCGTCATCTGGTCGAGCTGGTTGACGGCGGTGTTGATCTGGCCGATGCCCTGGTTCTGCTCGGCCGCCGCGGCACTGATCTCGCCGATGATGTCAGTCACGCGCTGGACCGAGGCGACGATCTCGCTCATCGTGGAGCCGGCGTCTTGCACCAGCTCGGCCCCGGACTCGACCTTCTCGACCGAAGCACCGATCAGGGTTTTGATCTCCTTGGCGGCCTGGGCGCTGCGCTGGGCGAGGTTGCGCACCTCGCCGGCGACCACCGCGAAGCCCCGGCCCTGCTCGCCGGCGCGCGCGGCCTCGACCGCGGCGTTCAAGGCCAGGATGTTGGTCTGGAAGGCGATGCCGTCGATGACGCCGATGATGTCGGCGATCTTCTTGGAGGCGGCGTTGATCTCGTCCATGGTGGCGACGACCTGGGAGACGACCTGGCCGCCGCGGGTGGCGACTTCGCTGGCCGAGCAGGCGAGCTGGTTGGCTTGGGCGGCGGCGTCGGCGGACTGCTTGACGGTGCCGGTGAGCTGCTCCATGGAGGAGGCGGTCTGCTGCAGGTTGCTGGCCGCCTGCTCGGTGCGCGAGGACAGGTCCTGGTTGCCCGAGGCGATCTCGGTCGACGCCGTGGTGATGCTGTCGGTCGAGGTCTTGACCTCGGAGACGATCTGCTGGAGGGACGCCTGCAAAGCGGCGAGCGCACGCAGCATCTCGCCCACTTCGTCGCGGCCACCGGGCGGAACCGGACGGCTCAGGTCGCCGCCCGCCATGTGGCGCGCCGCCTCGACCGCCTGCTGCAAGCCACCGCGCAGCGAGCGGACCAGGAACGCGGTGCCGCCGATGAGCAGCACGAACACCAAGGCCGCCCAGCCGCCTGCCAGCGCAATCGTGGTTTCGCGCTGTGCCTTGAACTCCGCCTTGAACGCCTGCGCGCTGCGCGCCAGGCTCTCGGCCACCGCTTGCTGTGCTTGCCGGGCGGCCGCCAAGCGCGAGGGCACTTCCTGTGCCAGGAGCCGGGCAGCGCCTTCGGCATCGCCCGCCTGGGCGAGTTGCCGGGCCCGGCTGACCACGTCGTCGATGCGCGAGCGCCGCTCCAAGGCGGTGGCCAGGGCCTGCTTCTCGTCGGCCGCCAGGTCCGCCCCCTGCAGCTGCTGCAAGGCGGCGGCGATCGGGGCGGACTGCGCCTGCCAGCCGGCGAGCACGGCGTTCAACGTGCCCGGCTCGGGCGGCACGCTGGGGGGCAAGCTCGCGTCTTGCGCGTCGGTGTGGGCGCGCCACTGCAGCCACGCGCCCACCTTGGCCTCATGCGCCTGCTGGTGCGTCTCGAAGTAGCGGGTGCTGGCGGCGGATCGCACGCCGGACAAGCCGACGGCACCGATCCAGGACAGCGTCAGCAATGCCGTGGCCAACCACAGCTTTCGGCCGATCTTCATCAGAACTCCGGGGGAAGGGCCCCGGCCGGCGGCCGGGGAGGTAGGGCAAGGAGCGCGAAGGACAGATCAGGCGAGCAGCTCGGAGCCCGCGAGGCCCAGGCTGGGCGAGAGGATGAGGCTTTCGATGTCGAGCAGGATCAGCATGCGTTCGCCGACCTGGCCGAGACCGGTGATGAACTTGGCGTCGACCGCCGAGCTCATCTCCGGCGCCGGCTTCACCGCCTCGGCGGGCAGCTCGATGACGTCGCTCACCGCATCGACCACCGTGCCCACCACGCGTCCCTTGACGTTCAGGATGATCGAGACCGTGAAGCCGTTGTACTCCACCTGTTCGCAGCCGAAGCGCATGCGCAGGTCGACGATGGGGACGATCACGCCGCGCAGGTTCACCACGCCCTTGATGAACGGCGGCGCGTTGGCGATGCGCGTCGGTTCCTCGTAGCCGCGGATCTCCTGCACGCGCAGGATGTCGATGCCGTACTCCTCCCGCCCCAGACGGAAGGTGAGGTATTCCTTGGCGGGCGCGCTCGCCGTCTGCGCCTGGGCAGCGCGAGGGGCGGCGGCCAGCGTGTCGTGTTCCATCATGCCCATGAGGTTCTCCGGTGTGGGGTGGGGCCCTGCCGGTGCGGTGCACTGCGGCAGGGCCATCGGTGGCCGAGTCTCAGAAGGTCGTCCAGTCGTCGTCCGCCGACGTGGCCGTGGCAGCGGCCGCCGGCGCCGGGGTGGCCGGCTGAGAGGCCGCAGGCTTGAGCGGCGGGGCGGCAGGTGCGGCGGGCTCCGCCTTGGCGGGAGCAGCAACAGGTGCCAGGCTGGCGGCGGGCCGCCCCGGCGCGGGCTTGTCGCCAGGCTTGCGCGCCGAGCCGGCGGAGGACGGCGCGCTCGCCTGAGGCTGCGCGGCGCGTGCGAGGAGGTGCTGGGCCTGCTCGCGCGCATCGTGCGCGAGCTTGAAGGCCGCGACCACCTCGGCCAGGCGATGGGCCTGCTCCTTGAGGCTTTCGGCCGCGGCGGCCGACTCCTCGACCAGCGCGGCGTTTTGCTGCGTCATCTGGTCGAGCTGGTTGACGGCGGTGTTGATCTGGCCGATGCCCTGGTTCTGCTCGGCCGCCGCGGCACTGATCTCGCCGATGATGTCAGTCACGCGCTGGACCGAGGCGACGATCTCGCTCATCGTGGAGCCGGCGTCTTGCACCAGCTTGGCCCCGGACTCGACCTTCTCGACCGAAGCACCGATCAGGGTTTTGATCTCCTTGGCGGCCTGGGCGCTGCGCTGGGCGAGGTTGCGCACCTCGCCGGCGACCACCGCGAAGCCCCGGCCCTGCTCGCCGGCGCGCGCGGCCTCGACGGCGGCGTTCAAGGCCAGGATGTTGGTCTGGAAGGCGATGCCGTCGATGACGCCGATGATGTCGGCGATCTTCTTGGAGGCGGCGTTGATCTCGTCCATGGTGGCGACGACCTGGGAGACGACCTGGCCGCCGCGGGTGGCGACTTCGCTGGCCGAGCAGGCGAGCTGGTTGGCTTGGGCGGCGGCGTCGGCGGACTGCTTGACGGTGCCTGTGAGCTGCTCCATGGAGGAGGCGGTCTGCTGCAGGTTGCTGGCCGCCTGCTCGGTGCGCGAGGACAGGTCCTGGCTGCCCGCGGCGATCTCGCCGGAGGCGGTGGTGATGCTGTCGGTGGACTGCCGGATGCGGGCGACGAGCTCGCGCAGCCGCTCTTGCATCGCGTTCATCGAGCGCTGCAGCTCCCCGATCTCGTCGTGGCGGTTCACCTCGATGGTGGTGGTGAGATCGCCTTGCGCGATCACGCTGGCATGGTGCACCGCGGCGCCCATCGGGACGACGATGGACCGCGTGATCCTCCATGCGAACAGGGCACCGAGCGCGATGGCGACGGCCGTGAAGCCGATGAGCCCCCACTTGGCCTCGTTCACGGCTTCGCTGACCGCGTCGAACGCCTCGGCATTCAGGCGCTGCTGGCGATCCACGTACTCCTGCAAGGCTTTCGTGTAGGCCGCGACGGCGGGAACCAGCTCCTTGTCGGCTTTGGACATGCCGCCCATGACGTCGCCTTCGCGGAACATCGCGTCCACCTTGGCCTGGATCGCCAGGTAGTCCTGCTGGGCCTGCTCGATCCCAGCCAGCATCCGGCGGCCCTCCTCGGAACGTGAGCGTTCTTTCAGCGCCTGTCGGGCCTCGTCGATGCGCTTGCTCGTCTCCTCGATGCGGGGCTCGAGGTAGTCGCGCAGCGATTGCAGACCGCCGGACTGGATGACCGACATCCGCCGCGCGAAGTTGACGTTGTTGTCCTCCATCCAGCGCATCGCCAGTCGGGTCATTTCCGCCCGGGCGGCCAGATCGGTCTTGAGGCGGTCGATTTCCTGGAGCTTCCAGGAGGTGAGGACGCCCACCGTCAGAAGCATCGCCAAGACGATGGCGAAGCTCAGGCTCAGGCGAGTCCCGATTTTCATGCGCTGGATCTTCATGGTCGCATTGCGGGTCAAAGATGAACAACGAGCCCCGGATGCCATACAGCCGGGGCTCCCTCGGCTCCCCGATTTATCGACTCAGGCCGGCAGAACTTGAGGCCGTGCCAGGCTTTGCAGGCGCGGCCCTGGGCCGCTTCACGCGGCGAGGACGCGCTGAGGCTGCGCGGCGCGTGCGAGGAGGTGCTGGGCCTGCTCGCGCGCATCGTGCGCGAGCTTGAAGGCCGCGACCACCTCGGCCAGGCGATGGGCCTGCTCCTTCAGGCTTTCGGCCGCGGCGGCCGACTCCTCGACCAGCGCGGCGTTTTGCTGCGTCATCTGGTCGAGCTGGTTGACGGCGGTGTTGATCTGGCCGATGCCCTGGTTCTGCTCGGCCGCCGCGGCACTGATCTCGCCGATGATGTCGGTCACGCGCTGGACGGAGGCGACGATCTCGCTCATCGTGGAGCCGGCGTCTTGCACCAGCTTGGCCCCGGACTCGACCTTCTCGACCGAAGCACCGATCAGGGTTTTGATCTCCTTGGCGGCCTGGGCGCTGCGCTGGGCGAGGTTGCGCACCTCGCCGGCGACCACCGCGAAGCCCCGGCCCTGCTCGCCGGCGCGCGCGGCTTCGACGGCGGCGTTCAAGGCCAGGATGTTGGTCTGGAAGGCGATGCCGTCGATGACGCCGATGATGTCGGCGATCTTCTTGGAGGCGGCGTTGATCTCGTCCATGGTGGCGACGACCTGGGAGACGACCTGGCCGCCGCGGGTGGCGACTTCGCTGGCCGAGCAGGCGAGCTGGTTGGCTTGGGCGGCGGCGTCGGCGGACTGCTTGACGGTGCCTGTGAGCTGCTCCATGGAGGAGGCGGTCTGCTGCAGGTTGCTGGCCGCCTGCTCGGTGCGCGAGGACAGGTCCTGGCTGCCGGCGGCGATCTCGCCCGAGGCGGTGGTGATGCACTCGACCGAGCGGCCGAGCTGCGCGACGAGCTCCTGCAGGCTGCGCTGCATCTGCACGAGCTCACCCATGAGGCTGTCCTCGGCTCCCTCGATGCGCAACGGGTGCGTGAGATCGCCTGCGGCGATGGCCCTCAGCCCGAGGCGCGCGTCGGCCGGGTCGCCGCCGAGCTCGCGGCGGATGGTGCGCTGCATCAGGACCAGGAACACCGCGCACACGCCGATGGCGACGACGGCAAGCGTGAGGGCCGCGTTGCGGCTGTCGTTGACGCGCGCCTGCGTGGTGGCGTGGGCGGCCGCCGAGTTCGCCTTGGTGGCATCCACGAGCCGCAGCAACTCGCCGCGCAACTGCCGCCACGCGGGCGTCTCGGCCGCGTTGAGGCGCGCCGTGGCGGCCGCGCTGTCGGTCTTGACGAGCGAGAGCACTTCCTCTTGCGCCCGGGCCTGTGCCTGGCGCAGTCGGGCCAGCCGGGCCACGTCTTCACGGAAGGGCGTGCGCGCCGCGACCTGCAGGGCGGAGTCGTACAGCTGCTCGTACGCCTTCCTCGCGTTCTCGAGGTTCTCGTAGGCACGCGGGTTTTGCGGATCGAGCACGATGTTGCGCAGCGCCTGGCCCATCTGGAGGCCCTGCGCGTACATGCCCGACAGATCGGCCGCCAGAGCCTGCTCGGTGCCGATGTACCGGTCGAAGTCTTCCTGCGTGCGCAGCAGTCCCCAGACAGACACGCCGAGCGCGGCCATGAAGAGCAGCGCCGGGACGGCGGAGCACAAGATGAGGCGATGGTGGAATCTCAAGAACGTCCTCCGTGACGGTGTTGTGTGGGTGTGAGGGAGAAAAGCGCTGCCCGGGCGGCCGCAATGGACGCCCGGGAGGAGGGAGGGGACTTCAGTGGCGGGAGCGCCGCACCAGGCTGCCCACGTCGAGGATGAGCGCGACGCGGCCGTCACCGAGGATGGTCGCGCCCGAGACGTCGGGCACCTTGCGGTAGTTGGCTTCGAGGTTCTTCACCACGACTTGCTGCTGGCCGAGCAGTTCGTCGACCAGCAGCGCGACGCGGCCGCCCTCGGCCTCCACCACCACCATGATGGAGCTCGCGCGCTCGAAGTCGAAGCGCGGCACCTGGAACACCTGCTCGAGCTCGATCACCGGCATGTACTCGGAGCGCACCTCGACCACGCGGCCGCTGGTGCCCACCGTCTTGATCATGCCCGGCTCGACCTGGAAGCTCTCGACCACCGACGACAGCGGCAGGATGTAGCACTCGTCGCCCACGCCCACGCTCATGCCGTCCATGATGGCCAGCGTGAGCGGCAGACGCACCGACACGCGCATGCCGTAGCCTTCGGCCGAATCGATCTCGACCGTGCCGTTCAACGCGGTGATGTTCTTCTTGACGACGTCCATGCCCACGCCGCGGCCCGAAACGTCGGTGACGACCTCTGCCGTGGAGAAGCCCGGCTCGAAGATCAGGCCCCACACCTCCGGGTCGGTCAGGGTGTCGGGGGCGTGCAGCCCCCGCTCGCGAGCCTTCTTGAGCAGCTTCTCGCGGGAAAGGCCCCGGCCGTCGTCGCGCACCTCGATCACGATCGAGCCGCCCTGATGGGAGGCCGACAGGGTGATGGTGCCGTGCTCGGGCTTGCCCTTGGCGAGGCGTTCCTCCGGGGGCTCGATGCCATGGTCGCACGCATTGCGCACCAGATGCGTGAGGGGGTCGGTGATCTTCTCGATCAGGCCCTTGTCCAGCTCGGTCGCCTCGCCATGGGTGATCAACTCGACCTTCTTGCCCAGCTTGCCGGCCAGGTCGCGCAACATGCGCGGGAAGCGGCTGAACACGGTGGACATCGGGATCATGCGGATCGACATCACCGCTTCTTGCAAGTCGCGGGTGTTGCGGTCCAGGTCCGTCAGCCCGGCGAGCAGTTGCTGGTGCAGCACCGGATCGAGCTGCCGACTGTTCTGCGCGAGCATGGCCTGGGTGATCACCAGCTCGCCGACCAGGTTGATGAGCTGGTCGACCTTTTCGACCGACACGCGGATGGTGGTGGAGTCGAGCGCGCCGCCCTGCTTGGACTCGGCCTTGGGGGCCGACCGTGCCGCCGGCTTGGCGGAGGCCGCAGGGGCCGCGGCGGCCTGCGGCTGCGGGGCGCCCGGGGCGTTCTCGAAGAACCCGTAGCCGGGGTCCGCGGCCGAGGGCGGAGCCGGGCGAGCGCCGTCTGCCGGGGCCGACTCTGGCGCCGGCTTGAACTTCACCTGCTCGCGCGAGACGTGGAAGGTGAACAGATCCAGCAGCTCGGATTCGCTGCTTGTCGTCACGACGCGGAAGCGCCGGATGCCGTTGTGCGCCTGCCCGCCGTCCAGCGGCTCGATGGTGCCCAGCCCGACGATCTCCTTGAAGAGCTCCTGCAGGTTGTCGGCTTGCGAGGGGTCGGCGAGGGGGCCCACTTCCAGTTCGAGCGTGCGCTCGCCGCCGGGGGCCGGCTGCGAGGCCGCAGGTGCCTGCTCCACCGCAGCGGCCTCGGCGGGGCCAGCCGCCTCCTGGGGCGGCTCCTCCACCGACGTTGCGCTCGTGCGGGTCGCCTGCGTCGGCAGCGGTGCGGCAGCGGCCTCGCCGGCCACCATGGCGCGGATGTTGAACAGCAGGTCGCCCGTGTCCACCTCGTCGCCCTGGCCCGTCTGGTGGCGCGCCAACTGCGCCCGCAGCGCATCGCCGGAGGCCAACAGCACGTCCACCATCGCAGGCGTGGGCGACAGCTCGTGGCGGCGCAGCTTGTCGAGCAGCGTCTCCATCTGGTGCGTCAGTTCGGCCACATCGGCAAACCCGAAGGTGGCCGCCCCGCCCTTGATGGAGTGCGCGCAGCGGAAGATCGCGTTCAGTTCCTCGTCGTCGGCCGCCTCGATGTCGAGCTCGAGCAGCAACTGCTCCATGCGGTCGAGGTTCTCGCCCGCCTCTTCGAAGAAGACCTGGTAGAACTGGCTGAGATCGATGCCGGCGCTCAGCTGCGAGCCTTCGGTGGTCATTTCTCCCATGGGTACTCCTCTTGCTGTGCGCAGGCGTTCAGCGAATGACTTTCTGGATCACTTCCAGCAGCTTGTTCGGATCGAACGGCTTGACCAGCCAGCCCGTCGCGCCCGCGGCGCGGCCGGCCTGCTTCATCTGGTCGCTCGACTCGGTGGTCAGGATGAGAATGGGGGTGCTCTTGAACTGGGGCGTTTCGCGCAGCCGCTTGACCAGGGTGATGCCGTCCATGCGCGGCATGTTCTGGTCGGTCAGGACGAGATCGAACGAGCGGCTCGCGGCCTTCTCGAAGGCGTCCTGCCCGTCGATGGCCTCGACGACGTTGTAGCCCGCGCTCTTGAGCGTGAATGACACCATCTGACGCATCGAGGCCGAATCGTCAACGGCAAGGATGGAATGCATGGCTCTCTCCGGAATCTCGCGTGGATATCGGTCGGGGGCGGTCGATCTTTAGGGCGTGCGTCCCTAGAACAGCTCGACGGAGCCCGCGTCCATCTCGGCCTGGGTCACGGGGTTGGGGCGCAGCGGCGCGTCCTCGACGACCGCCAGGCCCTCCTCGTCGTCGCCCATCGCCTCGCGGGCGAGCTGGTCGGCACAGCTGCGCAGCCGGCGGTGGGTGTGGTTGATGAGCTGCGAGGCCATGTCCTGGAACTGCAGCGCCGTCACCGCGGCGCCCAGACTCCTCATCACCGGCAGCAGCTCGTCGGCCTGGATGCGGTGGTCGCTGGCCGCGCCCATGAGCGCTTGCATCTGCTCGACGGCCGAAGAGAACCGCAGCATGAGCGTGTCGCACGCATCGGCCAGCAGCGTTTGCAGCCGGTCCAGGTCGTTGGTGGCCGTCATGAGGTGATCCTGCAACTCGGCCGCGACCAGCAGGGGAATGGCGTGCTCGCCCAGAGGACTGGAATCGTCGATCATCGGCAGTTCTCCACGTTCTCGTGACGACGGGCGGGTGGGTAGAATTTTTCGCATGCCCGCGGCGCTCGTCCGACCGCTCGCAGGGCGGTTGGCATGGGTATTCGGCACTCCGGGCCGGTTCTGTAGGAATTTTTTCTGGGCACACCGTGACAGACACCCCCGCCGCGCGGACACTGCGTGTGCTGCACATCGAGGATTCGGAGCTCGACCACGAGCTCACGATGACCCAGCTTCGTCGCGGCGGACTGGACGTGGACGCCGTTCGGGTCGAGACGCGCACCGAGTTCGAGCGCGCGCTCCGTGACGGACATCACGGACTGCCGTGGGACGTCATCCTGTCCGACTACAACCTGCCAGGTTTCTCAGGGCTGATGGCGCTGGACATCCTGCGGGCCAGCGGATTGCTGATCCCCTTCATCATCGTGTCCGGCGAAATCGGTGAGGACGTGGCGGTGGAGGCGATGCGCAACGGGGCGAGCGACTACCTGCTGAAGAACAACCTGGCGCGCCTGGCTCCGGCCACGATCCACGCGATCGAGGCCGTGGAGGCCGTGCGGGCCAAGCAGGCCACCGATGCGGCACTCGCGCAGTCGAAGGAGCGGCTGCGCGAGCTCGCCCAGCATCTGCAGAACAGCGTGGAGGCCGAGCGTGCCGCGATCGCGCGCGAAGTGCACGACGACGTCGGCGGGTCGCTGACGGCGCTGAAGTTCGACATCGCCTGGATCGCCCGCCATGCCAGGGACGAGGCCGTGCGGCAGCGCGCCGCCTCGGCGCTCGAGACGCTGAACCACGCGCTGGACGCCAGCAAGCGCATCATGCACAACCTGCGGCCCGCCATCCTCGAGCAGGGGCTCGTGGCCGCGCTGCAGTGGATGACCAGCACGTTCGAAAAGCGCACCGGCATCGCCACCACCTTCCATTCCAGCCACGACCAGATGCAGCTGCCGGCCGGCGTGCCGCTCGTGGCGTATCGCACCGCGCAGGAAGCGCTCACCAACGTCTCCAAGCATGCCCAGGCCACCCGGGTGCGCGTGGACCTCACTCTCGCCGGCGGCGTGCTGACGCTGGAGGTCAACGACAATGGCCGCGGGCTCAGCCCGGCGGATCTCGCCAAGGCGCGCTCCTTCGGCATCCGGGGCCTGCACGAGCGCGCGAGCACCGTCGGAGGCTGGGTAGAGTTGACGAGCAGTGCCAGCGGCACGACCTTGATCCTCATGGTCCCATTGACCGAATCGGGCGCGGCCGACGAAGATGAGAACAAGCCCTCGGCCTACTCGAACGACGATCCGACGTTCTGGGGAGACCTATGATCAAAGTCATCCTGTGCGATGACCATGCCCTGATCCGGCGAGGCATACGCGACACCCTCGCCGACGCGCACGACCTGGAGGTGGTGGGCGAAGCCGGCGACTACGGCGAGCTGCGCAGTCTGCTGCGCACCACCCCTTGCGATGTGCTGGTGCTCGACATCAACCTGCCCGGTCGAAGCGGGCTGGACGTGCTGCACGCGCTCAAGGACGAGGGCTCTCCCGTGAAGGTGCTGGTGGTGTCGATGTACCCGGAGGACCAGTACGCGATCCGCGCGCTGAAGGCGGGTGCCTACGGCTACGTCAACAAGGGCGGCGACCCCGCGCAGCTCGTCGCGGCGATCCGCATGGTGGCGCAGGGGCGCAAGTACGTCACGCCCGAGATGGCCCAGATGCTGGTCGAAAGCCTCACCACCCCGTCCAGCGAGGCGGCGCACGAACGCCTGTCGGACCGGGAGTTGCAGACCCTGGTGATGATCGCCTCGGGCAAGCGGCTCTCGGACATCGCCGAGGAGCTGATGCTCAGCCCCAAGACCGTCAGCGTCTACCGGGCGCGGGTGCTCGAGAAGCTCGGCTTGTCGAACAACTCCGAGCTCACGGTGTACGCCATCCGCAACGGCCTCGTCTGAGGACCGGCGCCCGGCCGCCCGAAGCCGGGCCGCGACCCCCGCGGGGGGTGGGGCGCACGCCCCGGGGGTGAACATATTCGGACCGGCGCCCGGCCGCCCGAAGCCGGGCCGCGACCCCCGCGGGGGGTGGGGCGCACGCCCCGGGGGCGAACACATTCAGCCCGGCGCTACTGGAAGCGGGCCAGCATCTGCTCCAGCGCCATCGTGAACGGTGGCTCGAGCAAAGGCAGCGTCAGCACGATGCCCACCAGCCCGACCCCGATCGTGATGGGGAACCCCACCGCAAAGACGTTGAACTGCTGAGCCACGCGAGAGACGACGCCCAGCACCAGGTTGACGAACAGGAGCATCGCAAGGATCGGCAGCGCGATCCACAGCCCCAGCTTGAAGATCTCGGCGCCGAAGGTGTGCAGCGGCACGGCCGCCAGGAAGGCGAGCGGATCGGGGCCGACCGGGAAGGCATGGAAACTCTGGATGGTCGCGGCGATGAGCACCAGGTGGCCGTTGATCACGACGAACAGCAGCGTGACCGTGGCGCCGAAGAAGCGGCTGACCGCGTTCGTCTGGCCGCCCGTGGTGGGGTCGAAGAACGCGGCGAACCCCAGGCCCATCTGCAGCCCCACCAGTTCGCCCGCGAACTCGACCGCGGCGAACACGAGCCGCACTGCAAAGCCGATCGCCAGACCGATCACCACCTGCTGCACCACGGTGGCCCAGGCCGTGGCCGAATCCAGCGCGATGACCGGCATGGCGGGCATCGAAACCTGCGACGCGAGCGCGACGAAGAACGCCAGCGCGATCTTCACGCGCACGGGGATGGCTCGCATCGAGAGCACCGGCGCGCTGGTGAACAGCGCCAGCACGCGCAGGAAGGGCCACAGGACGGGCGAGAGCCACGCCATCAGCTGCTGATCGGTGAATCCGATCATGGCCCTCGCCTCGCCTCGCCTCAGCCGACCGCGCCGGGGATGGCCAGGAGGGTGCGCTGGATGTACTCGACGAGCGTCGTCATCATCCACGGGCCGGCCAGTGCCAGCACCGCCACGGCGGCCAGCACCTTGGGCACGAAGGACAGGGTGGCCTCGTGCAGCTGGGTGGCGGCCTGAAGCAGGCTCACCACCAAGCCCACGGCGAGCACGGTGAGCAGCACCGGTGCCGAGACCATCAGCAGCAGATGCAGGCCCTGCTGGCCGAGCGTGAAGACTTGTTGCGCATCCATGGCGGTTTCCGTCGGGAAGTCAGGTGGCGAAGCTGGCGGCCAGCGATCCGAGCAGCAAGTTCCAGCCGTCGGCCAGCACGAACAGCATCAGCTTGAAAGGCAGGGCCACGAGCACCGGCGACAGCATCATCATCCCGAGGCTCATCAGCACGCTGGCGACGATCATGTCGATCACGAGGAACGGGATGAAGATCATGAAGCCGATCTGGAAGGCGCTCTTGAGCTCGCTGGTCACGAACGCCGGCACGACGACGCGCAGGGGAGCGGTGTCCGCCTTGACCGACGCATCGAGCTTGGCCAGCTTCGCAAAGAGCGCGAAATCCGATTCGCGTGTCTGCTTGAGCATGAACTCGCGCATCGGCGCCTCGGCGCGCTCGAGCGCCTCGTCGAAGCCGATCTGCTGCGCGGTATAGGGCTGCCAGGCCTGGCTGTACACCTTGTCGATGGTGGGCCCCATCACGAAGAAGGTGAGGAACAGCGACAAGCCGATGATGACCTGGTTGGGCGGTGCGGCCTGCGTGCCGAGCGCCTGGCGCATCAGGCTGAGGACGATGACGATGCGGGTGAAGCCCGTCATCAGCAGCACGATGGCCGGAATGAAGCTGAGCGCCGTGAAGAACAGCAGCGTCTGGATGGGCACCGAGTAGCTGGTGCCGCTGCCGCTTTGGGCGACCATGAGGGGCAGCGCCGGCCCGCCGGCGGAGGGCGATTGGGCCAGGGCCGGCTCGGCCAGGGCGGCCAGCGGCAGCGCTGCTGCGAGTGTGCGGGCGGCCAGTGTCGAGAGGTGCAGGCGGCTCATCTCACGGCTTCCTGCGGGCCTGTTTGAGCAGGGTGGCGAACGTGGCCGGAAGGCCGGCGGAGGCAGCGCCGTCCCCGCCGGGAAGCTCCTGCGGGGGCAGGCTGTGCAAGACGGTGATGGTGTGCGGCGTGACACCGAGCACGAGCCACTGCCTGGCCTCGCCCTGACCGACCTCGATGGTGACCAGCCGTTGCTGGGGGCCGAGCCCGGCGCTGGCGACCACGCGGGCCGGTGGCGCCACGCCGGCGGCGACCACGAGCTGAGAGCGCTTGAGCATCCACAGCGCGAGCGGAATCAGCGCGAGGACGATGAGGAACCAGAAGAGGAAGTTGAGGGTGGAGGGCATGGGAACGCTTCGACCTGCTGTCGGCATTCTGGGCCGCCGCCTGCGGGGGCGATGCCATGAAGAAGGGGGCCAAAGGCCCCCTGCTTTCGTGGTGGGATGCGGTTCCTCGCCGTGCGGGTGGGCGAGCTGCTCGCGCGACTCAGCTGCCGCGGCTCAGCCGCCGCATGCGCTCGGACGGCGTCACGATGTCGGTGAGGCGGATGCCGAACTTGTCGTTGACCACGACGACCTCGCCTTGCGCGATGAGATACCCGTTGACGAGCACGTCCATCGGCTCGCCGGCCAGCGCATCGAGCTCGATGACGGAGCCCTGGGCCAGCTGGAGGATGTGCTTGATCGGGATGCGGGTGCGGCCGAGCTCGACGGTCAGCTGGACGGGGATGTCCAGGATCATGTTGATGTCGTTGCCGGCGCTCGTCGCCCCCGTGGGCGTGAAGTTCGTGAACGTGGCGGGCGCGACCGGCTCGGCTCGCGCGTCGATCACTTCGGAGGCCGTCGCGGAGCTCGCTTGCTGCTGGGCGAGCGCGGCCTCCCACTCGGCCGCCATGGCGTCTTCTTCGTTCATCGGCTCTTGGGTGTCAGGCGACATGGGACTCTCCCAACCAGCTCATGTCCTGGCCGGTCAGTATGTTCTCGATCTTGATCGCGTACTTGCCGTTGGAGGTGCCGTACTGGCATTCGAAGACGGGCACGCCGTCGACCTTGGCTTGCACCAGCGGCGCCAGGTCGAGCTCGATGAAGTCTCCCGGCTTCAGAGCCAGCAACTGCTCGACGTTCGCCGGTGCCTTGCCGAGCTCGACCACCAGGTCGACTTCCGCGGCCTGGATCTGATGCGTCAGCAGCTTCACCCACCGGCGGTCGGTGCCGACGGAGTCCCCCTGCACGGTGGAGTAGAGCACGTCGCGGATCGGCTCCAGCGTGGCATAAGGGATGCAGAAGTGGATCGTGCCGGCCGTGTCGCCGATCTCGAGGGTGAAGGAGGTGGCGACGATGATCTCGCTGGGCGTGGCGACGTTGGCGAACTGCGGCTGCATCTCGGAGCGCTGGTATTCCAACTCCACCGGGTAGATGCCGTGCCAGGCCTTCTTGTATTCCTCGCGGATGACGTCCACCAGGCGGTTGATGATGCGCTGCTCGGTAGGCGAGAAGTCCCGGCCCTCGATACGCGTGTGGAACTTGCCGTTGCCGCCGAAGAGGGAGTCGATCACTGCGAACACCAGCGTCGGGTCGCACACGATGAGACCGGAGCCCCGCAGCGGCTTGACCGAGACGATGTTGAAGTTGGTCGGCACGACGATCTCGCGCAGGAAGGCGCTGTACTTCTGCACCTTGATGGCGCCGACGGAGATCTCGGGGCTCTTGCGGATGAAGTTGAACAGCCCGATGCGGATGTTGCGTGCGAAGCGCTCGTTGATGATCTCCATCGTGGGCATGCGCCCACGCACGATGCGCTCTTGGCTGGCGATGTCGTAGTCGCGGATACCGCCGACCGGGGCCTCTTCCTGCTCGAGCTTCTGGCTTTCGCCGGTGATGCCTTGCAGGAGGGCGTCGACTTCGTCCTGCGAGAGGATCTGCTGGTTCATCGTCGTCCTCTGGAGGTCGAGGCCTACTGGATGATGAAACTCGAGAAGAGCACCTGGCGCACGGGGTTGTACTCCTCTTTCTTCTTCTTGCGCTTCTTGGGCTGGGGATTCTCGTCGTCGGAGGCGGCTTCCTGGTCTTGCTCGTCTTCGAGCTCGATGCCGAGCGGGCGCACCGAGGCGCGCATGATCTCGCGGGCGAGCTTTTCCTTGCCGGCACGCTCGAGCAGCTCGTCGGACGTCTTGTGCGCGAGCACCATCAGCACGTTGTTGCGGATGGCGGGCATGTAGCTCTTGAGCTTGTCGGCCATCTCGGGGCTGTCCACCTCCAGCGTCACGCCGATCTGCGCGTAGCGCTCGGCGTTCTTGTCGGCCAGGTTGACGGTGAACGGCTCCAGTGAGAGGAAGACCGGCGGTGCGCTCTTGTCCTTCTTGCTCTTGGCCGGGGCTTCGACGACCTCTTCCTCGGTGTCGATCTCCTCGTCGATCTGGGCGTTCTTGCGCATCCACAGCACACCGGCGACGGCCGCGGCGGCAAGCAGCAGCGCCACGACGGCGGCGATGAGGATGAGTTTCTTCTTGCCTGTCTTGGGGGCTTCTGCGGTGGCCGCGGCAGCGCTCATGGTGTGGGTCCGATCTGGTTGAGCCGATTATGGGAAGTCACGGGGTCGCAGAAACGCCGATAAGCAGGCCGTTGAGGGCGTATTCGTCGCCGCGGGCCTGCCGCTGTGGCTGCTTCCCGTTCAGGCATAGAAGTCCACTCCCCCGGCGCGCCAACCGACCGGGCGCGGGGCGGGGGCCGGGCCCGCCTCGACCGCGGCGACTTCGCGCGGTGCCGAGGAGCCCGGGCCCCGGTCGTCACGGTCGTGCGGGCTGCCGGAGCTGCCCTGGAAGACGCCGCCGCCTGCCAGGGTGAAGCCGGCTTGCTGCAAGGTCGCGGCGAGGCTGGAAAGGCTCGACTCGATCGCCGCGCGGGTGACCGCCGAAGCGGCGACGAAATCGATCTGCGCCTGTTGGCCTTGCAGGGCGATCTGTACCTGCAGCGGCCCGAGTTCCGCGGGGTGCAGTTGCAGCCGCGCCTGCTGCACGCCGTCGCGGACCAGGTAGGCCACCTGCGAGGCGAGCGCCTCGCCGAACTCGGGCGACTGCACCGCGGCGGGCACGACCGCTTCGGCCGACGAGGGCAGTGCACGCGCGGCCGCGGCGCCGTGTGCCGGGCCCGCGGTGGGCGCCGCCTGCGAGGGCACGCCCGAGGGCGCTTCGGCGTGGGGCAGAGGGCCGTGCTCGGGCGGCTGCTCCGCACCGGCCAGCGCCTCCACGGCGAGCCGGCCTGCATCCTCTGCGGCGCTCACCTGCTCGACGAAGGCCGGTGCCGTGCCGGAGCCCGCGGGCGCCCCGCGTCCGGCGCCGACGTCGGGCAACTCACGCGGGTCGCGGGCGGTCCGCCCGTCGGGCGGCAGCTCGATGCTCGGGGCCTCGGTCGCTGCCTCAGCAGATGCAGGCGAGGGGGGGGCGGGCGGCGCAGCGTGCGGCGGTGCCGTGAGCCATGCGAGGAACCACGCGGGCGGTTCGGTGGCCGCGGGCTCGGCAAGGCTGCTCTCCGGCTCCCTCTGCGCGGCGCCGGCGGTCTCGGGCGTGCCGGGGCCCTCTTGCTCGGTGGCACGGGGCTGGTCTTGCGGCGACGCGCCGGCGTGCGGCGTCTCGGGTGCATCGCGCGGGGGCTGCGGCGCGGGTGTTGCAGGGGTGCGCGCGGCCTCGGGCGCCGGGGCGGCTGCACGCGCGGGAGCCGGGTCCGCGGCTCGTGCCGCTGCGCGGTGCATGTGCTCGGCAAAGGGCGAGGGCCCGCGGCCGGGGCTGGCGGTCGCGGGCGCCGCAGGCGAAGGGGCCGCGGGGGTGCCCACGGGGGTGAACAGTGCGCAGATCGAAGCGGCGAGGGTCATGGGTGTCGCGTCGTCGAGTGTGCGAGCTCAGGCGGCCAGCGGGGCGATGTCGGCCGCGGCGAAAATGCCGGTCGACTCCAGACGCTGGTTCCACGCCAGGCGGCTGGCCTGTTCGTCGGTGTGCTTCTGCTCGCGGCGCTGGGCGGCCAGGGCCTGCTCGGCGGCGCGCTTTTCCAACAGCTTGTGAATGGCGGCGGCGCGGCGTTCCTGCTCCAGCAGGTGCAGGCGCGCATGCTCGAGCTGCCACTCGGCCTGCTGCACGACCAGCGCCTGCTGCGCGATCGCCTGGTCGAGCCTCGCCATGAAGTCCCGGTAGCAGCGCATGATCTCGACGGTGCCGCGTTGCTGGAACTGCCCGTTCCAGCGCGCGAGGTAGTCGGCGCGGTAGTCCCGCAACTGTTGCGCCTGCAGGCGGTGGCGTTCGAGGGCCTGGGCGGCTTGTTGGCACCGTGCGAGCGCGGCGTCGCGGTCCTTGTCGGCCAGTTCGAGGGCGACGTGGAGGGAGCGGTTGTCCTTCATGGTGCTGTCCTTTGGGCAATCGATCAGCCGTCACCGACGACGGCGCGCATGCGGGCGATGCTCTCGGCGAGGGTCGCGCGCTCGCGCATGTCCTGCTGCAGCAGCGACCGCATCGCGGGGAAGGCCCGCACGGCCGCGTCCAACTCGGCGTCTTGTCCCGGCACGTAGGCGCCCAGTGCGATCAGGTCCCGGCTGCGGTTGTAGCGGGCGTACATCTGCCGGAAGCGTCGAGCCGCCTCCAGGTGCTCCGGCGAGGCGACGTTGTGCATCACGCGCGAGGCCGACTTCTCGACGTCGATCGCGGGGTAGTGCCCGCTCTCGGCGAGCTCCCGGGTCAGGACGATGTGCCCGTCCAGGATGGCCCGCGCCGCGTCGGCGATCGGGTCTTGCTGGTCGTCGCCTTCGCTGAGCACGGTGTAGAACGCGGTGATCGAGCCCACGCCGTTGAGGCCGTTGCCGCTGCGTTCGACCAGCTGCGGCAGCTTGGCGAAACAGCTGGGCGGGTAGCCCTTGGTCGCCGGCGGCTCGCCGATGGCCAGGGCGATCTCGCGTTGGGCCATGGCGTAGCGGGTGAGCGAGTCCATCAGCAGCAGCACGTGGGCGCCGCGGTCGCGGAAGTGCTCGGCGATGGCGGTGGCATAGCTCGCGCCCTGCATGCGCATGAGCGGCGGCGCATCGGCGGGCGCGGCCACCACGACCGAGCGCGCCAGGCCTTCTTCGCCGAGGATGTCCTCGATGAACTCCTTGACCTCGCGGCCGCGCTCGCCGATGAGGCCGACGACGATGACGTCAGCCTGTGTGTAGCGCGCCATCATCCCGAGCAGCACCGACTTGCCAACGCCCGAGCCTGCGAACAGGCCGATGCGCTGCCCCCGTCCGACAGTGAGCATCGAGTTGATCGCGCGCACCCCGGTATCCAGTGCCGTGCGCACGGGGTCGCGGTCCATCGCGTTGATCGGGCGCCGCACGAGCGGTTCGTTGTGCACGGCCTCCAGAGGCCCCTTGCGGTCCATCGGGCGGCCGTGCGAGTCGACCACCCGACCGAGCAGGCCGTCACCCATCGGCAGGTGCAAGCTGCGGTCCTCGCTGCGCCGCCAGGGGTGCGTCGGCTGGCCGAGCCGCGGCGGCACCATGGGACCGGCCAGAGGCACGACCCGCGCGCCGCTGGCGAGGCCGTGCACCTCGCCGGTGGGCATCAGGTAGGCGCGATCGCCGGCAAAGCCCACCACTTCGGCCTGCACCGGGGGCTGCCCGTCCATGCGCACCTCGCACACCGAGCCCACGGGCACGCGCACACCCGCGGCCTCCAGCACGAGCCCCGCGACCTTGACGAGCGTGCCTTGCACTTCCATCGTTTGCGGCGAGCGGGCGAAGGCGCGCAGGTCGTCGAAGTACTGCTGCCAGGCTTGCAGGCCGGAGTCCCTCATGCCTGCTCCTCGGGGGTGGAAGGCGGCTCGCCGGCCCAGGAGGACGTTTGTCCGAGTGCGGCCACGGTATGGCGCCAACGCGTCTCGATCGAGGCATCGATCAGACCGATGTCGGATTCGACGATGCACCCGCCGCGGTGGACGCCCGGGTCGGGCAGCAGGCGGGCATGGCGGGCCTCGATGTCGAGCTGGCCCTGCTCGACGAGCAGCTGATGGTCGTCCGGATGGACGCGGATGCGGATGTGGCGCGCCGAGTGCACGAGCAGACCGAGCGCCTCGTGGGCCACCTGCTCGATCAGTTGCGGCTGGGTGGTGAGCTCGGTGCGCACCACCTGGCGGGCGATGTCGGCCGCCACTTGTGCGAGCGAGGAGGCCAGGTCCTGCTGCAGGGCGTCGAGCTGGGCCTGGAAGCTCGCGACGACCTGGCCCACCTGGGCCGTCACCTGCGCCGCGTAGCTCTGCTTGAAGTTGTCCAGCGCTGCAAGACCGTCGCGGTACCCGTCCTTGTAGCCGGCCTGCCGGGCCTCGCGCAGCTGTTCGGTCAGCAGCGCGGCTGCGGCCTCCGGGGTGGGAGCGGCCTCCTCGGGGCGGGCCTGCGCGGCGCTGTCCGCGCCGTCGAGGGAGCCGGGCGTCCACGCCGAGAACGAGTGCAGCTCCTCGCGCGGGATGAAGCGGCTGTACAGCGTGCGGGCCGCGGTGTTCTTAGACGAAGCTGTCATCGCCGCCCATTCCCAGCACGATCTGGCCTTCGTCGGCCAGACGGCGAACCACCTTCAGCATTTCCTTCTGCTCGGCCTCGACTTCGGACAGACGCACCGGACCGCGGGACTCGAGATCCTCGCGCAGCGCCTCGGCAGCGCGGCTCGACATGTTCGAGAAGATCTTCTCGCGCAGCTCGGGCGAGGCCCCCTTGAGCGCAATGACCAGCGATTCGGTCTGCACTTCCTTGAGCAGCATCTGGATGCCGCGATCGTCGATCTTGAGCAGATCGTCGAACACGAACATGTTGTCCATGATCTTCTGCGCGAGATCGGGGTCGCTCTGGCGGATGTAGTCGAGCACCGAGCTCTCGACGGCGGAGCCCATCATGTTGATGATCTCGGCCGCCGTCTTGGCGCCGCCGAGCGAGGCCTTGCGCAGCTTGTCGCCGCCGGCCAGCACCTTGGACAGCACGTCGTTGAGATCCTTGAGCGCCGAAGGCTGGATGCCGTCGAGGGTGGCGATGCGGATCATCACTTCGTTGCGCTGGCGCTCGGTGAAGTGCTTGAGCACCTGCGACGTCTGGTCGTAGTCCAGGTGCACGAGGATGGCCGCGACGATCTGCGGATGCTCGTTGCGCAGCAGCTCGGCCACCGAGCTCGGGTCCATCCACTTCAGGCTCTCGATGCCGGTGACGTCGCTGCCCTGCAGGATGCGGTCGATGAGCAGGTTGGCCTTGTCCTCGCCCAGAGCCTTGCGCAGCACCGACTTCACGTACTCGTCGGTGTCGCTGACGAGCATGCTCTGCTCGGAGGCATCGGCGGCAAAGCGATCGAGCACTTCCTCCACCCGCTCGCGCGGGATCACCTTCATCTTGGCGATCGTCTCGCCCAGGCGCTGAACCTCCTTGGGCGTGAGATGCTTGAAGACTTCGGCGGCTTCCTCCTCGCCCAGTGACATCAGGAGGATCGCCGAGTCGTGCAGTCCGGCTTCGTCCATGGTGGCTCGTCCGTTGGTGCTCGTGCGGGGCGAGGGGCCGGCCGGTCAGGCCGCCGCCTCCTTGTTCACCCAGTTGCGTACGATGTTGGCGACCGCGGCCGGGTTGTCGCGGGCCAGTTGCCGGGCCGCATCGAGCTTGTCTCCCGACATCGGCGCAGCGAGCAGCGGAACGCCTGCTGAGCCGGTCCCGGCAGCATCGAGTGCGGGCAGCGTCTCGGGGTCGGCGACCACCGCGTCGAGCGCTTGTCCCCCGCGGGCTTGCGCCGGTTGCGCGCTGGCTCGCAGGGCGGGGCGGATCACCGCGAACACCACGACGAGGCCGAGCAGCACGAGCGCCACGGGCAGCGCGAGGTTGCGCAGCAGGTCCAAGGTCTCGCGCTGCTTCCACAGCGGCAGGTCCTCGGGGGCCTCGTCGACCTTGTGCACGCGGAAGGGGGCGTTGATCACCTGCACGGTATCGCCGCGCTCGGCGTTGTAGCCGATGCTCTCGCGCACCAGCGCGGTGAGCTTGTCCAGTTCCTCCTGCGTGAGCGGCGTGGAGGTGGTCTTGCCGTTGGCAGCGGTCGTGACCCGATGGTTGACCACCACCGCGGCAGCGATGCGCTTGATCGTGCCCGTGGCGTTGCGCGTCACGCGCACGGTCTTGTCCACCTCGTAGTTCGTGACGGCGTCGCGCTTGATCGTCGCCGCCGCGCCGCCGCCGGCGTTGGCCGCCTGCAGGGCTTGGGCCGGCCCGTTGATGGGGGCGCTCGGGGGCGCGGGCGGCTGGTTCGAGAGGGCCCCGGGCACGCCGCTCGGCTGGGCGCTGCCGGGCTGGGCCGACTCCGAGGTCTGCATGCTGCGCACGGCCGCGGGTTCGCCCCCCTGGTTCGGCCTGAACTGCTCGGAGGTCGATTCGCTCTGCGAGAAGTCGACGTCGGCCGTCACCTGCGCGCGCAGATTGTCGCGGCCCACCACCGGCTCGAGGATGTCCGCGATGCGGCGGGCGTAGGTGCTCTCGATCTGGGCCACGTACTGCAGTTGCTGGGCGTCCAGCCCCGCACCCTTGTGGCTGCCGTCGGCCGATTCGGTCAGCAGTGCGCCGGTCTGATCCACGACGCTCACGGCCTTGGGAGAGAGGTCCGGCACGCTGGACGACACCAGGTGGACGATGCCGGCGATCTGCGCGCGGTCGAGCGTGCGGCCCGCGTGCAGATGCACGAGCACCGAGGCCGAGGGCTTCTGCTGCTCCCGGAAGAAGCCGTTCTGGTTGGGCAGGGCCAAGTGAACGCGGGCGCTCTGCACGGCAGCCAGCGCTTCGATCGAGCGGGTCAACTCGCCTTCCAGTCCTCGCTGGAACGTCAGCCGTTCCTGGAACTGCGTGATGCCGAAGCGCGCGTTGTCCATGAGCTCGAAGCCCACCGTCGAGCCCTTGGGCAACCCCTGCGAGGCGAGCTTGAGCCGGGCGTCGTGCACCTTGTCGGCCGGCACCAGGATGGCCGTGCCGCCGTCGGCGTGCTTGTACGGCACGTTCATTTGCGAGAGGGACGCGATGATCGCCCCGCCGTCCTTGTCGGACAGGTTGGCGTAGAGCACTTTGTAGTCGGGCCGGGCCGACCACAGCGACAGCGCGACGAGGACGGCCACCAGCGTGGCCACGCCGGCGCCGAGCGCGAGCTTGCGTTGCATGGGCATCGTGCCGAGCTGGACCAGCAGGCCGCGTGCCTCGGGCGCGGCGGCGGGCGTCAGGTTCGGAGACAGGGCGACGGCGTTGTCCATGGGATGGGGTGGGGACCTTGCGGCGTATAGCGGTGGATTATTCGGACCCCACCGCTGCACGAGGGCGCGAAGAAGCGGGCAATCCGCCCCCACTTCGGTGCATCGAGGCCGTCGGCCGGCCGTACGATCACCGCATCCCGGTACTCCCGGTCATCCGCCTTTCACCCGGCCCGAAAGCCATGGACGTTCGATTCAAGCCCTTCAACTTCGAACAGGCCGTCGCCCGCAGTGGAGTCGTTCTGCCGGGCCAGGCGCGCGCCGCCAAGGTGGACGCGGGCGCCACGCAGGTGGGCTTCTCGCAGGCGCTCACCCAGGCGCTCAAATCGGTGAGCCAGGCACAGGCGCAGGCGGCGCAGATGCAGCGTCAGGTCCAGCTCGACGACCCGACCGTGTCCTTGGAAGAGACGATGGTGGCGATGCAGAAGGCGCAGATCGGCTTCCAGGCCGCCGTGCACGTGCGCAATCGCCTCGTGCAGGCATATAGCGACATCATGAACATGAATGTCTGATCGACGCCATCTTCGCCGTCGCCGCGCGGCGGGGAGGGGCGGCGGGGACGTGCCGGGCGGCACGCCCCTCACACAGGCATCCGGAGTCTAGAACCCCAGGCTCGCCAGCAGCTCGTCCACCTGCTCCTGGTTCGCCACCACGTCGGTGCGGCCTTCGGGGTTGACCACCGGGCCGTTCAGGAAGGTCTGCTCGACCTTGTGCACCTGGTCGGGCGGCGCCGTCTTGAGCAGGAGCTTGACGAGCTGGTCCTCGATGTCGGCGGCGAGCGTCACCACCTTCGCGACCACCTGGCCGGTGAGGTCGTGGAAATCCTGCGCCATCATGATCTCGGTGAGGTGCCGGTCCATGCGGGCCGTGCTCGCCTCGACGTCGCCGACGAAGTTCATGACCGCGCCCGAGGCCACCGCGCGCACGGGGTCGGCCACGATGGCCCGGGCGATGCGCCGCGTCTCCTGCGTGATGTGGTCGTGCTCCGCCTTGGCCTGGTCCACCAGGTTCAGGACCTTTTCGGCCGCCTCGCCCGTCTTCTGCGCGATGTAGTTCAGCCGGCTGCGCGCGTCGGGCAGCTTGTCGGCGATCTGCCCGAGCTTGGGGGCGAAGCCCAGCTGCTGCAGCGTGTCGTGCAGTTGGCGAGCCATCTCGCCGATCTGCTGATAGACCTCGGGGCTGGCGCTCGCGCCGCCTTGTTGTTGTGTGTCGTGCGTGCTCATGCTGCCCCCGCTCACTTGCCCAGCTTCTGCATGATCTTCTGGACCTTCTCTTCGAGGGTGGCTTTCGTGAAAGGCTTCACGATGTAGCCGGCGGCGCCGTCCTGGGCGGCACGGATGATGTCTTCCTTGCGGGCTTCGGCCGTCACCATCAGCACCGGGAGGTGCTTGAGGCCCTCGTCCGCCTTGATCGCGCTCAACAGCTCGAAGCCGTTCATGTTGGGCATGTTGATGTCGCTGACGACGAAGTCGAACTTGGCGCTTTTCAGCATCTGCAATGCCACCGCCCCGTCTTCGGCCTCCTCCACGTTGTTGTAGCCGATCTCTTTCAAGAGACCGCGCACGATGCGGCGCATGGTGGAGAAATCGTCGACGACCAGGAACTTCGTGTCGGCTGCGGTGCTCATGAAGGCATCCTCGGGAGAATGTGCAATCGTGGCTGTTATCGGCGGTTCGCGCCCGGACTTGAGGCCCCGACGTCGAGTGCTCGCTCCACGGACGGGCCGCTGCCCGCTTCGACGTCGCCGCCGCGTTCGAAGCGCTCCTCGGCGTCGCGGTTCATAACGATGATGCTGATGCGGCGGTTGACGGGGTTCAGCGGGTTCTCGGCGTCCAGCAGCGAGCTGGAGGCGAGCCCCACCACGCGCACCACCTGCCCCTCACGCAGGCCGCCCGCGATCAGCTCGCGCCGCGAGGCATTGGCGCGGTCGGCCGAGAGCTCCCAGTTGCTGTAGCCGCGCTCGCCGCTGCTGTAGGGGGCGGCATCGGTGTGGCCGGCCAGGGTGATCTTGTTGTTCGTTTCACCGAGCACCTTGCCGATCTCGCGCAGGATGTCGCGCATGTAGTCTTTCACCAGGGCGCTGCCGGTGTCGAACATCGGGCGGTTGTGCTCGTCCACGATCTGGATGCGCAGGCCGTCGGCCGTGATGTCGATGCGAATCTGCGACTTGTACTGCTGCAGGCGCGGGTGGTTGGTGAGCGCCGAGTCGAGCCGGCGCCGCAGGCCCTCCAGCCGCTCGGCCTCGGCGCGGCGCGCCGCGTCCTTGAGCGCCTGCAGGTTGATCGTCTTGCGCTCGGCCTCGATGTCGCCCTTCTTCACCTGGCCGTTGGTGCGGCTCAAGTCCAGGCCACCGCCCTTGATCACGTGCGAGGAATCGCCCGTGCCGCTTCCGCCGCCGAGCAGGGAGACCTTCAGCGGCGAGTTGAAGTAGTCGGCGATCCCCTTGCGGTCGCCCTCGCTGGTGGAGCCCAGCAGCCACATCAGCAGGAAGAACGCCATCATGGCCGTCACGAAGTCGGCATAGGCGATCTTCCACGCACCCCCATGGTGACCGTGCGCGGCCTTCTTGACCCGCTTGACGATGATGGGCTGGAGCTTCTTCGAGTCGCCGGCCATGTGCGTGTCCCGGCCCCGTCAGGCCTTCTTGCCCTTCACGTGTCCCTCGAGCTCCGAGAAGGTCGGGCGCTCAGTGGAGTAGAGCACTTTGCGGCCGAACTCGACCGCGACCTGGGGCGCGTAGCCCTGCATGCTGGCGAGCAGCGTGGTCTTGATGCACTGCAGCTCCTTGGTGGACTCGTCGTTCCTCTGCTCGAGCAGGCCCGCCAGGGGCTCGACGATGGCATACGCGAGCAGAATGCCCAGGAAAGTGCCGACCAGGGCGGAGCCGATCATGGCCCCCAGGACGGCCGGCGGCTGGCCGACCGAGCCCATGGTGTTGACCACGCCCAGCACGGCGGCCACGATGCCGAAGGCGGGCAACCCGCCCGCGACGCGCTGCAGGGCGGCCGCCGGTGCGTGCGCCTCGTGGTGGTGCGTCTCGATCTCGCTGTCCATGAGCGTCTCGATCTCATGGGCGTTGAGGTTGCCCGAGACCATCATGCGCAGGTAGTCGGTGATGAACTCGACCACGTGGTGGTCGTTGCCGACGGTGGCGTACTTCTGGAACAGCGGCGACTCGTGAGGCGCATCGACGTCCTTCTCGATGGCCATCAGCCCTTCCTTGCGAGCCTTCTGCAGGATGTCGTAGAGCAGGGCCATCAGCTCCATGTACCGGGCCTTCGTGTATTTGGAGCCCTTGAGCAGCTTGGGCAGCGCCCTGAACGTGGCCTTGAGCACCTTCGGCTGGTTGTTGACGACGAAAGCACCGAAGGCGCCTCCGCCGATCACCATCAGCTCCGTCGGCAGGGCCTGCAGGATCACGGCCATATTTCCGCCGTGGATGATGAAGCCGCCGAAGATGCTCCCCAGCGCCACGATGTAGCCGATGATGACGAACATGTGAGGTTCTTCTGCTGTTCGATGGGGCCGCAGACGCCGCCGCGGCAGGTTCCTACCGGGCTATATCGGCGTGAACGCCGGGCGCTTGAGGCATCAACGCACGCTTCAGGGCTTGTCCTGCGCCATCAGGCGGCGACGGCGTTGGGTGAGGTCCACGTAGCGTTGCAGGGCACGCAGCGCCTCCCCCGACAGGCGCTCGATCTCGCACCCCAGTCGCACGCCTTGGGCGTCTTGGTTGATGGCGGTCACATGCACCACGCGCACCGAGGCGGTGAAACGGGTGTCGGCATCCAGGTCGATCAGCACGTCATGGAGGAGGGTGCCGGGGTGCAGGGGCGGGACGTCGTGCGGCAACAGCAGGGCCAGGCCTGCGACGCTCACGTCGAGCACGCGAAGCTCCAGCAAGGCGCCTGCCTCGGGATGGCTCAGCTTCGCGGTGGGCGGTGCACCGAGCAGGGGCCGCACCCGGTAGCTGCCGCGCCTCTGGAAGCGGAACAGCTCCTGAGGCAACGTGCAGTTGAGCGCGCTCTGGCCGCCCGCGCCGTGCACATGGACGAGGCCCTCGACGTCGAACTGAACCTTCACGCTGTCGAGGTAGCCCACCGCGACCGCGTCGTCGGCGTCGAGCACCTGCTCGAGCTGGTTGTCGAGGCGGTCGGCCGAGAAGCGGAGCACCTTACGGGAGCGGTCCACCTCCCACAAGGTCGTCGTGTACGAGGCCCCGCGCGGGGTGGCGATGGTCAGGAGCACACGTGCCTCCACCATCTGCCGCAGCAGGGCCAGGATCTCGAACGGGTCGGCGATACGGAAGTCGTCGAGGCTCGACCGCTGCTGCGGCTCGTCCGGCAGCGGCATCGGCATCGTCTCCATCTCGGGCTCCGTGCACCGGGCTGCGCCCGGTGCTAAGGCGTCAATGCAACTGGCGGGGCGATCCGGCCAGCAGGCGATCCAGATCTTCGAGCCACGGCTCGGCCAGGTTGCGGATCTTGGCGTCGTTCTCGAGGATGCGCTTCATGATGCGCGTCTTGAGACGGGTCTCCTCCGGGCGCAGGGCGCGCTGCGAGGCGGCATGCTTGAGCTGGGAGATCAGCACCGCACACGCCCCCTCCAGCCGGACGACACTGTCCCAATCGCCGTCGCGCGCGGCTTGCAGCATCTGCTCGCTGGCGCGCTCGATGGCTTCGTAGTAGTCGAGCAGGGCCTTGTCGTCCATGACGTTCTCCAGGGTGTCCCCGGGGTGGCGGGCAATGGCGGTCATGGCGCTCCTCACTTGCGGCCGGCGGCCGGTTGGATGGCAAGCCAGGCGTCGCGCACGTTGCCGAGGAGTTGGTGGCACTCCTGGAGAGTCCGGTCGTCGTTGCGCAGGTTGGCGTGCGTCAGGCGCGCGTTGATGTAGGTGTACAAGGTATTCAGGTTGGCCGCCAGTTCGCCGCCGGCCTGCTGGTTGAGGGCCGCGCGCAGTCCTTCCTCCACGATGCGCGTAGCCTTGCCGATGGCTTTGCCCTTGGCCGCCACGTCGCCGCGCTGCAGGGCACCGCGAGCCGTGACGATCGCCTCCAGCGCGCCATCCAGCAGCATCAGCACGAGACGGTGCGGGTCGTTCGTAGCCACCCCGGTTTCCACTTGGACCGAGCCGTAGACGGAAGCGTTGCTCTTGAAGGGTGCGAACATGGTCATGTCACTCGTTGTTCAACCGGCACCCTGGTTATCGGCCACTCACCTGCCCGGCTTGAGGGCAATTTGGAGGGCGGTGAGGTTCCGTCCAGCAGACCCCCGAGCGCGAGCTGCGCCCCGCCCGCGGGCCGGGGCGCGCGCCTGAGGGCGAAACGCGAGGGGGCGCCCGGAAGTCCCGAAATGAGGGCGAACGGGCAACCCGAAGACGCTACTTGCTGCCCGATGCCTTGGCGAGCGCGGCCATCTGCTGCTGCACGTAGCTGGCCAGGCCATTGAGCTGGCCGACGCTGCTGTCGAGCGCCGTGTACTGGCGCAGCAGGCGCTTTTCGATGAGCGCCACGCGATCCTCGTAGCGCTCTTGCTGGTCGTTGTTGCGCTTGATCGCGTCGCGCAAGCCCTGGGTGCGCGTGGTCACCATCCCTTCGGAGCCGGTGGCCAGAGCGGTGAACTTGCGGAACTTGACGGCGAAGCCCTCGTTCGAGGGGTTGGCCTCGTCGACGGCCGAGAACGCCTTGGCCACCTCGCTCGGGTCGGCGAGCGCGGCGTCGAGCTTGGTGCTGTTGACCTTGAGCGTGCCGTCGCTCTGAACTTCGAGGCCGAGGTTGGACAGCCGAGGATACGTCGCGGAGGCCCCGCTCGTCTCGCGCAGCAGGCTGCGAAGCTGATTCTGCAGCATCACCGCGCTGCGGTCGCCCTGCAGAGCGCCGCCCTTCTTCGTCGTGGCGTCGTACTTGGTCTGATCCGCCAGGTACTTGGCGATGTCGTTGTAGGCGCTGACGAAGCTGTCGATGGCTTTCTTCTGCGCCTCGGTGTCCGGTGCGACCTTGACCTCCACCGTCGAGGCGGTGGTCTTCGACAACGTGAGTTTCAGTCCCTCGACCACGCCATCGAGGACGTTCGAGGACGATTGAACCTGCAGACCGTTCACGATCGCGATGGCATCGCGGCCCGCCAGCGTCTGCGTCATCTGGCCCGTCGCGGTGGCCGGGTCGTACGCCAGCGCGGACAAGCCGTTGGCGTCGGCGGAGTTGCCGTCGTCGTCCGTGACCGTGAGGCGCACGGAGCTTTGCTCACCGGTGAGGTTGGAGCGTACGACGAGCCGGGCTCCCGACGCGTCCTTCACGATCGTGGCGGTCACGCCTGCGTTGGCCGCATTGATCTTGGCTCGGATGCTCTCCAGCGAATCCTCGCCGGGGCCGATCGTGACGTCCACCGGGGTGGAGCCGGACTTCGGAGTGAAAACGGTCTGGTCGGCGTTCCAGCCCCCGAGCTCGATGCGCAGGGTGCCTGTGCCGACGGAGGTCGTCGAATCCAGGTACGCCTTGGACGCAAGCGAATGCGCTTGCGCCAACTGCGTCACCTGGATCGCATAGCTGCCGGCCGCGGCGCTGGACGAGGCCGAGGCCGACACCGAAGCGGCGTCGGACGAGGAGGCGGAGCTCTCTTTCCAGAAGCTCGACTGCGCGAGCCTGGCAGCCGCCGATTGGAGGTTCGACAGGTAGCTCTGCAGCAACCCGAACGAGGACAGCTGCGTCTGCAGCTTGCTGGCCTGCGACTGGAGCAACTCGATCGGCTTGCGCTCCAGCGCCACCAGCTTGCTGACGATCGCGTTGACGTCCAGCCCGGAGCCGAGTCCGGGAGAGGAGATGGTGGCCATGGCGTGGTGTCACCCCGGAGTTGAGATCGAGATATCGGCTGGGCGGAAGGGAACTTGAGCCCCTCCCGCCGGGGTCCGCGCCGCCGTGGCGGGCACGTCGCTCAGCCCTGCAGGAGCTTCAGCACTTGCTGCGGCAACTGGTTGGCCTGCGCGACCATCGCGGTGCCGGCCTGCTGCAGGATCTGGGCGCGCGAGAGGTTGGCGGTTTCGGCCGCGAAGTCGGCGTCCATGATGCGGCCGCGGGCGGCGGCCTGGTTCTCGACGCTGACCTGCAGGTTGGCGATCACGGCCTCGAAGCGGTTCTGCGTCGCACCCCAGATCGAGCGCTGGGAGTTGATGGCGTCCAGCGCGGTGTCGATGTCGGCGATGACCGCGTCGATCGCGGTGCCGGCCACCGGCGTGGTGGAGCTGGTGTCGCCGATGATGGCGGTGCTGGTCGTCACGTCGGTGATGGCCGGATCCACATTGAGCGCGGTCGAGCCGAGGGTGACGGTCACCCGGTCGTTGGTGGTCGTGCCCGCACCTACCTGGAACTCGAGCGTCCCGGTCTGGGTGAAGATCGTCTGCCCGTTGAAGGTCGTGCCGCCCAGAACGCGGGAGATCTCGTTCTGGAGCTCCTTGAATTCGTTCTGCAGCGAGTCCTGGTCCTTCTCGGTGTTGGTCGCATTGCGCGCCTGGATCGCCAGTTCGCGCATGCGCTGGAGCGCGTCGCCGATCTTGGACAGAGCGCCTTCGGCCACCTGCGCGTACGAGATCCCGTCGTTGGCGTTGCGGATGGCGACGTTCATGCCCCGCACCTGCGCGTTCATGCGCTCGGCGATGGCCAGGCCGGCCGCATCGTCCTTGGCCGAGTTCACGCGCAGGCCGGAAGACAGGCGCGCCATCGACGTCTTGAGCGAGTTCTGGGAGCTGTCGAGGCTGCGCTGGGCATTCAGCGACACGATGTTGGTGTTGATGGTCTGCGGCATACGCGCTCTCCTTGTCGAAGCATCAAAGGACTGACTCCGGCATGAGAGCCGGCTCTACCTGGACGGTAGGCCGATTCTGGAAGCTGCGCGCGCCCGGCGAAGCCGTGAATAAGCAGGGAAACGGGCGGTAGTTTTCCCCTGCCGCCAAGCACGACGCCCGGCCGGGGCCGGGCGCTCGGGGGTGTGTCGAGTGCACCTCCCAGCTGGGGTGAGCCCCGGCTGGGAGGCGGTGTGCGGCATCAGCGCAGCAGGCTGAGCACTTGCTGGGGCAGCTGGTTCGCCTGCGCGATCATCGCGGTGCCGGCCTGTTGCAGGATTTGGGCGCGCGACAGGTTGGCGGTCTCCGCGGCGAAATCGGCGTCCATGATGCGACCACGCGCGGCGGCCTGGTTCTCGACGCTGGTCTGCAGGTTGGCGATGACGGCCTCGAAGCGGTTCTGCGTCGCACCCCAGATCGAGCGCTGCGAGTTGATCGTGTCGATGGCCGCATCGATGTTCGCGATCACTGCATCGATCGCGGTGCCCGCCACGGCGGTGGTCGAGCTCGTGTCGCCGATGATGGCCGTGCTGGTGGTCACGTTGGTGATGCTGCTGTCCGCGTTCAGCGCGGTCGAGCCGAGAGAGACACTGACGCGGTCGTTGCTGGTCGTGCCCGCGCCCACCTGGAATTCCAGGCTGCCGGTCTGGGTGAAGATCGTCGTGCCGTTGAAGGTTGTGCCGCCCAGCACGCGCGAGATCTCGCTTTGCAGTTCCTTGAACTCGTTCTGCAGAGAGTCCTGGTCCTTCTCGGTGTTGGTCGCGTTGCGGGCCTGCACGGCCAGCTCACGCATGCGCTGCAGCGCATCACCCACCTTGGAGAGCGCGCCTTCGGCAGTTTGCGCGTACGAAATGCCGTCGTTGGCATTGCGGATGGCGACGTTCATGCCCCGCACCTGCGCGTTCATGCGCTCGGCGATGGCCAGGCCGGCTGCGTCGTCCTTGGCGGAGTTGACGCGCAGGCCCGAAGACAGGCGAGCCATCGACGTGGCCAGCGACGACTGAGAGTTGGTGAGACTGCGCTGCGCGTTCAGCGAGACGATGTTGGTATTGATGGTAGCGGGCATGGTCTGCTCCTATCACTTTCAGTAAACCCGGCATGCGCCGGTGCCGAATCAAGACGGTTTCCCGTCCCTATTCCTGCCGCGGTGCAAGCACCACGGCCACCGCCCGACGCTAGCCGGCACCGTTGCCCCCAAAGGGGTGCACGGCTGAGCCGCCTAACCGGACCACGGGCCCCGTTGGGGATCCGTTGTGGGGGTTATCGAACCAACGACCAAGAACTTTAGGGCCCATGCAACCCCGAATCGCCAATGTCAAGTCCGCGAGTGTGAGATCCGACCGGTCGCGGGCGGGGAAATGCACCGTCCTTGCGGCGTTCTTCGGGCCTTACCCAGGGGGGCGGGCGTCCTACAGTGCACCTGTCATTCCAGGAGGAACGCCGATGGCCCACGCGCAAACCGCCTCAGAAGCCCACCGCAGCTGGGAGCGCGGCAAGAGCTGCGCGGCCCGCGGCCAGTGGGCCGAAGCCGAGCGCGCGTTCCGGCAGGCCGTGCGACTGCAACCGAAACAGGTCGTCTACTTGTTGAACCTCGCGCGGGCCCAGCTGGGGCAAGGCCGCCATGCCGACACCTTGGAGACCGTGCAGCAGGCACTTCGCATCGAGCCGGACCACGAGGTCGCTCAGGCGCTGGCCGTGCACTGCTTGATGGAACTCAAGCGCCCCCTGGAGGCTGCGGAACTGATGCAGCGTGCGCCCGAGCGCGTGCGCGCCGACGCGGCGTTCCATTTCCAGTTGGGCAGGGCGCTCGAAGCGGCAGGAAGGCCGCGCGAGGCGATCCAAGCCTACATGGAGGCGCTGGCTCGCAAGATCGACCTGGCGCCTGCGCACGCCCACCTCGGATACTGCTTCAACGTCGTCGACATGAAGGAAGAGGCGGCCCAGTGCTTTCGCACGGCCCTCACGCTGGGTTGCGGCGAGCATGATCTGAACCTGCTGGGCCTGCTCGCACACCGCGAGCGAGAGGTGTGCCGGTGGGTTGACGGCGCGCAAGACGCCAGGGCCTTGCGAGATGCCATCGAGGCGCTGGGGGAGGAGGACCGACCGCTTGCCGCCTTTCCTAACCTGGCGCTGTTCGACGACCCCGCACTTCATCTGCGTGCGGCCCAGGTGACCGCCCGTTATGCCGCACGGGGGGTCGCGCCGCTGGAATCGCCATCGATGCCTGCCGTGCGGGGTCGGCGCCTGCGTATCGGGTACGTCTCGAGCGACTTCTTCCACCACGCGACGACGCTGCTCTTCGCGGGGTCCCTGGAAGCCCATGACCGCACGCGGTTCGAAGTGACGCTGTACTCGCACAGCCGCGACGACGGCTCGGAGCTCGCCCAACGTGTGCGGCAGGGCTCGGAGAGGTTCGTGGACATCAGCGACTTGCGCGCCGACGAGGCGGCCCGGCGCATCCGGGCAGACGGCATCGACATCCTCGTGGACCTCAAGGGCTACACGAAGGAATCGCGCCCGGAGATCTTCGCTTACCGCGCCGCGCCAGTGCAGGTGTCGTTCCTCGGCTATCCCGGCACGACGGGGGCGCCGTGGATGGATTACGTCATCGGCGACCCCGTAGTCACCCCTTTGGAGGACGCCCCCTTCTATACCGAGAAGATTGCGCAGATGCCGCTGTGCTATCAGCCGAACGACAGTCAACGGGCGTTGCCACCGCCCATGACACGCGAGCAGGCGGGCCTGCCCGAGGACGCCGTCGTGCTGTGCGCGTTCAACCAGCCGTACAAGATCTCGCCGGAGGTCTTCGACGCCTGGTGCGAGGTCATGCACCGGGTTCCCCGGTCCGTGCTGTGGCTGCTGGAGTGGAACGAGCAGGTGCGCAAGAACCTGATCGGCCACGCGCAAGCACGAGGCATCGAGCCCGAGCGGTTGGTCTGGGCTCCGTTGCTTCGCTACGAGCAGCACATCGCGCGGTTGCAGAACGCCGATGTCTTTCTGGACACCTGGCCTTACAACGCCCACACCACCGCCAGTGACGCGCTGTGGGCGGGCGTGCCGGTCGTCACGAAGAAGGGGCGCAGCTTCGCGTCCCGCGTGGCGGCGAGCCTGAACTGCGCGGTCGGATTGCAGGAACTGGTGGCCGACGATCCTGCCGGCTTCGTCGAGCGCGCAGTCGCGCTGGCTCGTGATTTCGAGCGTCGCCGATCGCTGCGCGACGCCTTGGCGGGCGCGCGCCAGGGGCGGCTCTTCGACAGCTCCCGTTTCGCCCGGGACATCGAAAGGCTGTACGAGGCCATGGCCGACCGCAGCGTCCGAGGTCTTGCGCCGGACCATCTACCCGCCGTGGCGTAGGGCGACGGGCGGTGGAAGGAAGTCTCCACGATTTCTGTCGAGTCCCTCATGCGAGTTGCCGTCATCACGCCCTATTACAAGGAACCCGAGAGCTATCTGCGGCGTTGTCTGGGCAGCGTGAAGGATCAAACCTACGCGAGCATCGAACACTTCGTCGTGGCCGATGGGCATCCGCAGGCGTGGATCGACGATGAGCCGGTCCGCCACCTGCGGCTGGATAGGGAGCACGGCGACTATGGCAACACTCCTCGCGCGCTGGGCGCACTGCTGGCAGCCAGCGAGGGTTGCGATGCGGTGTGCTTCCTCGATGCCGACAACTGGTATCACCCCGAGCACGTGAGCAGTTGCGTGAAGGTGGCGGACGAACAGAAGCCAGACTACGTGGTGACGCTGCGCTATCTGGTAAGAGACGACGGCAGCGTCCTGCCGCTGGGCATTGCAGAGGACGTGTCCGGCGGACACGTGGACACCAACTGCTACTTCTTCTGTCGGGGTGCGTTCCACACCCTGTCGCGGTGGGCGCTCATGCCGCGGCCCATGGCGCCGCTGGGTGACCGGTTCTTCTTGCAATCCTTGCGTGCCGATGGATTGAAGGCGGCGACCACCGGACGTAAGACCGTGAACTACTTATGTACCTGGGCCGACTATTTCCGGCTCGTCGGAGAGGAGCCTCCCGCCTATGCCAAGCCCGCGATCTCGGCCCTGCCGACGGCGGATTGGATGCGGAGGTTGAGCGTTGAAGAGGTCGAGATCGTGCGGCGTCTGAGCGGCGTGCGGCTCGGACGCACGCGGTAAGGAACTGGAATGAAGCTAGAGAACCCGTGGATCGCGGCGAAGTGCAGGGAACACGACGTATCGCCCAACCGTCTGCCCACTTTCCTGCAGGAGCAGTACGGGCAGCTTGGCGAGGATCTCATCCTGGAGGCCACGCTCAAGTCGTACTTCGCGCGGCAGGGACTGCCTTTGACGTCGGTTCGTTATCTGGAAGTGGGGGCGAACCACCCGATCCAGACGAGCAATACGTACCTGTTCCAGCACAAGTGGGGCGGGCGCGGGGTGTTGGTCGAAGCGAACCCGGCCCTCGTGCCCGATCTGCAACGGGTGCGGCCCACCGACCAGGTGCTGCACTACGCGGTAGTGCCCCCTGGGTACCCCGAGAAGGTCTCGATCAACATCGCGACGAACTCCGAGCTGTCGTCGATCGATGCGCAGCACGTGCGCTCGTTCGGTGCGATCGGCCAGGTCGAGCGAACGGTGGAGGTGTCGACCGTCACCTTGGACGAACTGCTCCAGCATTGCTTCCCCGAGGGACTTCATCTCTTGTCCATCGACATCGAGGGACTGGATCTGGAGGTGATTCGCGCCTCTGTGCTGCCGCGCAGGCCGGTGTTCATCGTCACCGAACCTTCGCGTCACTATCATCATGATGCGGAGCGCGGGTTTGCCGAAGCGATGCGCGCCAAGGGCTACATCGAGTTGGCGCGCACCGACTACAACCTCATTTTTGGCGACGCGGCAGCGTTGGAGCGCGGCATGGGCCACACGCCGCCTGCCGCGGCCCGGCGCGGCGTGCGCACGTTCGACATCTTCGACACGCTCATCGCCCGGCATTGCATCCGGCCCGAGCCCCTTTTCGTCGAGCTGGAGCGCCGCAGCGGAATTGCGGGCCTGGCGCAGGCCCGGTTCGACGCGGAGCGGCGGGTGGAGCAAGGCGAGTACGAGCTGAGCGACATCTACGCGGAGCTCGCCCGCGCGCTCGACCTCTCACCCGAGCAGGCGCAAGAGATCGCGTCGATGGAATTGCAGCTCGAGCTGGAGAACGTGGTGCCCGTGCGTGACCAGCTGGACCTGGTCGACGGCGACAGCGTGCTGGTGACGGACATGTACCTCCCGGAGGACGCGATTCGCCTGCTGCTCGAGAAGGCCGGTCTGCGCCTGGACGTCCCCATCGTGCGCACGAGCCATGGCAAGCGCACGGGGCGGGTCTGGCAGGAATTCGACCGCGCCGGATGGCGTGCCGTCCATCTGGGGGACAACCATCATTCGGACGTCCAGACCGCTGCCCGACATGGCGCTCGCGCGACGCTGACCTCGCTCGCTCAGCCCACCCCCGTCGAGAAGCACCTGTACGCGAACGGCTTCCCCAAGTTCGCCCAGGCGCTGAGGTCGGCGCGGCTGATGACGTCGGCCCGCGACATGCCCGACTGGCTGCTGAGGCTGCAGACGCAGCTCAATCTGCCGGTGCTGGTAGCGGCCTCGGCCATGCTTCTGGTCCACATGGCGCAGGGTGGCGGCACCCAGGCCCTGTTCGCCTCCCGGGACGGACGGCATCTGAAGATGGCCTTTGATGCGCTGCGGACGGCGGCCGGACGCGCCGAACCGGTCAGCCGCTACTGGTACACCTCACGCGTCGCGCGCACCTCGGGTGATCCTCTCTATCTCGAGTACTGCCGTCGCCTCTTCGAGGCAAGCCCGGTCATCGTCGATCTATGCGGAACCGGATCGTCGATCGCCAAGCTTTTTGCGGATCTGCGCCTCGGCTCTGAGGATCGACCCCTCGTGTACTTGTGCGAGTTCGTCGAGGACGACCAGCAGGAGTCGGCGCTGCGCAAGGCCTACGGTCTGCGGGAGGACGATGCGCTGCAGGTGATGAGCCTGTTGTCCACCCGCAGTTTCGTGAACAACGAGGTGCTGGAGCTGCTGAACGCGACCCCCGAAGGGATGGTGCGGGGCGTGACGCAGGTCGCAGGCCGCATCGTTCCGTTGCGCGATGACTGGGAGTTCGACGCCGAGGCGGCGCAGTGGGTGCGGGCGCAGAGCCGGTATGTGACGCAGTTCACAGGGCATCTGGAGGCCACCGCCTGTCCGGCCGTGCTGGAGGAAATATCGACCCAAGGGGCTCAACTCCTGTCGGCGCTGCACGATGCCGCAGCCTTGTTGCGCGCCGACACCGAGACCCTCTTCGCGCGGATGCTCGCTGCGCACCGGAGCAACGAAGTCACGGTGCTGCAAGAACTGGCGGGCGGCCGCCGCTAGAAGTGGGTCGGAGCAGTCGGCCGCCGACGTCATTCGCGTGCGGCGAAACAAGGCGGAATCCACCCGCCTTTTCGCCCTTAAGTACGCGGTGCAGACTTTGAGAATGGCGGTGAACTCCCACCGCCATGGCCGACGACCAGCAAGACCGCCACTTACCCGCCTCCGCGCGCAAGATCCAGAAGTCGCGCGAGGAGGGCCAGGTTCCCCGTTCGCGGGACCTCGCGCATTTCGCCGTGGTGGGCAGCGGACTCTTGGCGCTCGGGGTGGTGGCGCCGGCGCTGGCCGGTTGGCTGCAAGACTTCGTCGCCCAGGCGCTTCGGTTCGGTTGGGCTGACGTCGCGGCGCCGGCCTCGATGGGCGAGCGGCTGGCCGCGGCCGCGCTCAATCTGCTGCTCGTGGCGGTGCCGTTCGGGGGGCTCATGGCAGCCGCGGCTTTGGGGGCGAACCTGGCGCTCGGCGGCTGGAACTGGACGCTCAAGCCGCTGCGGCCGCAGTTCTCCAAGCTCGACCCGATCGGAGGGCTCGGGCGTCTCTTTTCCAAGCACAACCTCGTCGAAGCCCTCAAGGCCAGCGTGCTGGCGCTCGTGCTGGGCGCCATCGGCGCCTTCTACCTGCACCGCCACCTCGGCGAGTTCCACGGCACGCTCGCGGTCGCGCTGCCGGCCGCGCTGGCCGATGCCAGCCGGCTGATGCTGGGCGGCCTCGGGCTGCTGCTGATCGCGCTGGCGCTCATGGCTGCGATCGACGTGCCTTTGCAGCGCCACCTGTACCTCTCGCGCCTGAAGATGAGCCACCAAGAGGCCAAGCAGGAGCACAAGGAGCTGGAGGGCAACCAGGAGGTCAAGGTCAAGATGAAGGCGCGCATGCGCGAGATGGTGCAGCGCCGCATGATGGCCGCCGTGCCCAAGGCCGACCTGGTGGTGATGAACCCCACGCACTACGCGGTGGCGCTCAAGTACGACGAGGCGAAGATGGCCGCGCCCCGGGTGGTGGCCAAGGGGGCCGACCTGATCGCGATGCAGATCCGCGACCTGGCACGCGAGCACAAGGTGCCCGTGCTGCAGGCGCCCATGCTGGCGCGCGCGCTCTACGCGCACGCCGAGCTCGACCGCGAGATCCCCGTCGCGCTCTATGGCGCGGTGGCGCAGGTGCTGGCCTATGTGTACCAGCTGCGCGCCGCGATGCGCGGCGAGGCGCCGATGCCGGGCGAGCTGCCGCCGCTGGACGTGCCGCCCGAACTCGACCCCCACCAGCGCGCCGCGACCGCCGACGCCGCGCAGGAGTCTGACCAATGAATGCCGCACTGCAACGCCTGCAGCCGCTCGTGGGCGGCCTGCCACTGAAGGCGCTGGCCGCGCCGCTCGTCGTGGTGATGATCCTCACGATGATGGTGCTGCCGCTGCCGCCCTTCATGCTGGATGTGCTGTTCACCTTCAACATCGCCACGGCGCTGATGGTGATGATGGTCTCGGCGTACATGGTGCGGCCGCTGGACTTCGCGGCTTTCCCGGCGGTGCTGCTGCTCACCACCATGCTGCGCCTGTCGCTCAACGTGGCGTCGACCCGGGTCGTGCTGCTCAACGGGCACACCGGCACGGGCGCCGCCGGTCAGGTGATCGAGTCGTTCGGGCACTTCCTCATCGGCGGCAACTTCGCCGTCGGCCTCATCGTCTTCGCCATCCTGGTCGTCATCAACTTCATCGTGGTGACCAAGGGGGCCGAGCGGATCGCCGAGGTGAGCGCGCGCTTCACTCTCGACGCCATGCCCGGCAAGCAAATGGCGATCGATGCCGACCTCAACGCGGGCCTGATCGACGAGAAGGAGGCCAAACGCCGTCGTCAGGAGGTGGGCGACGAGGCCGAGTTCTTCGGCTCGATGGACGGTGCGAGCAAGTTCGTGCGCGGCGATGCGATCGCCGGTATCCTCATCCTCTTCATCAACATCATCGGCGGCCTGATCATCGGCGTCGCGCAGCACGGCGTGCCGATCGGACAGGCCGCCAACACCTACGTGCTGCTCGCGGTGGGCGATGCGCTGGTCGCGCAGATCCCCGCGCTGCTGATCTCGATCGCGGCGGCGATGGTCGTCTCGCGCGTCGGCAAGGAGCAGGACGTCGGCAGCCAGATCCTGAAGCAGGTGTTCAACTCGCCGCGCGCCTTCGGGATCACGGCCGGCGTGATCGGCCTGCTGGGCGTCGTGCCTGGCATGCCGCACCTCACGTTCCTGGCCATCGCCTCGGGCCTGGGCTATGCGGCGTGGTGGCTCAAACGCCGCGAGGAGCAGGCCCGTCGGGCCGAGCAGGTGGCGCCGCCCACGCCGGCGCCCAACCCGAACGCCGAGGCGAGCTGGGAGGACCTGCAGCCGGTGGACATCCTCGGGCTGGAAGTGGGCTACCGCCTGATCCAACTGGTGGACAAGGACCGCCAGGGCGACCTGCTCGCGCGCATCAAGGGGGTGCGCCGCAAGTTCGCGCAGGAGGTGGGTTTCCTGCCGCCGGCGGTGCACATCCGGGACAACCTCGAACTCAAGCCCAGCGTCTACCGCATCACGCTGCGCGGGGCGGTGGTGGGCGAGGGCGAGTGCTTCCCGGGCATGTTCCTGGCGATCAACCCCGGGCACGCCACCACGCCGCTGCTCGGCACCGCCACCACCGACCCGGCCTTCGGGCTGCCGGCCGTGTGGATCGACGAGCGCCAGCGCGAAAGCGCGCAAATGGCGGGCTATACGGTCGTTGATTCCTCGACCGTGGTGGCGACCCATCTCTCACACTTGATGCAAGTCCACGCGGCCAAGCTGTTGGGCCGCACCGAGACGCAGCAACTGGTGGAACACGTGACGAAGCTCGCGCCGAAACTGATGGAAGACGTGGTGCCCAAGCTGGTGAGCCTGGCCACGCTCCAGAAGGTGCTCCAGCTCCTGCTGGAAGAGTCGGTGCACATCCGCGACATGCGCACCATCGTCGAGACGCTGGCCGAGCATGCCGGCAACAACGTGACCGACCCGGCCGAGCTGGCGCGCCGCGTGCGCATCGCCCTGGCGCCGGCCATCGTGCAGCAGATCTACGGCCCCGTGAAGGAGCTGGACGTCATCGCGATCGAGCCGGAGCTCGAACGCCTGGTGACCCAGGCCCTGACGTCGCCCCACGGCGCCGCCCTGGACCCCGGCGTGGCCGAGACGCTGACGCAGTCGGCTGCGCAAGCGGCCAAGAAGCAGGAAGACCTCGGCGTGCCCGCCTGCCTGCTCGTGCCCGACGCCGTGCGCGCGCCCATCGCCCGCCTGCTCAAGCGGGCCGCGCCCCGGCTGGCCGTGCTCGGGCACAGCGAGATTCCTGACACCCATTCGATCCGGATCGGCTCGATCATCGGAGCGCACTCATGAACGTCAAACGATTCGTTGCGGCCACCTCCCGCGAGGCCCTCGTGCTGGTGCGGCAGGCCTTCGGCGAAGACGCGGTGATCCTGTCCACCCGCCCCTGCAAGGAAGGCGTGGAGGTGCTGGCGATGGCGCCCGAGAGCGTTGCCCAGATCGAGAAATTCGAGGCCCATGCGGCCGCTCCTGCCGCGCCCCGTGCCCCGGCGCCCCGCATGCCGGCCATCAAGCCGGCCGCCAAGCCCGCCGCCCCGGCGGCCGCAGCGGTCGAGCAGGACGTCGAGCGCCTGGCGATGAGCACGCTCTCGTTCCAGGACTATGTGCGCGAGCGCATGCTCAAGCGCCGCCAGGCCGCGATGCAAAGCGCTGCGCGGGCGGCCGCGCCGCTGCCCGCGGCCTGCGCTCCTGTCGGGCCGGCGGCACCGGCTGCTGCCGTGGCGGCGGCTGCACCGAGCGTGGAGGGCGGCCTGGGCGCCGCCGCCCCGTTGCCCGATCCGGGCACGCCCGGCCTGGGCCCGCGCAGCGTGGCGGAGGTGCCCGTGGTGCCCCCGCCCGCCGAGCCGGCATGGAACGCCGCCCCCGCCGCCGCGCTGTCGCTGCAGGTCGAGCAGGAGCAGCGCGCCATGCTGCACGAGCTGCGCGAGATGAAAGGCCTGATCGAGGAACGCTTCGGCGCGCTCGCGTTCATGGAGAAGCTGCAGCGCAACCCCCAGCAGGCCAAGCTCACCCAGAAGCTGCTGGACTGCGGCTTCTCGCCGGTGCTCATCCGCAAGCTCGCGGCCGCCGCGCCGAACGATGTCGGCGACCTGGAGGCCTGGGTGGGCGGCGTGCTGCAACGCAACCTGCTCACCGGCGAGGCCGAGCCGGCGCTGGAGGACCAGGGCGGGGTGTACGCGCTCGTCGGCTCCACCGGGGTGGGCAAGACGACGAGCACCGCCAAGCTGGCCGCGGCCTTCGCAGCGAAGTACGGTGCCTCGAATCTGGGTCTGATCACGCTGGACGCCTACCGCGTGGGCGCCCATGAGCAGCTGCGCGCCTACGGCCGCATCATCGGCTGCGCCGTCCACACCGCGCACGACCGCTCGGCGCTGGAGGACCTGCTCGACCTGCTGTCGGCCAAGAAGATGGTGCTCATCGACACCGCCGGCATCGGCCAGCGCGACAGCCGCACGCAGGAGCTGTTGGAGATGGTCGGTCACCGCAGCATCCAGCGGCTGCTGGTCGTCAACGCAGCCTCGCAAGGCGAGACGATCGAAGACGTGCTCATCGCCTACCGTGCCCACCAGTGCAAGGGGGTGGTGCTGTCCAAGCTGGACGAAGCCGTCAAGCTCGGACCGGCCCTGGACGCGATGATCCGCCACAAGCTCAAGATCGTGGGGGTGGCCAACGGGCAGCGCGTGCCGGAGGACTGGCACCGCATGACCTCGCAGGCGCTCGTGCATCGCGCGATGCGCGGCGGCGGCAGCAGTGCCTACCGGCTCGATGCCGACGACGTGAATCTCGTCTTCACCGCGCCGCCTCGGCGGCCCGCGTGGACCGGCATGGCAGCGGGAGGTCTGCATGCTTGATCGGGGCGTCGATCAGGCGCACGGCTTGCGCCGGCTGTTCGCTCATCACACCGTGCACCTGCTGCCGGTGGCGGCCAACCCGCACACGCCGGGCAGCCACCTGCTGCTCGAAGGCCTGTGCCACGGCCTGGCCGCTCAGGATCTGCACACGCTGGTGGTGGACGCGGCACCCAGCGTCTACACGACCGGGGTGGACGTGGCCGGCGCGCTGGCGCGCGATCTGGACCTGGGCCAGTGGATCGACGAATTCGACGCGCACACCTCGGTGCTGGCCGCCGCGCCCGGGTCGCTCGCCTGTTTCGGTGAGGCGCAAGGGTCGGCCTCGCTCCTCTTCGAAGCCCTGCGCGAGGCAGCTCCTTCGGCCGACGTGGTGCTCTTTCACGCCGACGCCTCGGTGCTGTCGGGGCTGTTCGCGGGCCGGCGCGTGCGCCCGCTGGTCTTCAGCGGGGACGATGCCGAAAGCCTGAAGCACGCCTATGCCTCGATCAAGGTGCTGGTGCACTACGCCGGCCTGCTCGACCATGCCGTGGTCATGGACTGCGCGCAGCAGGCTATCGGCGTGCCGCCCGCGGCGCTGAGGTTGCTGCGCTGCGCGGCCGACTTCCTCGCTGCGCAGGCGCACCTGGCCGCCGTCGCAAGCACCGTGCACGACGGCGAGCACGTGCTCGCCCAGACGTTGCACCAGTTGGCCATGAACTTGTTGCACTACGCCTTGCCGTTCTCGGTGCAGGACGGCGAGGCCAGCCTGTGGGGGCCGATGGCCGGCGCCTCGGGCCGGCCCGCCGATGCCCCTCGGGCGTTCAACTGATCCTCCAAGCGAGTAGCGCATGTACACCGCCAAAGGCCGCCTCGACCACAACGCGATGCTGCAGCAGTACAGCCCGCTGGTGCGCCGCCTCGCGCATCAGATGATCGCCAAGCTGCCGGCCAACGTGGAGATCGACGACCTGATCCAGGTCGGCATGATCGGCCTCAACGACGCACTGAGCCGGTACGACGCCGCGCATGGCGTGCAGTTCGAGACGTTCGCGACCCAGCGCATCCGAGGAGCGATGCTCGATGAACTGCGTGGCGCCGACTGGATGAGCCGCGGCACGCGCAAGCAGCAACGCATGATCGAGGCCGCCGTCCACAAGCTGGAGCAAAGGCTCGGCCGACCCCCGCAGGAAAGCGAGATCGCCCGCGAGATGGGGATCACGCTGGCCGAGTACCAGGACCTGCTCAACAAGGTGCGAGGCACGCAGCTCGTGTACATCGAGGACATCGGCGGCAGCGACAAGGACGATTACCTCGACCGCCACGTGGCCGACACCGAGGCCGACCCGCTGCGGATACTCAACGACCAGCGGCTGCGCCGCGCCTTGGTGGAAGCCATCAAGACGCTGCCCGAGCGGGAGCAATACGTGATGAGCATGTATTACGAGCAGGACATGAACCTGAAGGAAATCGCGGCCGTACTCGGCGTCACCGAGTCCCGCGTCTGCCAGTTGCACAGCCAGTCCATCGCGCGCCTGCGAGTCAAGCTGCGCGGCTGGTGATCGAGGGCGGCCGACAGAGCCGCCCATACAAATGAGGAGACGAGCCATGCTCACCCTGTTTCAAAAGAAGTCCGCGGAGCACGAGGTGACACAGCAGCCCTCGGGCTCCCAGGTCGATGCACGCGCACTCATCCAGTCGCTGCAAAAGGAAGCCTCCGGGCTCGGCCGGGAGGCGGCCGAGGTGCGCGGCGTCATCGAGGACACGATCCAGACCTCGTCGCGCCAGACCGAGGCGCTGGCCTCGCTGGCCGAGCAGGCCCGCGGCATCCAGCAGGCCCAGGCGACGATCGGCAGCGTCACCGAGCAAAGCCGGGGCTCGGTGGGCAAAGCCCGGCAGGCGGTGGAGGACGTGGGGCGCGAGGTGGGCGGCATCGTCGACACCTTGCGCGAGGTGGCCGAGGCTGCGCGTGAGATCACCCGAATCGCCATGCAGACCCGGCTGGTCGCATTCAACGCCTCGGTGGAGGCCAAACGTGCGGGCGAGGCCGGGCGCGGTTTCGGCGTCGTTGCCGATGCCGTCAAGGACCTGGCGGCGAAGGTCGAGGCGTCCTCCAAGCAGATCATGGGCACGGTCGGCGACCTCGACGCCCGGGTGGGCGCCCTGGCGCGCGAGATCCGCAGCGATACGACGAGCGGCGCTCAGGCCAGCGCGTTCCACAAGGCACTGGCCGAGGTCGAGGCCGGAGTGGACAGCATCATGCGGGCCGCCGCGGAAAGCCGCCATGCCAGCGACGGCATGAACCAGCAGATGGCGGTGATCGAGGCCGAGGCCCGTCAGGCCACGCAGGCCCTGCAGACCGCGCTACAGCGCAGCGAATCCTTCCTGCGCGTCAGCGAGCATCTGATGGAGGCCATCGCGGCGTGCGGCATCGAGACCGAGGACAGCCCGTACATCGCGGCGGCGCAGGAGGCTGCGGCGCAGATCTCCCAGCTCCTCGAGAACGCGGTGCGCACCGGCATGTTGACGCTCGCGGACCTCTTCGACGAGCAGTACCGACCGATCCCGGGTACCAACCCGCAGCAGCACACCACGCGCTTCGTCGAGATGTCAGACCGGCTGTTTCCGCAGGTGCAAGAACGCATGCTGGCCTTCTCGCCGAAGGTGGTCTATTGCATCGCGGTGGACCGCAACGGCTACGTGCCCACGCACAACCGCCGCTACTGTCAGCCCCAGCGCCCCGGGGACGTGGTGTGGAACACCGCCAACAGCCGCTACCGGCGCATCTTCAACGACCGCACGGGCTTGGCTTCCGCGCGCAACCGCAAGCCGTTCCTGCTGCAGACGTACCGCCGCGACATGGGCGGCGGGCGCCACGTGCTGATGAAGGAAGTGTCGGCGCCGATCGTGGTGGAGGGCCGACACTGGGGTGCGATCCGGCTCGCCTACCAGTTCTGAGGCGCCGTGTCTGCGGGGGCGCGGTCAGGGGCCGCGACCGCCGCGCTCACCGCAGTGCTGCCGTCCTCCATCAAGACGGGCGGGGCGGGTTGCAGCCGGTGGCGCCACACCTCGACGAGCGCCTTGGCCATCGCCAGCACCACCGGCCCCAGCACGACGCCCGCGGTGCCGAAGACCAGCAGCCCGCCGATCACGGCGATGAACACCGGCACCGTGTGCAACCGCATGCGGCCCTTGACGAGCAGCGGATAGAGCAGGTTGTCGATCAGACCGATCACGACGCTGCCCCAGAAGGCGAGGATGAGCGCCTTGTCCCACTCGCCGCCCAGCGCGAGCGCCACCGCCGCCGGCGCCCAGACGATGCTGGCCCCCAGCACGGGCAGGATCGCCAGCACCGCCATCACCGCGCCCCACAACAGCGGCGAGGGCAGTTTCAGCCACCAGAAGATCAGGCCGCCGAGCACGCCCTGCACGAGCGAGACGGCCAACGTGCCGTAGACGATGGCGTAGATCGTGTCGCGCACGTCGGCGAAGACCTTCTCGCTCTCGTCGTCCGACAGCGGCGCGAACCTTCTGAGCGCCCGCAGCGTCTTGTCCTTGTCGCGGAAGAAATAGAACAACAGGTACAGCGTCACCAGCGCGCCGACCACGAAGTAGACGGAGCCCGAGACGAACCGGCGGGTGCCGTCCACGACGAAAGTGGCCATCTTGTCCACCTGTCCCGAGCCGTCCATCTCGCGCTTGAGCCAGCGCAGGGTCGGGGCGAGCTCGGGGTAGCGCTTGATGGCTTGGTCCATCAGGGCCTTGGCCGGGTCGCCCTTGAGCTTCTCGACGTGGGTGAGCGCCTCCTCGGCCACCTTCTGCGCCACCAGCACCGAAGGCACGGCCACTGCCACCGTGACGAGCAGCACGGCGAGTGCGGCGACCACGGACTTGCCCGGCACCCGCGCCCGGATGCGCTCGTGCAGCGGATTGAACACCACGGCGAGCACCAAGGCCCAGGTGAGCGCGGGCACGAACGGCTCCACGAGCCGCCAGCACAGATACACCACCAGCAGCGTGAGCGCCAAGAGCGCGAGCATCTGCGCTCTACGGAGGGTGAGCCATTGCTCACGTCCGGGGCCGTTGGGGCGGGAGGGCGGCGTCGGCGAGATGGGCGGGTCGGACTTCAAGCGGGGCTCGACGGGGGATGCACTTCACGGCATCGTAGCCGAGAGCAAACGGCGTTCCCGCGGCCGCCCCGTCTGCGTGTAGCGAGCCTCAGGCGGTGATGGATCGCCCCGGGCGCGCACCGCCACCGTATCCCGGTGCGCTGTACACCGGGTCTTCCGGGCGCGGCATCAGCACGTCCATCGCCCGGTCGAGGGCGGCGGTCGCTCGCGCGAGGCTCTCGCGCTGGGCGGCCACCTGACCGGTGGCGCTCGCCAGCCGCCGGCGCAGCTCGTGGGGTACGTCGCCGCGTCGCGCCGCGCGGGAGAATGCGTCCACCGCCTCGGTGAGCGCCCGGTGGAGCTCGGAGGCGCACTGCTCGACGCCCGCCGCATCGCGCGCGAGCAGCGCTTGTCCGAGTGCATGCAGCCGGGTTTCGACCGCCTGCACGGCGGGTTCGAGGTCGCCGTCCGCGGCGGGGGCAGGAGTGGTCAACATCGGTCGGTCGAGAAGGTGAGGTGCGCGCCCGCCTCGGTCAGTGCGAGCGGCGGTCGAGCAGTTCGCGGGCGTTCGCGATCAGCTTGTCGGCAATCGCTTCGGGGTTGACGCGGTAGGTGCCGTCGGCGATCGCCTGGCGGATCGCTTCGACCTTCTGCGCGTCGAACTCCGCATTGCTCGCCAGCAAGGCGGTCGCGGTGCTGGACAGCTTCACCGTCACGCTTCCGGCGGCGGCGCCGCCCGTCTCCGCGGCAGCGGCGCTGCGGCCCGCGGCGGCGGACTCGCCCGCAGCGGGGCGGGCGGGCGCAGCACCATGGCCCGCGACCGCGGGTGTCTCGACGGAATTGCCGATCTTCATGACCTTCTCCTTGACCGGGGAGCGGGCAGGGCTTGCCCGATGTACGGTCTATATCGACGCCCGATGGGGAAACTTGAGGGGCCGACCGTGTAAATTTTTGCAATCCGCGGGGTCACAGGCGCACCTCCACCGTCTGGGCGGCGCTCGCCACGCCGACCACTACCCGGCCGCTGTCGGTGCGCACGCGCACCTTCTGACCATCCAGCCCCGGGCCGAGGGCGCGGGCTTCACCCACGACGGTGAAGCCTTTGCCCACCGCCACGACCTTGACCGTCTCGCCCGCGGAGAACCACTGTATCGGCCGCATGTGGGTGGTTCTGAAGGGCTCGCCCGGGGCCACCGCGCGGGCCAGGGTGCGACCGACGGCTCGACCTGCGTCCTCGATCACCGGGTCGGGCGAGGCCGCCAGGTCCACCTCCGCGCGCACGAGGTCGGCCTCGCTCACCACGGCGCCTGCGGGCAGCGCCGTGCGCGCGACCCAGGCCTGCGCGTAGACGCGCACGGTGACCGGCAGGAAGACGTTCCAGCGTGTCGGCCCCTCGGTGCACCGTACCCCCACGCGCGTGCGGCCCCACGGCTTGAAGCCGGCGGGCACATAGGGCTCGATGCGCGCGCAGGGCGCCAGGCGCACACGAGAGTCCAACTCGCCCACGCTCACCTCGATGCGAGGGGTGGAGGCGCCTACATCCGCCTGGCGAGGCAGGCGGGCCTGAGCCTCCTGGTGCAGCACCTTTTCCACCTGAGCCAGCGGGGCGTCGGCCGCCGCGGCCGCGTACGTCCAGCCCCCGAGCGCGAGAGCGCTGGCGGCGAGGTCACGCAGGCGAAGGCGAGGCATGACGAAGGCGAGGCATTGCATCGTAGGCCGCACTGTACGCAGGCGGCGGCTGCCCCGGGGCTGCGAAATGGCCGCGTTTTGGCCTGCTATTCGGGCTCATGTTCTGCGGCCCTCGTTCCCACAATGCCACCATCGCCCGACCAGGCACGCCGGGCTCGCAGAGGAACCCATGCTCGATCGCCTCACTTCCACGCTCGACTTCCAATCGGAGGCGCTGGCGCTGCGTGCCGAGCGGCAGCGGGTGCTGGCCGGCAACATCGCCAATGCCGACACCCCGGGCTACGTCGCGCGGGACTTCGACTTCGCCCAGGCGCTGCGCCGGGCGGCAGCCGCAGCGGGCTCGGGCGGCACCGGTGCGCCGGTGGTCCTGCGCGCCTCCGCGCCCGGGCACATCGCCCCGCCCCCGGGCACCCGCGCCACCGTGGAGTTGCAGTACGCGCGTCCCGCGCAGACCAACCTAGACGGCAACTCGGTGGACATGGATCGCGAGCGTGCGGCCTTCGCCGACAACGCCGTCAAGTACGAGGCGACGCTGCGCTTTCTCAACGGCTCGGTCAAGACCATGCTGACGGCGATCACCGGTCAGTGAGGAGCGCGCGATGTCGATGTTCAAGATCTTCAATATCGCCGGCAGCGCGGTCAGCGCGCAGTCCCAGCGGCTCAACGTCGTCGCCAGCAACCTGGCCAATGCCGACACGGTGGCCGGCCCGGACGGCCAACCCTACAAAGCGCGTCAGGTCGTGTTCCAGACGGTGCTGATGGGCGAGCAGGGCTCGGCCGGCGTCAGGGTCGACCAGGTGGTCGAGGACAACGCGCCGGGCCGGCGCGTGTACGCACCGAGCCACCCGCAAGCCGACGCGCAGGGGTATGTGACCTACAGCAACGTGAACGCGGTCGAGGAGATGGTCAACATGATCTCGGCCTCGCGCTCCTACCAGAACAACGTCGAAGTCATGAACACCGCCAAAGCCTTGCTGCAGAAGACGCTGCAGCTCGGCCAGTGACGGGCACCCACCGGAGGGTCGGACCATGAGCACCGCCGCAATCTCCAGCACTGCCGCCGGCTCGAATGCCCCGGCCGGCGCGACCGCCTCCACCAAGAACGAACTGAACGCGCAGGACCGGTTCCTCAAGATGCTGGTGGCGCAGATGCAGAACCAGGACCCGCTCAACCCTCTGGACAACGCACAGGTGACCAGCCAGATGGCGCAGATCAACACCGTCACGGGCATCGAAAAGCTCAACGGCGGCATCAACGCGATGCTGCTGCAGCTCACCCAGGCGCAGGCGCTGCAAGGGGCCTCGCTGGTCGGGCGCGACGTGCTGGTGCCTGGCGACACCATGCGGCTGAACGACAAGGGCGAGGGCCGTGCCGGCTTCGATCTGGCGTCCAAGGCCGACAAGGTCACGGTCGAGGTGCTCGACCAGAGCGGCGCGGTGCTCGACCGCTTCGAACTCGGCGCCCTGGATGCCGGGCGGCACTACCTGGGCTGGAAAGCCGAGGACGCCGACGAGGCGGGCGACGAGGTGCGCTTCCGCATCACGGCCAAGGCCGGCGCCTCGGCGGTGGCCGCCACCACCTACGCACGCGACACCGTGGGGGCCGTGAGCACCAGCCGCGGCAGCCTCGAGCTCGATCTCGCCGGCGGCGGCACCGTCGCCTACAACCAGGTCAAGGCCGTCATCTGACGCGAACCGCCTCCCCCTCAGGAAAGGTCTTCCCATGAGTTTCCAGCAAGGTCTGTCCGGCTTGAACGCCTCGAGCAAGAGCCTCGACGTCATCGGCAATAACGTCGCCAACGCCAACACCTTCGGGGCCAAGGGCGCGAGGGCCGAGTTCGCCGACATGTACGCGACCGCGATGAACGGCACCGGCGCCAACAACATCGGCATCGGCGTGAACCTGGCCGCGGTGGCGCAGCAGTTCAGCCAGGGCAACATCACCACTACCGAGAACCCGCTGGATCTGGCCATCAACGGCGCGGGCTTCTTCCAAGTCGCCAACGTCGCGCGCGACCCCAACGCCGCGCCCGACACGCCGCCCACCCTCGCCAGCCCGCCGCTTTACACGCGCAACGGGCAGTTCAAGGTGGACCGCAACGGCTACATCGTCAACAACCAGCAGCAGGTGTTGCTGGGTTACATGGCCGATGCGAACGGGCAGATCGCCCCGCAGCAGGCGCGCCCGATTCAGTTGCCCACCGCCGGCATCGCGCCGCAGATGACCAGCGCCATCAAGCTCGAGTTCAACGTGGACTCGCGCTCGGCGGTCACCGGCCCGTCGGCCACCAACATCAACTTCAACGACCCCACGACGTACAACAACGCCACCTCGGTGACGGTGTACGACCGCATGGGGCAGGATGTCGCGGTCACGTACTACTTCCAGAAGACCGCCCCGAACACCTGGAACGTGTACGCGACAGCCAACGGGGCCTCTTTGCTCACGAGCGGCGGCAATCCGGCTCCGATCGCCACCGTCAACTTCCCGCCGACCTCGGGAGGCAATCCGACAGCCGCTGGAGGGGGCTCGATCCAGTACTTCATGGGCGGGGGCGGCACCTCCACCGACGGGCGCGTGCCGATCGACATCCCGGCCACGACCAAGGCCGACGGCTCGACCACCTTGCCCATCGCGGGTATCGAGCTGAACATGGGCGGTGCCACGCAGTACGGCACGGTGTTCGGCGTCACCAACCTCACGCAGAACGGCTACGCCCCCGGCCAGCTGGTGGGCGTGTCGATCGATGACAGCGGCGTCATCATGGCGCGCTTTTCCAACGGCCAGTCCAAGCCGGCCGCGCAGATCGAGCTGGCGACCTTCCGCAACCCGCAGGGGCTGCAGCCGCTGGGCGGCAACGCGTGGGCGGCCACCTACGCGTCGGGTGACCCGACGCTGTCCACCCCCGGCTCGGGGAACATGGGCGTGTTGCAGGCCGGCGCGCTGGAAGAGTCCAACATCGACCTCACCGCCGAGCTGGTCAACATGATCACGGCACAGCGCAACTACCAGGCCAACGCGCAGACCATCAAGACGCAGGACCAGGTGATGCAGACGCTGGTGAACCTGCGGTGACCCGCGCCCCCATGCCAGCCTGCCCCACTGAGACCGGAGCCGCCCGATGGACCGCATGATCTATCTCTCGATGGCCGGGGCCAAGGCGATGATGCAGCGCCAGGAGACGCTGGCCAACAATCTCGCCAACGCCTCGACCACGGGGTTCCGTGCCGAGCTGCAGGCCTTTCGCGCCGTGCCGGTGCGCGGCGAAGGTGCGAGCACCCGGGTGTACGCGCTGGAAACGACCACCGGCTACGACGCCACACCCGGCGTGGTGCACGCCACCGGCCGCCCGCTGGACGTCGCGATGCAGGGCAATGCCTGGCTCGCCGTGCAGGGTCTGGACGGCACCGAGGCCTACACGCGCAACGGGGCACTGACGGTATCGGCCGACGGCACCCTGATGACTCAGGGCGGCCTCGTGGTGCTGGGCGACGGCGGCCCCCTCCAAGCGCCGCCCAATGCAACCCTGTCGATCGCCCCGGACGGCACGGTCTCCGCCCGTCAGGGCAACGGCACGTCTACGCCGGTCGGCCGGCTGAAACTCGTCACGCCGGAGGCACCGTTGCAGCGCGGGGCCGACGGGCTCTTCCGCGCTCCGGGGGCCGAGGACCTGCCCGCCGACCCCAACGCCCGCTTGCAGGACGGCGCCCTGGAAGGCTCGAACGTGAGCGCCGTCGAGACGATGGTGCAGATGATCGCCGCCGCGCGCCAGTTCGAGGCGCAGATGAAGCTCTTGCAGACGGCCGAACGCAACGAACAGACGGCCGGCAAGCTGCTGGCGCCCAACGGCGCTTAACGCAAGAAAGGAGCATCGCGATGATGCGCTCCCTGTGGATCTCCAAAACGGGCATGGAAGCCCAGCAGGTGCAACTGGACCACGTCTCGCACAACCTCGCCAACGTGGCCACCACTGGCTACAAGCGAGCCAGCGCGCAGTTCGAGGACTTGATGTACCAGAACCTGCGTCAAAGCGGCGCGGCGTCCAGCGAACAGAGCACGCTGCCCACCGGCTTGCAGGTCGGCCTGGGCGTGCGCTCGGTCGCCACGCAGCGAGCGTTCACGCAAGGCAACCTGCAGCAGACGGGCAACTCGCTCGACGTGGCGATCAACGGCAACGGGTTCTTCCAGATCCAGATGCCTGACGGCACCGTGGCCTACACCCGCGACGGCTCCTTCAAGACCGACGCCAACGGCCAGCTCGTCACCAACAACGGCTACCTCGTGGCGCCCGGCCTGACCGTGCCGCCCAACACCCAGAGCCTGACCGTGGCGCCCGACGGCACCGTGAGCGCGACCGTGCAGGGCTCGGCCCAGCCCGTCGTGCTCGGCAACCTACAGTTGGCCAGCTTCGTCAACCCGGGCGGCCTGGAGCCGCGGGGGCAGAACCTCTTCGTCGAGACCGCCGCCTCCGGCACGCCGACGACCAACGCCCCGGGCAGCGACGGCCTGGGCACGCTGCAACAAGGCTACCTGGAGACGTCCAACGTCAACGTGGTCGAGGAGTTGGTGGCGATGATCCAGACGCAGCGGGCCTACGAGCTCAACTCCAAGGCCATCCAGACGTCCGACCAGATGCTGCAACGTCTGGCGCAGCTGTGACGAAAGGGACCGCGATGAAGCCGATGACGCTGCTCGTGGCGCTCAGCGCGGCCCTGACGGGCTGCTCGACGATGGACCCCAAGGTCGAGGTGGCGGGGCCCACGTCGATGTACCCGCAGCCCCAGCCGCAGCCCCAGGTCTCCAATGGCGCGATCTTCCAGGCAGCGGCCTATCGCCCGCTCTTCGAGGACCATCGCGCGCGCCTGCCGGGCGACACGCTGACGGTCAACATCGTCGAGCGTGTCCAGGCCAGCCAGAAGTCCACCACCACGGTGGATCGCACGGGCAAGGTCGAGGCCGGGGTGAAGGCACTGCCGTTTCTGAGCAGCAACTCGTTCGATCGCGCCAGCGTCTCCGGTTCCTCGTCCAACACCTTCTCCGGCAAGGGCGGGACCGAGAGCACCAACAACTTCACCGGCACCATCACCGCCACCGTCATCGAGGTGCTGCCCAACGGGCACCTCGTGATCGCCGGCGAGAAGCAGATCGGCCTCAACAAGAACGTCGAGGTGATGCGCTTCTCGGGCCGCGTCGATCCTCGCTCCATCCAACCCGGCAATATCGTCGCCTCCAGCCAGATCGCCGACGTGCGCCTGCAGTACAAGGGGCAGGGGCAGCAGGCCGAAGCCCAGGGAATTGGGTGGTTGGCCCGGTTCTTTTTGAATGTTCTTCCGATGTGAGCGGGGCCAACAATCGTTCCCAGGAGCGTCGTGCAGTCTCGGCGCTCACGCGGCTCTGAAACCATCGGGTGCAGGGCCCGCATCAGGGAAAGAGAGTGGGCCGATGAAGATCACGACCGAACGTCTGTTGCGCGCCGCCGTCGCCTTGGCGGCGTTGCTCGCCAGCGCGGCGCTGTGGTGGCCCTTGCCGGCGAATGCGCTGCGCATCAAGGAAGTGGCTGCCGTCCAGGGCGTGCGCGCCAACCAGTTGGTCGGCTATGGCCTCGTCGTCGGTCTGGATGGCACGGGTGACCAGACCACGCAGACCCCCTTCACCACCCAGAGCATCGCGGCGATGCTGCAGCAGATGGGCGTGAGCATCCCGCCCGGCACGAACATGCAGCTGCGCAACGTGGCGGCGGTGATGGTGACGGCCCAGCTGCCCCCCTTCGCGCAACCCGGTCAGGCCATCGACGTGAACGTCTCGTCGATGGGCAACGCCAAGTCGCTGCGCGGCGGCACGCTCATCGCCACCCCGCTCAAGGGCGCGGACGGGCAGATCTACGCCCTCGCGCAAGGCAATGTCGTGGTCGGCGGGGCGGGCGCCTCGCAAGGCGGTAGCAAGGTGCAGATCAATCACTTGAGCGCCGGACGCATCCCCGCGGGGGCCACCGTCGAGCGCGGCGTGCCCACCCCGCTGGCGCAGTCCGAGTACATCCAGCTCGACCTCAACGCGGCCGACTTCAACACCGCGCGCCAAGTGGCGCAGGCCATCAACCGCGCCAAGGGAGCCGGGGTCGCCGAGGCGCTGGACGGCCGCGCCGTGAGGGTGCGGGCCCCGGCCGCGCCGGGCGAGCGCGTCGCCTTCCTGGCCGACATCGAGAACCTGCCGATCGACATCGCGACGCCGGCCGCGAAGGTGGTGCTCAACGCCCGCACCGGCTCCATCGTGATGAACCAGTCGGTCACGCTCGGGCCGTGCGCCGTCGCGCACGGCAACCTCTCGGTGAGCATCAGCTCCACCCCCGTCGTGAGCCAGCCTGGGCCCCTGTCGGGCGGCCAGACGGTGGTGACGGAGAAGTCCGACATCCAGATCCGTCAGGACGGCGGCGCCCTCATCCAGATGCCGGCGGGCACCCAGCTCACCGACGTGGTCAAGGCGCTCAACGCACTGGGTGCCACGCCGCAGGACCTGCTCGCGATCCTGCAGGCCATGAAGGCCGCCGGGGCGCTGCAAGCCGAGCTGGAGGTGATCTGATGTCCGCGCCCATCGGCCTCGCCACCGACGCCCGCTCGCTCGAGGCCTTGCGCTCGGCGGCTGCCCAGGACCCGAAGGCAGCGGTCAAGGAGGCGGCCAAGCAGTTCGAGGCCGTCTTCATGCAGCAGCTCATGAAGAGCATGCGCAGCGCCTCGCTCAAATCGGACCTGTTCGACAACGAGGGCTCCGACCTGGCGACTGAGATGCTCGACTCGCAGTATGCGACGGCGATGAGCGGGCGGCCGGGCGGCCTCGCCGATCTGATCGCCAGGCAGCTGTCGCGCCACATGGGCGGCGCCGAGGCGATGACGCCGGAGGACCTCACCCTGCGGTTGCCCCCGGCCTTCAAGAAGCTGCCGCAGGACATCGCCGCGCCCAAGGGCGGCGGCAAGCAGGCGCAGTTCCTGCGCCAGCACTGGGATGCGGCCCAGGCGGCCAGCCGCGACACGGGCATTCCTGCCGAGTTCATCCTCGCCCAGGCCGCCCACGAGTCGGGCTGGGGCCGGCGCGACATCCGCCGCGCCGACGGCAGCCCCTCCTTCAATGTGTTCGGCATCAAGGCCGGTGCGTCCTGGAAGGGCGACGTGGCCGAGGTCACGACGACCGAGTACCTCGGCGGTCAACCGCGCAAGGTGCGGGCGAAGTTCCGGGCCTATGCCAGCGCCGAGGAGGCGTTTCGCGACTACGCGCGCCTGCTGAAAAACAACGAGCGCTACGCCAAGGTGATCGAGAACGCCAAGACGGCGCGTGGGTTCGCGCAGGGCTTGCAGCAGGCGGGCTACGCGACCGACCCGCAGTACGCGGCCAAGCTCACGCGCATCATCAACACCACGCTGCAACTGCAGCGCGCGACCACCTGACGGGAGCACGACATGCCCGGCATCATCAGCCTCGGAACGCGTGCCATGTTCGCCGCGCAGGCGCAACTCAACACCACCGCGGCGAACATCTCGAACGCCAACACTCCGGGCTATTCGAGGCAAACGGTCGAACTCGAGACAGCCGGGGGGCAGTTCACCGGCGCGGGCTTCTTCGGCAAAGGCGTGAACATCACGACGGTGTCGCGCGCGCACGATGCCTTCCTCAGCCGCGAAGTGACGCTCAGCCAGGCGCTGGCCGCGCACGATGCCGCGCGGCTCGAGCAGTTGCAGCGGGTCGAGCGCGTGTTCGACCTGGGCGAGAACGGGCTCGGTGCACGCGTATCGGCGTTCCTGAACGCCTTCGTCGACGTGGCCAGCGATCCCAACGACCCGTCGGCACGCCAGGTGGTGCTGTCGCGCGCGCAGGCGCTGACGTCGCAGGTGCGCTCCGTGGCCGCCCAGCTCGACAGCATCCAGACCGGCGTCACCGAGGACATCAAGACCTCGGTGGATGCGGCCAATCAGCTCGTCCAGCGCATTGCCGACCTGAACCAGCAGATCGCGCGCGTCAAGGGCTTCGGCCATGAGCCGAACGACCTGCTCGATCAGCGCGAGCAACTCATCAACGAGCTGAACCACTACATCGGGGTGACCCAGATCCCGGCGAGCGACGGCACGGTGGGCCTGTTCATCGGCGGCGGGCAGAAGCTCCTCCTCGGCAGCAACGCATTGGAGTTGCGGGCCTTGCCCGATACCTACGATTCCTCGCGCGTCGTGCTGGGCGTCCACGAGGGCGGGGTGGATCGACGCTTGGACGACCGCGTCCTGGGGGGAGGGTCGATCGCGGGGCTGCTGAGGTTCCAGAGAGAAGACCTGCCGGTGGCCATCAACGAAGTGGGCCGCCTGGCCGGGGTGATCGCCGCCCGGGTGAACGCGCAGCACGCCGCCGGCACGACGCCGCCCCCGGTCGCGCCCGGCCCGCCCATCTTCGCGACCGGCGCGCCGCGAGCGCTTCCCGCCTCGACGAATACCGGAACGGCCGCGGTCGGGGTCGTCATCCAGGACGCGACCCTACTGTCGGCGAAGGATCTCGAGCTGACGTTCCGAAGCGGCGCCTGGCAAGTGCGCGAGTTGCCGGACGGTTCTTTCACGGCCTTGTCTGCCGCGCAGCTTCTCTCGGATCACGGTCTGCAGCTGTCCTTCTCCGGCACCGCCCAGGAGGGGGACCGGTTCCTCCTCGAGCCCTCACGCCTGGTGGCCGCGAGCATGGACGTGGTACTGAACGATCCGATGAGACTGGCGGCCACGAGCGCCACCGAGTCGAACGGCAACGCCAAGGCCATGTTGGCGTTGCGCGACGAACGCATGGTGCGGGGCATGACGCTGGCCGACGCCTATGCCGGCGTGACGGCGTCGGTCGGGGTGCGCGTCATGGGCGCGGAGGCCGCCAGCGAGATGTCGTCTTCGATCGCCAAGGACGCCGAGGTGCGGCGCAACAACGTCGAAGGCGTCAACCTCGACGAAGAAGCTGCCCGGCTGATCCAGTTCCAGCAGGCCTATCAGGCCGCGGCCAAGGTGTTGCAGGTCGCACAGTCCGTCTTCGACACGCTGCTGCAAACGGCGGCGCGGTGAGGCGGAACTTCGTTGACGAATGAGGAATGAACCATGCGTGTCGCCACCGCCTTTTCCTACCAGCAGGCGATCGCCAACCTGCAACGCCGGCAAGAAGACCTGTCGGAGTCCCAGAATCGGCTGACGTCCGGCAAACGGGTGCTCCTGCCCAGCGACGACCCGGTCGCGGCGCGCCGGGTCGAGCGCGCGCTCGCGGTGGAGGCGCGCGTGGAGGCGACCAAGCGGGCGGCCCAGGCCAGTCTGAATGCGATGACGCTGGCGGAAAGCGCGCTGGGCGGCGCCAACGACATCCTGCAGGCCATCCGCGATGCCGCGGTAGCGGCCGGCAACGGCGCCTACGGCGACAAGGAGCGCGCCATCCTCGCGCAGCAGATCCAGCAGTACAGGGATCAGCTCCTCGGGATCGCCAATCGCACGGACGCAGCTGGCAATCCGTTGTTCGGGGGCGCCGGAGTCACGGGCGATCCTTTCGTGCCTAACGGCGCGGGGCGGGTGGAGTTCTGGGCCGCCCCCGGTTCCGTCGGCGTGGACAACCAGGAAATCCTGCCCGTCGCGGTGGACGGCGCCTACGCCTGGGATGCGACGCCGGGGCTAGAGGTTCCGATCTTCAAGACCTTGGACGACTTCATCGTCCAGCTGAGGACGGGCGGCATGACGTCCGCGGCCGTGTCGAGCGCCGTGCAGACGGCGCTCGGCGGCATCGACGCCGGCATGGAGCGTCTGCAGGCCGCTCGCGCCCAGGTGGGCGACACCCTGAACCGCATCGACGCCATCGTGGCGCGCCTCGACGCGCTGGATCTCAACGCCAAGACAGACCGCTCGAATGCGGAAGATTTGGACATGGTGGCCGCCATCTCGGACTTCCAGAACAAGCAAACCGGCTACGATGCGGCCTTGAAGACGTACGCGCAGGTGCAGCGGCTGTCCTTGTTCGACTACCTGCGCTGAAGGCGGCGAGGTCCGGGCCCCGCTCGCCCGCGTCGGGCCCATGAGGGGGGCTCGTCGGGCGCCACCAGGGCATGACGGAGGGGCTGTGCCGCCTGGCGTCGCACACGACAAAGAACACCAGCCATTCGCCGATGGATCAAGACGTCCTGCGCAACATCGCGCTCAGCTACTCTCCCATGGTGGACCGCCAGCGGTCCTTCGCCGCCACGCGGCTGACCGTGTCGGCCCTGCGGTCGGGGCAGCCGCTGCAGGCCGACCAACTGCTGGCAGCCATCTCCGAGGTGTGGCCCCACGCGGGCACCCGCGTCTCGCTGAACGTCATGAGCGAGACCCTGCTCAACGATCTGCTGCGCGCCAAGCCGGTTTCCAACGTGATGATCGAGATTCCCTCGTTCATCGCCTGTGACCCGCAGAACACGGCCGCGATCCAGGAGCTGCACTCGAACGGCAACACGCTGCTGCTGCATGGGCGTCCGACCATGCTGCTGCCCCGAGAGCTGCTCTCGTGCTTCAAGTACTCGATCATCGATCTCGCCGAGGACCGCCGCAAGAACGAGACGACGGGCCCCGGCGAGCCGGGCGTCACGCGATCGGTGGGCTTCATCCAGAGCGGCGTGCGCACCGTGGCCGAGATGGAGAACAGCTTCGGCCGCGGAGCGGTGGCCATCCTGGGCTGGCCGATCGACGACGTGACCGCGGACTCCGGCGTCAAGAAAGGCGCGCCCGACATGGGGGTGCTCGTCGAACTGATCCGCCGCGTCGACGACGGCGACGACGTCGACAAGCTCGAGGCGGTGCTCAAGCGCGACCCGACGCTGGCCTTCCAGCTCATGCGCTACATCAACTCGCCGGCCTTCGGCCTGTCGGTCGAGATCAGCTCGTTCCGCCACGCCATCATGCTGCTGGGGTACAAGCGGCTCAAGCGCTGGCTCGCCCTGCTGCTCGCCACCGCCAGCAAGGACCCGAACCTCAGGCCCGTGATGTACGCCTCGGTGCGACGCGGCATCTTCATGGAGCAGATGGTCGCGCCGGCCGGGGACGACGAGATGCGCGGCGAGGTGTTCATCTGCGGCGTCTTCTCGCTGCTCGACAAGCTCTTCCACCGGCCGTTCGACGACCTGCTGAAGACGATCCCGGTGCCAGAGCGGGTGTACCAGGCGTTGGCCGAGGGCGTCGGGCCCTACAGCCCCTACCTCGAACTGGCCCGTGCCGTCGAAAGCGAAACCGCGCCGGTGATCAACGAGCTGGCCGAGCAGTTGCTGGTGGGACTGGCCGAGGTCAACCGCGCGGTCCTGGCAACGCTCACGCTGGCATCCCAGCTGGAATGACGGCCGTACGGGCGCGCCGGCGCACCCCGGCGGCAGAATCCCGGCGTCGGGGCGCGTGCACGACGGGCGCCCGGGCGGGGTGAAGGGGTGCAGACGCGCGGCGGCCGATGACCGCCGTTGGATGAGGAGTGCATGAGCTCGAACGGCAGCGAAGTGGACGAATCGGCATCGTCTCCCGACGGGCGCGATGCCCTGCGCGCGCCGCTGGGCCCTGCCGTGGTGTTGCGTACCAACGGCGCCATCGAGGCGGCCAACCCCCAGGCGCAGGCGTTGCTGCCGCTGCCTGCCGGCGGCATGGTCTCCGGCTGGGTGTCGGTGCTGGGGTTCGCGGCGGTTCAATGGATCTTGGCCCAGTTGCGCCATCCCCCGGGGGCGGCAGCGCAGACCGGCCCGCGTGTGATGCTGCCCGGCGGCCGTCCCGCGCGGCTGGTGATGACGGGCGAGTCCTCCGAACGGTGGCTGCTGCGATTCGAGCAGGCTCCGAGGGCTGCGGCGCGGCGTCACGCGCAGGGGGACGACGTGGCCTTGCGCGAGTTGCGCGCGATGTTCTGGGACTCGCCGTTCCCCGCCACGCTGCAGGACGAGGACCACCGCTTCGTCGAGGTCAACGACGCGTTCCTGCAGTACACCGGCTACCGGCAGGAGTACCTCAGCGGGCTGGATGCTCTGGCGCTCATCCACCCCGAGGACCGGGACCGCCTCGACAGCGAACGGCGGCAACTCGACCTGGAGGTCGACCGCCCCGATGTGGCGAGCACGGTCGAGCGAAGGCTGGTGGCGGCGAACGGAGAGGTGCGCTGGTTTCGCGCGGCCCACCGGCGCGTGAGCGACGCCGAAGGGCGGCGGCTGAGCTTCTCGGTGCTGTACGACTGCACCGCCGAGCACCTGGCCAGGGAGCGCGCCGAGCGCTCGGTGCACGAGCTCGACCAGTGGTTCGAGCTCTCGCCGGTGGGCATGATGCTGTTCGACGAGGACGGGCTCGTGGTCCGCTCCAATCCGGCGCTGCAGCAGCTCATCGGCGTCGTGCCGTTCTTCTTGACGCAGGCCCACCCGAGCCTGCAGGAGCTGCTGGGATGGTACGCGGGCGGGCCGCTGGCCGCGCTGCATCCCGACAGCCAGCCGGTCCATCGCCACGGTTGGGTCGAGCACGCCGAGGGGGAGCGCTCGCTCTATGCGGTGGTCCGGTGCCTGGAGGAACGACAAGGTCATCGGCGCTACATGGTGGTGATCGAGGACCGCACCGCCGAGGACGCGCTCGACGTCGCTCAATCCCAGCTCGGTGCGCTGGCCGAAACGACGCAGGCCGGGCTCGCGACCTTCGACGTCTACACCGGCCGGTTCCAGTTTCCGCCGGCACGGCGGCCCGCGCAGGGGCAGGAGCTGTTGTCCAGCGAACTGCGCGCCATCAGCCGCGACCTGGTGCGCCCCGACACGCTGCCCGAGTTCGACCGCGTGCAGCAGGCGCTGCGCCAGGGCGAGCGCGCCGACGCGCGGTATGCGATCCAGCATCCCGAGCTCGGGCTGCGCTGGCTCCACACGCGGGTGGAGCCGCGGCGCCTGCACTCGGGCCGCCGGGGCACCTCCATCGTCACGCTCGACGTCACCGAGCAGCACCTCACCCAGCAGCGCAGCGAGCGCATCCTGCGCGAACTCACCACCATCCTCGAAAGCACGACGGCCGGCATCGGCTACTTCCGTGGAGCCGTGCTGCTGCGCTGCAACCGGCAGTTCGAGCGCCTGCTCGGCCTCGACGAAGGCGACAGCGCCCTCGACCGCCCGTTGTGCGAACTGCTCGAGGCGGTGGACGGCGCGGCCGGGTGGGTGGGCGAAGCGCTGGCGGCGGTGGCCGAGCAGGGGCAGTTCGAGACCGAAGTGGCACTGCGCCGGCCGGACGAGCCGGTGCGCTGGTTGCAGCTCACGATGCGCCGGATGGACAGCGCCGGCCCGGAAGTCGAATCCATCGTGGTGCTGTCCGACGTCACCCGGCTCAAGCTCCAGCAGGCCGAGCTCGAAGCCGTCGCCCGCGACCGCGAACTGATGTTCAGCCTCTCGGACATCGGCATCGTGTTCCTGCTGCACGGCAAGGTCCAGCGGGCCAACGAGGGCTTCACACTGCTCACCGGCTACAGGGCCGACGAGCTCGTCGGCCTGGAGGAGAACAGCCTCTTCGTCGAGAGCCAGGACGAGCCCCGGCCGCTCGTGGAAGGCGGCGCCGGCATGCAGGCCCGCTGGACGGGCGAGCGCCTGCTGCGTCGCAAGGACGGCACGCTGTGCTGGGTGCAGGTGCACAAGCGCCTCGTGCACGACGACGACGTCAATGGCGGCGTGATCGCCTCCTATGTCAATGTCGATGCGCGTCGCCGGGCCGAGCAGGCGTTGGCCACGCAGGCGGAGCGCACGCGCGCGGTGCTCGATTCGGTGCTGGTGGGCATCGTCACCGTCGGGCCGCGCGGTATCGAGTGGATGAACCGCTCCGCGCGCCGCATGTTCGGCGGCGACCTGCAGGACTTCCTCGGCCGGCCGATCAGCGTCGTCGCCTCCGAAGACCCCGAGCATCCGTTCCGCCGTGCCGGGGTGATCGACTACCTGGAAGAAGGGCAGGCCCACACCTTCGAGTGCCAGGTGATGGCGCGCGACGGCCGCAACTTCTGGGTCGTGGGCAATGCCGTCGTCACGGGCGCTGGTCCCCAGGGGCGAGAGATCACCTACGCGCTGCTCGACATCGACAGCCGCCGGCAGGCCGAGCAGCGCATCGCCGAAGCCCAGGCCTCGCTGCGCCGCGTGATCGAACTGGCGCCGCTCGCGATCGCGCTGTTCGATGCCCGCACGCTGGCCATCCAGCAGCTCAACCAAAGCGCCGCTTCCGCCATCGGTCGCCCGGTCGAAGCGCTGATCGGCTTGCGCCTCGAGGAGATCTTCCCCGCCGAGCAGGCGCGTCAGTACCGAGAGGACATGGAGTCCGCCTTGCGCCGCATCGGCGTCACGCAGCGCGAATACCGCGTCGAGGTGCGGGGCCAGCCCCACGTCTGGGACGCGCGCTTCCTCCCGCTTGCCAGCCCCGGCGAAGCGCCCGACCAACTGCTGCTGGTGGCCACCAACGTCACCGAGCAGCGTGCCGCCCAGGAGGCCCGGCTCGAGGCAGCCATCGCGCAGCGCGAGCTCCTCGTCAAGGAAGTGCACCACCGCATCAAGAACAACCTGCAGGGCGTCGCCGGTCTGCTCCAGCAGATCGCGCAGCGCAAGCCGGAGATGGCCGGCCCCATCAGCGAGGTGGCCGGGCAGGTGCAGGCCATTGCCCACGTGTACGGCCTGCAGGTCGGCTCCGTCGGGCCCTTGCGCCTGCAGCGTGTGGTGGAAGCGATCACGGGTTCGGTGCGCAAGACGTTCGACCGGCCGATCACGCTCGAGTTCGTCGGCGAGCGGGTGGACGACTGGGTGCTGCCCGAAGCCGAGTCCATTCCCATCGCGCTCACGCTCAACGAGCTGTTGACCAACGCGATCAAGCACAGCCGGGGCGAGGGGGAGGTGGTCTGCCGGTTGGAGTCCGAGGTCGACGGCGTGCAGATCGACGTTTCCAATCCGGGGGCCCTCCCGCTCGACTTCAACCTCGCGAAGTTCCCGGGCGGGGTGTCCGGACTCGGCTTGATACGCGCTTTGCTGCCGCGCCGCAGTGCCCGTCTCACGTTGGAGGCCGCCGCCGGCCGGGTGAGCGCCCGGGTGCGCATCGTGCCCCCCGGTGTCGGCCGCGCTTGAGGCGCGGCAAACCCGTGACGGTCTGCCCGTGACCCGCCCTCGCGCCGGGTGCGACCGGGCCCCGGGGCCACCTCCAGCGGCCAAGGCGCACGTGGGAGCGCGGCCGGGGCGAGTTTTCCGCCACAATGGCGGCGGGGCCGGCCTTCCGGCAAGTCATCCGCGAACAAGGCGCACGTGGCGAACAAGGGCAAGATCCTGGTGGTGGACGACGACCGTCTGGTGCTGGCCACCCTGACGCATGGCTTGGTGCAGGCGGGCTACGACGTCATCGACGCAGACAACGGCGACGACGCGATCCTGCTCGCCCGCGAGCACCGGCCGCAGCTCGCGCTGCTCGACATCCGCATGGAGGGCAAGAGCGGCTTCGACGTGGCCGCCTATCTGCGCGACTACCTGAAGATCCCCTTCATGTTCCTCTCCGCCTTCTCGGACGAGGAGACGATTCGGCAAGTCCAGGCGCTGGGCGCGGTGGCCTACCTCGTCAAGCCGCTCGACATCCGCCAGATCGTGCCGGCCGTGGAGGCCGCGTTCGCGCACCGCCAGCACGTCACGGCGCAGGCTCCGGCCGCCGCGCCGGCCGTGGAGCAGGGGGCGCCCGCCGGTCTTCTGGACGACATCGTGCCGATCGCCGTCGGCATCGCCATGCACCGGTTCTCCCTCGACCGCAAGCAGGCGCTGGAGAAGCTGCAGCGAGCCGCCGAACAGGAGCGCGTGAGCCTGGAGGAGCAGTGCCGCCGCATGGTGCAGGCGCTGGAGACCCTGGTCGCCCCGGGCCGGCTGTAGGCGCGGTCCGTCCCTCGCTGGGTCACACCCGGCGTTCGCCCAGCGTGAAGTAGAACGTCGCCCCCGCCCCCACCTCCGATTCGGCCCAGATCTGGCCGCCGTGGCGGCGGATGATGCGCTGTACCGAGGCGAGGCCGACCCCGGTGCCCGGGAACTCGGTGGCCCCGTGCAGCCGCTGGAACACGCCGAACAGGCGGTCCGCGAAGCGCATGTCGAAGCCCGCTCCGTTGTCCTTGACGAAGTAGATCGTGCGCTGCCCCTCGTGGCGAGCGCCGAATTCGATCAGGGCGCGCTCGCGCTTGCTGCTGTACTTCCACGCGTTGCCCAGCAGGTTCTCCAAGGCCACGCGCAGCAAGGTGGGATCGCCTTCTGCGACCAGGCCGGGCGCGATGCGCACCTCGACCAGGCGGCCGGGGCTTTGCCGGCGCAGGTCGTCGACGATGTAGGTCGCCAGCTGCGACAGGTTGACCGGCTGGTGCTGCAGCGGTTGCGCCGACAGACGCGACAGCGACAGCAGCGCGTCGATCATGCCGTTCATGCGGGCGGCCGCGCCCAGCACGCGGTCGAGATGGTCGTTGCCGATGCGGTCGAGCGAGCGGCCGTAGTCTTCCTTGAGGATGCGCGCGAAACCCTCGACCACCCGGATCGGTGCCCGCAGGTCGTGCGAGACGGTGTAGCTGAAGGACTCCAGTTCCCGCTCGGCCGCCTGGCGCTCGGCACGGGCGATCTCATCGGCGCTGGTGGTCGCCGGCGTGAACACGGCGAGCAGGACGCGCCGCTCGGTGCCACCGTGCCGGAAGGTGAACGTGTCCAACTGGGCCGTCCACGTCGGGGCGCCGCCGCCCGCATGCGCGGGCAGGGGCACCCCGAGGTGTTCGCACACGGGGGCCAGCGGCCAGTCGGGCACGCGCGCGAGCGCCTCGATCAGATCGCACCCGGCGAGCCGGGTGGGGCTGTCGCCCAGGTGCCGCGCGGCCACGCCGTTGCAGTGCCGGATCCGGAAACGCGCCTCAGCCCCGTCTGCGGCTTGCGCGAGGACGACGGCGCTGGGCACCGCATCGAGCAGGTGCAGTCCCACTTCGCGATCGAACTGCAGCTCCGTGCGTTCGGACACGTCGCACGCCGTGCCTTGGTAGCCGATGAACCGGCCCTGGGTGTCGAACCGAGGCAGCCCTTCGAGCAGCCAGAGACTGCGGCGGCCCTCGGCCTCGAGCCGGTGCGCGGCGAGCCCCTCGATCGGGCGGTGCGCCTCGAGCATCTGGCGGAACGCCCGCCACAGTTCGGCATCGCTGTGGAAGTCCTCCCAAAGAGGGCGCCCCAGCCGGTCCTCCACCTGCCAGTCGGCGGCGGGCGCGCCGCGGGGCGGGCGCAGCAGCACCAGTCGATGGCCGGCGTCCGTTTCCCAGTACCACAGGGGCAGGAGTTGGGCGAGCCCCTGGTGCTGCAGCTGCAGCCCACGCTGGGCGGCGTCCAGACGCTCGAGCCGTTGCGAGAACCACCAGGCGAGCGACATCGCCAGCACCAGGCCGAGCACGAAGACGAGCATCAGCACGCCCGACTGCATCACCGCGCGCACGCCCTCGGCCCACGAGTCATGAAGCCAGGCGGCCCCGGCCACGCTCAACCCCACCCACACGAGCGTCACGGCCGCGCCGGCTCCGGCGGCGAAGACCAGGCGCCTGCCCGCGGCTGCGTCGGCAGTGGGATGGACGGAACTCATCGGGGGCATTGTACGAAGGCGCCTGTGCACGGGATCTCTGGGCGGGATGGCGTGCAGGCCCGAGGCGCTGCGACCGCCGCCCGCGCCGCCAGGCGGCACGGATCAGGGCTTTCCCCAGGCAGGCTCAAGCGAGACACGTGGGTGCCGAAAACCGGCAGACCGGGCGGGCGAGCATCAGCGCTTGCGAACCGGATGTCATTGATGTGCGACAAGACCCCTTTGCTGGTGCATCGACAATCGGTCGTGCCATGCTTGCAAATCGGCCTGGGTGTGACGCAGATCACGGCGCGCTTCGGCGCGCGGGAGCCTGTCTGCCCAGAGGGCCCCGGTTTCGGGGAGGATGTGCATTTGGCACGCGCGAGCGGGCGGTTTCAGCCTGAAGCGACCTGCGCTTTCGCTTTGCCGGATCATGAGTCGATGAGGGCCGCCCCGCCCACGAGGCCGGGCCGCCAGCCAGTCATGGAGCCCCACATGTTCGTACCCGACCCCAGCGTCTTCGATGGCGAGGCCCTTGCGCGGCTGCGCGAACTCGACCCGAAGGGGGAGAGCCGACTGCTGGAGCGCCTGTTCCGGACGTTTCAGTCCTCGCTGGACAAGCTCATCCCCCAGATGTTGAACGCCCACAAGGCCGGTGATCTCGCGACAATGCGGTTGACGGCCCACACGCTGAAGTCTTCCAGTGCGAGTGTGGGCGCGGCACGCCTGTCGGCCTCCTGCGCGGAACTCGAGGCCGCCATACGCGCAGGCGGCCCGGGGCCTTTTGACCGCCTCGTGGAGGCCGTGCGGCAGGAGGCCGCACGGGTGCATCAGAGTCTGGAAGGCTTGCTGGGGTCCGATTGATGGTGTCTCACCCGCCACGCGATGGAGCCGACGAAGATCGGCCCTCGGTGCTGCTCGTCGACGACGACGAGGTCAACTTGCTGTTGACCTCGACGGCCCTGCGCGAGCGCGGCTTCTCCATCACGGAGGCCTCCAGCGGGCCCCAGGCCCTGCGCCTGCTGGCGGACTGGTCTCCCGACGTCATCGTGCTGGACGCGATCATGCCCGGGATGGACGGCTTCGCCGTGTGCCGCGAACTGCGCCACATGGCCGGCTTCCTGTCCACCCCGGTGCTCATGCTCACCGGTCTGGACGACGAGGCCTCGATCAACCGGGCCTATGAGGTCGGGGCCACCGACTTCTTCGTCAAGTCCAACCAGTGGAGCCTGCTGGCCGGCCGACTGCGCTACCTGCTGCGCTCGTCCCGCACGCGCCAGGAGCTCGAGCGCAGCAAGGCGCAGTTGGCCCGGGCCCAAGATCTCGCCCGTATGGGCAGCTTCGACTGGTATCCGTTGCACCGCGAGCTCGTCGTCTCGGTCGAGGCCCTCAAGGTGTTCGGCCTCAGGCCGGGCGAAACACTGCCCCTGCGCTCGGCGCTGCGCATGATCGCGCGCGAGGAGCGCAAGCGCTTCTTCGCCATGCTGCGCGAAGTGGGGCGGCACTACTCGGTCCTGTGTACGGACGTGCCGGTCGTGCTGCGCGACAGCCGCCAGCGCGTATTGCACCTGGAAGCCGAGCCCGAGTTCGACGAGCACGGCCATGTCGTGCGCTACACCGGCATCATCCAGGACGTCACCGACCGCCGGATCGCCGAAGACAAGATCAAGCACCTGGCCAACTTCGATGCGCTCACCGGTTTGCCCAATCGCAGGCAACTCATCTGGCGCTGCGAGCGGGCCATCGAGCACGCCCGCAACCTCGGGCACCAGGTGGGCCTGCTGCTGATCGACCTCGACCGCTTCAAGATCATCAACGACACGCTGGGCCATTCGGCCGGGGACGAACTGCTGGTCGAAGTCGCCAAGCGGCTGCGCGGTTGCGTGAGGCATTCCGACCAGGTGATCGACACCACGTTCGAGACGCTGGGCGCGCGGGCGCACCGCACGCTCGAGGCCGTCGGCCGCCTCGGCGGAGACGAGTTCGTGGCTTTGCTGCCCGAAGTGACCGAGGAGCGTGACGCCGAGCGCGTGGCCATGCGCATCCTGGAGGCGCTGCGCGACCCGGTGCTGGTGGGCGGGCAGGAGTGTTTCGTGACCGCCAGCGTCGGCATTGCGATCTTCCCGCGCGATGGGCAGAGCGTGGCCGACCTGCTGCGCAACTCGGACGTGGCGATGTATTCGGTCAAGGCGGCCGGTCGCAATGCCGCTTCGGTCTACACGCCCCAGCTCGCCGGCAAAGGGCGCGAGAAGCTCGAACTGGAGACCGCGCTGCACAAGGCGCTGGAGCGCGAGGAGCTGGTGCTGCACTACCAGCCCAAGGTCGATGTGCGCAGCGCCAGGATGGTGGGTGCCGAGGCGCTGATGCGCTGGCAGCGCGGCGGCCAGCTGGTGCCGCCGGCCGAGTTCATCCCGCTGGCCGAGGAGACGGGCCTCATCATCCCGATGAGCGAATGGGCGATCCGCGAGGCGTTGCGGCAGGCCCGCGTCTGGCAGGAACGCTTCGGTTTCGACGCCTCGATTGCCGTCAACCTGCCCAGCCGGCTCTTCCAGCGCCATGGCCTGGTCGAGCACGTGCTGCAGTGCGCGGGCGAGAGCGGTGTGTCGGCCGACAAGCTGGAGCTGGAGATCACCGAGACCGGGCTGATGAAGGATCTGCAGTCCGTCATTCCCTCGCTGCGGCAGCTCACCGACGTCGGCGTCGAGATCGCGATCGACGACTTCGGCACCGGCTACTCGTCGCTCGCCTACCTCACCACGCTGCCCATCCGCGAGCTCAAGATCGACCGATCCTTCGTGCACGACCTCGGGGTGCGGCACGAGAGTTCCGCGGTCGTCACCGCCATCATCGCGCTCGCCCGGTCGCTGGGCCTGCGAGTGATCGCCGAGGGCGTGGAGACGCTCCTGCAGATGGAGGCGCTCAACCGTCTCGGTTGCAGCGTCATGCAAGGCTTCCTGTTCAGTCGCCCGTTGCCTGCGGAGCAAGTGGAGCTGTGGCTGCAGCAGACGGTGCTGCCACGCAAGGCGCCGTGGATCGGCCGTGTCGGGGCAGCGAGCGAGGACGCAGGGGCCGTGTCCGCCGGGCGTCAACCCTGGCCGCATTCAGTGCTTTGATGGACGCGCCGCCCTCCGGCCGCAGTGGTCCGGCCACGCTTCCTGCGCCGCTCGGCGATGCGCCGCGCACGCCCGCACAGCTCGCCAAGGCCGCCTTGCTGCGTCTGGCGCAGGAGCGACTCGAGCCGACGCCCGACAACTACGCGCGGGCTTACCGCGCCGAGGCCGGCGAGCCCGCGGCTCCACCTGCGGAAGCCGCGGACGCTCTCAAGGTGCTGGAGCGGCTGATCGAGCGCCAGCGGCTCGGCGCCGAGCTGGCCGACGCCGTTCGCCAGCGTCGATGGGAGCAGGCCGAGCGCCTCGCGGCACAGGCGGCCCCTGCTTCGGCGGCGGGAGCCGCCGACGACGCCGCGTCCTGGGCGCCGCTCATCGGGCGCTTGGTGCGCGGTCTGGAGCGTGGAGGGCGCCAGTGGACGAGCGCGCGCAAGAAGGACAGCCTGCAACGCGTCCTGACGGCGCTGCGCCACGAGCCCGCGAAGCTGCCGCAGCGCCTGTCGCAGCTACTCGACCAGTGGGAGAGCGACCGGCTCGACGACCCCGCCTTTGTCGCCGAGGAGGGGGCGCCGGCGCCCACGGGTTTCGGCGCCTCGGGCTTCGGCCTCACTCGCCCCGGGCCGCTGGAGGGGGCGGCTGCCATCGAGCCGGAGCCGGCACTGAGCACGGCCTGGCAGGCCGCGGTCGCGGACCTCGCCCGGGCGACGCAACCGGTGCTGCCCGACGATGACTCCCGTTGCGTGCGGCTCAAGGGGCGGCTCGAGGATCTGTTGCCCGCTCTCCAAGAAGAGCCCGACGACGGACTGGCCGAGGACTGGCGAGGCTGGGCGGCCGATGCCCGCCGACTGCTCGAGCACCGGCAGCACCTCACGGAGCAGTTGCGCGCACTTTGCCAGGAGCTGACCGAGGGCTTGAGCGATCTGACCGAGGAGGGCAGCTGGGTGCAGGGGCAATGCCAGTTGATGCGGGCCCGCCTGGAGGAGGGACTGACCGCACGCACCGTGCGCAGCGTCAACCACTTGCTGCACGCCACCCGCAGCCAGCAGCGCGAACTCAAGCAGCAGCGCGAGCGCGCCCGCGACGCTCTGAAGCAGGTGATCAACACCATGCTGGAGGAGATCCAGACGCTCAGCGCCGACACCGGGCGCTTCCACGACAACGTCGGACGCTACGCGACCGTCATCGAGCAGGCCGAATCGCTGGAAAGCCTGGCCGGCGTGGTCAAAGAGCTGGTGGAAGAGGCCCGCACGGTGCAGGCCCAAGTGGGGCAGGCGCAGCAGCGGCTCGTGCGCGAGCAGGCGCAGGCGCGCCAACTCGACGAGCGCGTGCGCGAGCTCGAAGCCGAGTTGCAGCGCCTGTCGACCGAGGTGGCCACCGACCCGCTGACCCAGATCGCCAACCGGCGGGGCCTGATCCAGGCGTTCGAGGCGGAGCAATCGCGTACCGAGCGCAGCGGGCAGCCCCTGTCCGTGGGGCTGCTGGACATCGACAACTTCAAGAAGCTCAACGACAGCCTCGGCCACCAGACCGGCGACGAAGCGCTCAAGTTCCTCGCGCATCACGTCAAGCAGGCCCTGCGGCCGATGGACACGGTGGCCCGCTATGGCGGCGAGGAGTTCGTCGTGCTGCTGCCCGACACCACCGCCGAGGAGGCGCAGGTGGTGCTCACCCGTCTGCAGCGCACGCTCACGGCCCAGTTCTTCATGCACGAGGAACGCCAGGTGTTCATCACCTTCTCCGCAGGCGTCACGCTCTACCGACCCGGCGAGCGCCTGGAAGAGGCGCTCGAGCGGGCCGACGAGGCTCTGTACGAAGCCAAGCGCACCGGAAA